>NZ_JBFBBA010000011.1:0-203786 GCF_040682455.1 Streptomyces sp. NPDC051183
GGGGTCCCGACCCCGGCCGACGCGCTGAAGATCATGGAGCCGCAGCTGCTGCGCTGGCTGTACGCGCGCCGCCGCCCCAACCCCGGCGGGCAGCGGCACTTCTGCCATCAGCTCATCAGCGGTTGACGGCCTGGATCTCCTGGACCGTCACGTTCTGGGGCTCGCCCTCCATGGTGCCCGAGGGCAGGGCGCCGCCCTGGCCGTTGCTGCCGGTCCAGCTGGCGTTCCAGGTGACGGAGGCCTGGAGCGGGAACGTGCCGTTGCCGGAGGAGCGCAGGTAGGTGATCCCGCAGGGCGGGGTCTGGTTCTCCGACCCCGCGGTGAAGGGGACGCCGGCCCCGCCGCCCGGGTTGAACGCGCACTCGCCCGAGCCGGGGTGGAGCGTGGCGTCCTGCGTGCCCGCCTTCAGGCGCACGGAGGCGGGGGTGGCAGTGGCGGTGGCTGAGATGGTCGTGCCGCCCGCGTTGAGGGTGGCGGTGACGCTCTTCGGCTCGAAGACGTTCTTGTCCAGCCAGGCCCAGGTGCCGAGGTTGACCTTGGTGTTGTCGGCGGGGGCCAGGCTGACCCGGGTCGCCGGCAGGTCGATCGCCCCGTACGCGGCCTGCGCGAGCATCTCGGGGGTGATGGCCTGGCGGAAGGGCGGCGGGGTGCCGTTCGGGACCCATTCGGGCAGGTCGCTGCACGAGAACGCGGCGAGCTCGTTCATGCGGTCGGGGTTCTGGACGGAGACCCAGAAGGCGCCCTCGCTCGCCTTGTCGAGGTTGTAGTTCTTGTACTTGCCGTCCTTGTAGATGTCCCGGAACTGGCTCACCGCCTGCTTGGCGTAGCTGTGCTGGCCGGGGTAGTTGACGGTGGAGTCGTAGGACGCCTCGACGTAGGCCTGGAACTCGGAGGCCGAGCGCGGCTCGTACCAGCAGGCGGGCGGCGTCCAGTTGGTCGCCGTGGCGAAGCCCTTGGGCGCCGCGCCGGGCGCCCTCTTGTCCCCGGAGATCTGGACGTTCGAGGTGAGCTTGCCGTCGCTCAGGCTGCCGCTGGTGTTGCCTCCCCGCGAGTCGTTGGGCGGTATCTCCGCGCTTGCGGTGCCGGGCATGAGCGCGAGCACGGTGGCTGTCGTTCCCACCGCGAGAATGCGCAACGGAAGTCTTACGGTGTGCACGTCTTGTCCCCCCGCTTCGAGGTGAGCGTCGTGGTCTGCCAGACGCCCTGCTGGTTCTTCTCCACCCGGACGGTGTACCGGGTGTACGAGTTGGCCGTGACGGGCGTGGTGAGCACCTTGCCCGTCTTGCGCTCCTTGGCGAACGCCTTGCCCTCGTCCGAGCAGTAGAGGACGCCGGCGGACTTGTCATCGAACATCTCGATGCTCGCCTTGTAGTAGCGAGTGGTGCCCGTGGGCGTCAGCCCGTCGTTCTTGAGCTTCGCGATCCACGTCGAGGCGCCGATCAGCGCATCGCCTTTGTGGTAGAAGGGCACCGCCGGGGACTCGGCCTCGTCGCTGGCGATGGCGGCGTCGACGGAGCCGATGGCCTGGCCGATGTCCGCGAGGAGGGCGTCCTTCACGGGATCCCCCGTGGTCCAGCCCTCGAACTCGTTCTTGAAGTCGGCCGGGAGCGTGATTTTCGGACGCCCCGCCGTGTCGGACGGGCTCGCGCTCGGCGACGCGGACGACGGGGCGGAGCTCCCGTCCGCGCCGGCGATCTTGTCGTCGGCCTTGCCGCTGCCTCCGCCGCACGAGGTCAGGAGCAGGGCAGTTGCCGCGGCGGCGACTGCAACGGGCAAAGTGCGGCGGTTCACTGGGCAGCTCCTGGTGGGGCGAGGGTCATCTGAAGCGTTCTGACGCTACCGGCGCGGAGAATGGTTTCGCCAGGGCGAATGTGGCTGGATCCCGTGGAGATCGGATGCGGTGCGGCCAGGTCATGGGGAATGCGGCGAATGTGAGGGTTGCGCGCCGCCGCGGGGGTCCGCGGGAGCGGTCGTAGGGACATCCTCCTAGCCGGGAACCAGCACCGTCTGAGTACGCGTACTCATTTATGCGGCGTCGGGTCTCACGGTGACCGACTCGCCTTGAGGTGCCTATGTGCTACTGCTACCGTGCGATCAGCTTGCTTTTTCTATGGTTCGGTCAAGTCTTAAACAGGCTGGGTTCTGTTGGCGAATGACCGATTTTGTCTGTGGTAGTGCACGGGGGAGCGGTGGAGTGAAGGTCCAGGAACGTTCGGGTGCGGCGAGCCACAGGGGTTCAGGGTCCGCGCAGGGCGTTGGTGAGCGACTGCCCTCCACGGGTCGGGAACGCAAGCCGGCGCTGGCCGCGTTGGCCGTACTGCTCATCCTCGCCGGTGCCCTCGGGGCCACCGTGCTCGTCCTGCGGGCCGGTGAGCGCATCGAGGTCGTCCGCATCTCGGCGGACATCGCCGCGGGCAAGTCCGTGAGCGACGCCAGCATGACGCCCGTGATGGTGGCGGACGACCCCGCCGTCCACTACGTGCGCTGGGAGCAGCGGGAGGCGCTGAAGGCGCTCCAGGCCAAGAACAGCCTGGTCAAGGGCACCATCGCGATCGGCGAGATGTTCTCGGACGTCAAGGGCCTCCCCGAGGGCAAGGCCTACGTCGGCCTCTCCCTCAAGGACGGCCAGTACCCCGCCGGGCTCAAGGCCGGTGACCACGTCGCCGCCTACCGCGTGAGCGCCGACGCCACCAAGCCCGCCGGCAACGCCGGTGCCGGCGAGGCCAACACGCTGCTCGTGCGTGACGCCAGGATCAACGAAGTCATCGTCGGCGACGGCAAGGCCATCGGCAGCGGCAACCTGCCCGTCACCGTCATGGTCAACACCAACGAGATCGCGCCACTGACCCAGGCGGCCGCGGCCGGCCAGGTCTCCCTGGTGCTCATCCCGTCGGCCTCCGGCTGATTCACGGGCGCACAGGAAAGCAGAAGACATGGCGCTCATCGCACTCGCCGCCGACAAGGGCTCACCCGGTGTGACCACCGCGGCCGTCGCGCTCGCAGCCGTCTGGCCGCGGCGCACGCTCCTCGCGGAGGCCGACCCGGCCGGCGGGGACCTCGTATACCGCGGCGCTGCCTCCCACGGGGGGCCGCTCAACCCGAACACCGGCATGCTGTCGATCGCCGCGACCGCGCGTCGCGGCCTGGCCCCGGACCAGCTCTGGGACCACGCGCAGACGATGTCCGGCGGCCTCGACGTGCTCGTCGGCATCGGTTCGTCCGAGCAGTCCGCCGGCCTCGTCGGCCAGTGGCCGCTGCTCGGCCGGGCGTTCGCCTCGCTCGCCGAGTCCCCGCACTCGCCCGCCGACGTCATAGCCGACTGCGGCCGGATCGGCGGCGACGGCCCCGCGCTGGAGCTGTTCGCCCACGCCAGCCTGGTGCTGCTCGTCGGCCGTACGACGCCCGAGAGCATCGCCCGCGTACGGGACCGGGCCCTCGCGCTCTCCGCCAAGCTGCACGGTTCCCAGCGCGGCGCCGGACAGCTGGGCACCCCGCTGCTCGGCGTGCTGCTGGTGACCGACCCCAAGGACTCCTCCAAGGTGGTCGGCCAGGTCAACGACATGCTGGTCGCCTCGCACTCGGGCGTCCGCGTCGTCGGCTCCCTCGCGTACGACCCGCAGGGCGCGGACCAGTTGGCGGGCCGCCGGCGCGGCCGGCTGGACAAGTCGCTGCTGATCCGGTCCGCCCGGCAGGTCTCCTTCGACCTGAACCAGCAGTACGGCGCCGTGTGGGCCGCTCCCAACGGTCCTGCCGGCGGTCCTTCCGGCGCCGCACCTGGCACGGCCCGATGAGCGCGGTCGACCACCAGCTCGTCAAGCGCTTCCGGCAGGAGGCCGGAGACCGGATCGCCGAACAGCGCCGCGTCGACCAGCTGTCGGGCCTCATGCAGATGTCCGGCGAGGACGAGCGGCAGTACGCCCGCGCCGTCATCGCCCAGATCCTGGAGGAGTACGCCCGCGGCGAGATCAACGCGGGCCGCACCCCCTTCGACGCCGAGACCGAGGAGCAGTTCGCCGCCGCCGTCCACGCGGCGCTCTTCGGCGTCGGCCGGCTCCAGCCGCTGCTCGACGACCCCGAGGTCGAGAACATCGACATCAACGGCTGCGACCAGGTGTTCGTCGGGTACGCGAACGGCAACGAGGTCCGGTCCGACCCGGTGGCCGAGACCGACGAGGAGCTCATCGAGCTGATCCAGGTCCTCGGTGCCTACTCCGGCCTCTCCTCCCGCCCCTTCGACTCCGCCAACCCGCAGCTCGACCTGCGGCTGCCCGACGGCTCCCGCCTGTCGGCGGTCATGGACGTGACCCGACGGCCGTCGCTGTCGATCCGCCGCGCCCGCATGGGCAAGGTCTTCATGTCGGACCTGGTGGGCAACGGAACGCTCACCCCGGAGCTCGGCCACTTCCTGTCCTGCGCGGTCCGCGCACGCAAGAACATCATGATCGCCGGAGCGACCAACGCCGGCAAGACCACGCTGCTGCGCGCGCTCGCCAACGAGATCCCGCCGCACGAACGCCTCATCACGGTGGAGCGGGCCCTGGAGCTCGGCCTCGACACGTTCTCGGAGCTGCACCCGAACGTCGTGGCCTTCGAGGAGCGGCTGCCCAACTCCGAGGGCCAGGGCGCCATCATGATGTCCGAGCTGGTGCGCCGCTCGCTGCGCATGAACCCCTCCCGGGTCATCGTCGGTGAGGTGCTCGGCGACGAGATCGTCACCATGCTCAACGCGATGTCCCAGGGCAACGACGGCTCCCTCTCGACGATCCACGCGAACAGCTCCCACGAGGTCTTCAGCCGCATCTCCACCTACGCGCTGCAGGCCGCCGAGCGGCTGCCCATCGAGGCCAGCCAGATGCTGGTCGCCGGTGCCATCAACTTCGTCGTGTTCGTCGAGCGCCGCAACGCCTTCCAGAGCGGCGGCAGGCTCCGCCGCGTCGTCACCTCCGTACGCGAGGTGAACGGCGTCGACGGCCGCGTGCTGTCCAGCGAGGTCTTCGCGGAGACCCCCGACGGCCGGATCGTCCCGCACGCCCCGATCTCCTGCATCGAGGAGCTCGTTCCCTACGGCTACCGCCCCAGCGGATCCTGGGGGTGAGGCGGACATGAACGGCATCACCTCCATGGGCGGCGTGTTCTCGCTGCCCGTCCTGTACGCGCTGGTGTGCGGCATCGTGGTCGGCGGCGGGCTCGCCCTGCTGACGGCCGCGATCCGCGGGCTTCCCGTCAAGCCGGAGCACGAGCGGGCCAATTCGCGCGAGCGGCTGGCCGAGCTGGCCCGGTTCGCCGGCCGTCGCGGTTCCCTCGCGATCGGCACCGGCCTGGTCATCCTGCTGCTGACCCGCTGGGCGGTGGCCGGCATCGCCACCGGCGTGCTGGTGTTCTTCTGGGAGCGCCTCTTCGGCGGCGCCGCCGAGGAACGGGGCGCGATGCGCCGCGTCGAGGCCCTCGCGGCCTGGACCGAGTCGCTGCGCGACACCATCGCCGGCGCGGTCGGCCTGGAGCAGGCCATCCCCGCCTCGGCACGCGCCGCGGCCCCGGCCCTGCGACCCCACCTGGAGACGCTGGTCGACAGGCTGCGGGCCCGCATGCCGCTGCCGGACGCACTGCAGCACCTCGCCGACGAGATCGACGACGCGTCCGCCGACATCATCGTCGCCGCGCTGATCCTCAACGCCCGGCTGCGCGGCCCCGGTCTGCGACAGGTCCTGGGCGCGCTGGCCAAGTCCGCGCGCGAGGAGGTCGACATGCGCCAGCGCGTGATGGCCCAGCGCTCCAGCACCCGGCGCAGCGTGCAGATCGTCGTCGGCGTCAGCGTCGCCTTCGTGCTCGGCCTTTCGATCTTCAACCCGGACTTCGTGTCCCCGTACAACTCCGCGGTGGGCCAGGTCGTCCTGGCCCTGGTGTGCGCGCTCTTCGCGCTGGGCTTCCTGTGGCTGCGCAAGCTGTCCACCATCGAGACGCCCGAGCGCTTCCTGGTCCGCGACGCACAGCCGGTGCGCTTCGCGCAGCCCCCGTCCGAACGTGAGGAGGTCGGTCCGAGGTGAACCTCACCCTTCCGGTCGTGATCGGGGCGGTCCTCGGTCTCGGCATCTACGCCCTCGTACGGGCCCTGGTGCCCTCCAAGCGCGGCGCGGTGGCGACCGTGGCCCGGATCGACGCGATGCGGGCGCGCGGCGCCCTGTACGAGTCGCCCGGGCGCTCGGCCGCGCAGGAGGAGGACTCCGGGCGGCTCGGCACCCTGCGGGCCGGCATCGGTGCCCGGGTCGCCGACCTCTACCGGCAGCAGGGCTGGGAACAGCGCTCCCTGCGGGCCGACCTGAACGTCCTGGAGCGCAGCTGGGAGAACTTCCTGGCGACGAAGATCCTGCTGGGCGCGGTCGGTCTGATCTTCGGCCCGTTCCTCTTCGCGATCGTCATGACCCTCGGGTTCGCCAGCGGGATGGTCATCCCGGTCTGGCTGGCCCTGGTCTGCGGCGCCGTGTTCTTCTTCCTCCCCGACCTGGAGGTCCGGCGGGACGCGGCCGACAAGCGCCGTGACCTGCGGCGCGTGATCGGCGCGTATCTCGACCTGGTCGCGATGAACCTCGCCGGCGGCCGCGGCCTGCCCGAGGCGCTGATGGCGGCCGCCGAGGTCAGTGACGGCTGGGCCCTGCGGCGCATCCGCAACACCCTGGCGGACGCCCGGATCACCGGCACGAGCCAGTGGCAGGCGCTGGGCATGCTCGGCGAGGAGCTGGGCGTGGAGGAACTGAAGGACCTGGCGAGCGCGCTGGGACTCGTCGCCGAGGACGGCGCGAAGGTGCGGGAGTCCCTGGCCTCCCGTGCCGAAACGATGCGCCACCGGGAGATGGCCGAGATCGAGGGCAGCGCCGGCGAGAAGTCGCAGTCGATGCTCGTGGCCCAGCTCCTGCTCTGCGGCGGCTTCCTGGTCTTCCTGATCTTCCCGGCGGCCGTACGCGTCTTCCAAGGCGCCTGACCCCGCCCGTCCCGTCCCGTTTTCCCATCTTCCGAGAGGACCTCTCACATGAACGGCTTCCGCAAGAGCCACCCGGCCGTCGACTTCCTGATCACCTTCCTGCAGGGCCGCGTGCAGCGCGCCCGGTCCGGTGAGCTGGACCGCGGTGCGTCCGCCGTGGAATGGGTGATCATCTCGGCGGTCGTCGTCGCGATCGTCGGCGTCGTCGCCGCCATCATCAACGCCGCGCTCAGCACGGGTGCCACCAAGGTCGGCAACTGCATCGCGGGCGCCAACCAGTCCGGCACCTGCAAGTAGCCGAACCTTCCCGGTGACCGATGTCGTGAACGGCTGCGCTGCCCGACTCCGCAGCGCCGTACGCCGCAGGGTGGAGGCCGCCTCCGCCCGCGGTGACTCCGGCATGACCGCGATCGAGTTCGTCTTCCTCACGCCGCTGCTGTTCTTCATGATCTTCGCGGCGGTGCAGTTCGCCATGTACTCCTTCGCGGACCAGGTGGCGCAGGCCGCGGCCCAGGCCGGTGCCCGCGAGGCCCGGGCCTCGGCGGACGCCAACCCGGGCACCTGGCAGGGCAAGGCGCGGGCGACGGCGCAGAGCTACATCCAGCAGCTGGGTCCGCAGCTGGTCCTCGGCCCGGACGTGACCGTCGACCAGCCGGCGGCGAACACGGTCCGGGTCGTGATCACGGCCCGCGCGCCGAGCATCGTGCCGGGGCTGGACCTGACCATCCACGCCCAGTCGAGCGGGCCGGTCGAGCGTTTCGTACGGGACGGGGGGTGAGGGCCGGATGAGTCTTCGGACACGGCAGTGGGCACGCGGCCGGTGGGCACGCGTCCGCCGGAACGACGAGCGGGGGATCTCCACCATCGAGGTGGTCATCATCGCGCCCGTCTTCTTCCTCTTCATCCTGGTCCTCGTCGCCTTCGGGCAGCTCGCCCAGGGCCGCGGCGCGGTCGACGGCGCCGCGCGCGACGCGGCCCGGGCCGGGTCCATCCAGAAGAACCGGGACATCGCGATGGCCGAGGCGGTCAAGGCCGCGGAGGCCGACCTGAGCGACGTGTGCTCGGGGGCGGTGTCGGTGCAGAAGACGAGCGCGGGCTTCGAGCCCGGCGGCTTCTTCACCGTGGAGGTCAGCTGCGAGATCCGCGGCCTGCGCATGCTCGGACTCGACATCCCGACCAGGATCAGCGGCCGGGCCACCTCCTCCCTGGACCCCTTCCGGAGGGCGGCATGAGACGGCCGGACGGGCTGAGGGCCCGGGCCGAGGCGCTGTTCGAGGCACGCCGCGCGGAGCTGGACGACCGCGGTTCCGGCGCCGCCGCGCTGATCATCTTCAGCATCCTCTTCCTGTTCCTGGCCGCCTTCGTCGTCGACGGCGGCATGGCGATCTCCCAGCGGGAACGGGCCGCGGACCTCGCCGAGCAGGCCGCCCGGTTCGCCGCGCAGGACATCGACCGGGCTGCCCTGTACGCGGGTTCGGGCGGCGCCCCGATCAACTACCAGAACTGCACCGGCCGGGTCCGCCGGTTCGCCGAGGAGTCCAAGATGGCGCTCCCCGACGTCAACGCGTCCTACTGTGTCTCGGCCGGCGCCCAGCGGGTCCAGGTCGAGATCCAGCTGACCTACCGGCCCGTGCTCGGCCTCTACCACCGCGGACCGGTCACGGTCCGCGGCAGAGCGGTCGCCGAGTCCGTGACCGGATAACCCGCGCGACCCCCGTTCCGCCCCACCGCTCTCTCCACACAGGAAGCCGCCATGGCACGCAGCACCTCCCGTTCGAGCGCCGCACCGAGACCGCGGCGGACCTTCGGCGACTTCGTCAAGGCGTTCCTCGCGTTCCTCGCGCTGGCCGGGCTCGTGCTCGGAGTCCCGGTGGCGCTGGCGTCCCAGGTCGGCTGGCCGCTGCCGGACGAGGTGCCCTCGCTGGACATGCTCCGCCAGCAGATCACGGTCAACACCTTCATCTCCGTGCTGACCGTGGTCGTTTGGCTGGCCTGGGCCCAGTTCACCGCGTGCGTCCTCGTCGAGGTCAAGGCCGCCGTCACCGGGTTCGGCATGCCGACGCGCGTGCCCGCCGCCGGGGCCAGCCAGGCCCTCGCCCGGCAACTCGTCGCGGCCCTGCTGCTGGTGACCGCCGGAGCGGCGAGCTTCACGCCCGGTCTCTCGCAGCTGGGCCAGTCGCTGGAGGACCAGCACCGGCCGGGTGTCACGGCCTCCGCGCAGCAGACCCCCGGGCAGCAGGCGCAGCAGACGGCCCAGGACCGGGCCGCGGAACAGGCGGAGTCCGACCGGCAGGCGGCCGAGCAGGCGCGGGAAGCCGGAACGAAGTTCTACCGGATCCAGCCCCCCGAGGGCCGCCACCACGACTCGCTGTGGGAGATCTCCGAGCGGCACCTGGGCGACGGCCGGCGCTACTCCGAGATCTACGAGCTCAACAAGGACCGCGTGCAGCCCGACGGCGAGCAGCTGTCGAAGGCCAGCCTGATCCGGCCCGGCTGGATCATGGAGATGCCCGCCGACGCGTACGGCGGCGACCTCGTGGAGATGCCGGACGCGGCGCCGAAGGTCTCCGAGGAGGTCCGCGAGCAGATCGTGGAGTACTCCAAGAGCGGCGACCACGCGCTGGCCACCGGTGCCACGGCCGACGCGGCCAAGGGCGGCGCGGCCGCCGCCACGGGTGCCACGGACACCGACACCACCCAGTTCGTCATGCCCCGCGACTGGGCCACCCAGGACAAGTCCGCCACGGCGACCGGTGCCCAGGCGCAGACGGCGGACGCCGACGACTCCTCCTCCAGCCTGTCCGCGACCATCACCGAGGCCGTCACGGAGTCCCTCCCCGAGGCCCTCCTCGCGTCCCCGCTGCTGGCCGCGGGCCTGCTGGCCGCCCTCGGCCGCCGTCGCCGCACCGCGCTGTGGCAGTCCGCGATCGGCGCCGTCTCCGGCCGCGGGCTGACGCCCCCGCCCGTCCCCACGGGCGAGGCGGCCAACGTGCAGGACGCCCTGTTCGTCGGCGCCGACCCCGACGCCGTACGCCGCCTCGACCGCTCCCTGCGCAGCCTGTCCGAGGCGCTCACCGCAGCCTCCCGCCCCCTGCCGACCGTGTACGCGGCCTGGCTCGCCGGCGGCGAGATCCACCTCCAGCTCGGCGACGGCGAGGCCGCCCCGCCCGCGCCCTGGCAGCAGGGCCAGGACCACACCGTGTGGAGCCTGGACGCGGCGTCCGCCGAAGCCGCCCCGGCCGGCGACACCGCTGCCCCCTACCCCGGGCTCGTCAGCATCGGCACCCTCGACGGGAACCGCCTGCTGCTGAACCTGGAAGCCGTACCCGGCGTGGTCGCCCTGACCGGCGCCGCCACGGACCGGTCGGCGGTCATGTCCTCGATCGCCGCCGAACTCGCGACCAACGGCTGGTCCGACCGACTGACGATCACCCTGGTCGGCTTCGGCGAGGAGCTCACCGCCCTCGCACCCACCCGGCTGCGCCACCTGCCCGGGATCGACGACCTGCTGCCGGTCATGGAGGCCGAGACCCGGCAGCGGGCCGGCGCCCTGGGCGCGGCCGGCCACGACTCCGTCCTCACCGGCCGCACCGGCCACGCGCAGGACAACCGGTGGGCGCCGCACTTCGTGCTGCTCGCCGCCGAGCCGACCGAGGAACAGGCCGCCGGGCTCTCCGCACTCGGCGCCGACGCCGCCCGCCTCGGCATCGGCTACCTCCTCGGTACGCCGACGCAGAGCCTGCCCGGAGCGGTCTGGGAGCTGGAGGCCACCTCCGACGGCCGGCTGCTCGCCCCCGTACTGGGCCTCGAACTCCAGGCGCAGACGCTGCCCCGGGCCCAGCACGAAGCCGTCGTACAGCTCTTCCGGGACGCCGACGGCGAGACCGGCCACGAGCCGGACCCGGGCGCCCCGCCCTTCCTGGTCGACGTCACCGAGCAGGGCCGCCCGGCGGTCTACGCCCGGATCATCGGCCCGGTCGAGCTCATCGGCCTCGGCACCCCGGATCCCGACCGCGCCGCGCTGATGACCGAGGCGCTCGCCATGTGCCTGCTCCACCGCGAGGGGGTCAACCCGAGGGTGCTCGCCGCCGCGCTGTGGCCGCGGGGCGTGACCGACGACGTCCGCGACGCGCTCATCGAGCGGATGCGGGAGTGGCTCGGCACCGACCCCGACGGCACCCCGAGGCTGCGCGCGGGCGCGGCCGGGCGGCTCACCCTCGCGCCGTCCGTGGTCTCCGACCTCGACGTGCTGCGGTCGCTGCACCACGAGGCGACGCAGGGCCGCGGCACCCGGAACGCGGGCATCCGCGAGCGGCTGCTCACCGACGCGCTGGGCCTCGTACGGGGAGACCTGCTCCCGGACCGGCCCGCGGGGCGGTACGGCTGGCTCTCCCACGAGATCATCGACGCGCAGCTGCCGCTGCTCGTCACCGAGGTCGCCCTGACCCTCTCCGAGCACCAGCTCGGCCAGGACCGGCCCGAGCAGGCCATCGGCGCGCTCTCCACCGCCATGTCGCTGTCGCCCAACGACGAGCGACTGTGGAACGAGATGATCCGGGCCACCCACGCCACCGGCGACACAGGACGCCTGTCGGCCCTCGCCGACTCGCTGGCCCTGCGCGCCGGCGCGCTCGGCGGCGGCCGCGGCCTGCCGCCGCGCACGTCCGCCCTCCTCGACGAACTGCTGCCGACCTGGCGCGGCGACAGCGCGTCGGCGGGCTGACGTTGGACGTCACCGAGGCCCTGATCGTGGCCGGCGCCGCCCTGTGGGGCGCCGGCTGGGGCCTCCTCGTACCGCGCGCCGCCTACCGGCTCGCCGTCGAACCCGACGACGCGTGGCGTACGCGGTGCCCGGCCGGGCACCCGCTGGCGGGACCGGCCCGGGGCTGGCTGGGCCGCGCGGTCTGCGCGCCGTGCGGCGGCGCCGGGGCGTTCCGGCCCGCGCTGCTGCCCGTACTCCTGACCGCGGCCGCCTGCGGGGCGCTCGCCGCGGCAGTCGGGGGCCGCCCGGAGCTGTTCGTGTGGCTGGCCCTCGCGCCGTTCGGGGTCCTGCTGGCCCTCGTCGACGCGGCCGTGTTCCGGCTGCCCGACGTGCTGACGCTGCCGCTCGCCGTGCTGACGGCGGCCGGGCTGGGCCTGGTCGCGCTGTTCCCCGGGGCCGCGGGTTCCTGGACGACGGCCCTGCTCGGCGGCCCGGCCCTCGGCGGCTGCTACTTCACGCTGTTCCTCATCAGCCCCCGCGGCATGGGCTTCGGCGACGTCAAGCTGGCGCTGGCCCTCGGCCAGGTGCTGGGCTGGTACGGCTGGCCCGTGCTGTTCCTCGGGACCTTCGCGGCCTTCCTCGCGGGCGCCGTCCACGGCCTCGGGCTGATGCTCCTGCGCCGCGGGGGCCGCAGCACCGCGATGCCCTTCGGCCCCTTCATGCTCGCCGGGGCGCTGGCCGCGGTGGTCCACGGCGGGCTCGGCTGAGCGCGATCTCCAGGGGTGTCCCGGAAGTGGTCATGACCCTGGCGTAGGCTGGATCGGTCCGGACCTCTTGACACACCGCCGAAAGGTGACGCACCGGTGACCGACCAGGCCGCTCTCCAGTCTGTCCTCGACCGCGCCGCCGCAGGGGGCCGGATCACCAAGGAAGAGGCGCTCGACCTCTACCGCCACGCGCCGCTGCACGCGCTCGGAAAGGCCGCCGACGAGGCGCGCCGCCGCCGCTACGCGGGTACCGAGCACATCGCGACGTACATCATCGAGCGGAACATCAACTACACCAACGTGTGTGTGACGGCGTGCAAGTTCTGCGCCTTCTACGCGGCCCCGAAGGACACCAAGAAGGGCTGGTCGCGCGACCTCGACGACATCCTGCGCCGCTGCGCGGAGACCGTGGAGCTGGGCGGCACGCAGGTCATGTTCCAGGGCGGGCACCACCCGGACTACGGCGTCGAGTACTACGAGCACCACTTCTCCGCCATCAAGGCGGCCTTCCCGCAGCTGGTCATCCACTCCCTCGGCGCGTCCGAGGTCGAGCACATGGCCCGGATCTCCAAGGTGTCCGCGGAGGAGGCCATCCGTCGCATCCACGCGGCCGGCCTCGACTCCTTCGCCGGAGCCGGCGCCGAACTGCTGCCGGAGCGGCCGCGCAAGGCGATCGCCCCGCTCAAGGAGTCCGGCGAGCGCTGGCTGGAGATCATGGAGCTCGCCCACAAGCTGGGCGTGGAGTCCACCTCCACCATGCTGATGGGCACCGGCGAGACCAACGCCGAGCGCATCGAGCACATCGCGATGATCCGGGACACGCAGGACCGCACCGGCGGCTTCCGCGCGTTCATCCCGTACACGTACCAGCCCGAGAACAACCACCTCAAGGGCCGCACCCAGGCGACGGTCTTCGAGTACCTGCGCATGATCGCGATCGCGCGGCTCTTCCTCGACAACATCGCCCACATCCAGGGCTCCTGGCTGACCGTGGGCAAGGAGGCGGGCCAGCTCTCGCTGCACTACGGCGCGGACGACCTCGGCTCGATCATGCTGGAGGAGAACGTCGTCTCCTCGGCCGGTGCCAAGCACCGCTCCAACCGCCAGGAGATCATCGACCTGATCCGCAAGGCGGGCCGCACCCCGGCGCAGCGCGCGACGACGTACGAGCACCTCCTGGTGCACGACGACCCGGCGAACGACCCGGTCGACGACCGCGTGGTCTCGCACATCTCCTCCACCGCCATCGAGGGCGGCACGGCACACCCCGAGCTGAAGCTCATCTCCACGAACTGACGCGCCCGTGCTGACGCTCCACACCGCCGAACTCCTCGTCCCCGGGCCGGGGTCCGCACCCCTGCCCGGCGGCGCCGTCCTCGTCGAGGGCGACCGGATCGCCCGCGTGGGCCCGTACGAGGAACTCGGCGCGGCCTACCCGCACGCCCGGGCCCGCCGCTGGCCCGGGGTGCTCACCCCGGGGCTGCTGGTGCGGGGCGCCGACGCGCTGCTGGAGCGGACGTACTACCCCGACGACCCGTACGAGACCACCGAGCTCGGCCGTGAACCGATCACCGGGGCCGAGGCGTTGGCCGACCTGAAGATGACCGAGGCCCGCTGGGGCAACAGCGCCCGGCGGGGCACGCAGAAGCTGCTGGCCCGCGGGGTGGTGGCGGTGGCCGGCCGGTTCACCGTCCAGGCGGTGCGGACCGCGGTGGTGCGCTCGGGGCTGACGGTCGTGGCGCCCGCCGCCTACGAGGGCGAGCCGTCCCTGGACCCGTTCGCCGGCCGGGAGCGGGCCGAGGAGGCCTTCCACGGGGTGCTGGAGCCCGGCGCCCCGGCCAGGTTCGCGGTCTTCGCCGTGGCGGGCCCGGAGGAGCTGCTGGAGCAGGGGCCGACCACCTGTGTGGCCACGGTCATCGGGGGCCGGCTGCTGCACCGCCGTCGCTGAGCGCGAGCGCGGCGAGCAGGCAGGCCTGGAGGCGGCTGATGCCGCCCAGCTTGGTCCGTATGTTGTGCACGTGGAACTTGACCGTGCTGACGGACAGTTGCAGCTCGGCGGCCAGCTCCGCGTTCGAGGCGCCGGTGGCCAGGCACAGGAACACGGCGGACTCCTGCTCGGTCAGCTGGGCGTCCGGCGCGGCCTCCGGGGGCACCTGGGCGTCGTAGGTCGGGAACCAGGCGGGAACACTGAAGCTGACCACGCGCACGGTTCCCACTCCTCGCCCCCGGCAGGCCCGGTCCGTCCGGCCCTGTCCCGTTCTAGGGGACGCGCGGACCGGACAGATAGGTTCCGTTCCGGTCGAACGGCCATGCGTTGGCGGTGCAGCCGAGCAGCCCCTTGATCTGCTGCATCATCGCAGGTGCCGGCTTGCCCGGACCCGGGCAGGTTTCGTGCTCGTGGCCGAGCTCGTGCCCCACCTCGTGGTTGACGATGAGCGCCCGGTACTCCTCCACCGGGCCGCTGAACTGCGGAGACCCCTCCTGCCAGCGCTTGAGGTTGACCACCACCGTGTGACCGGCCCGGCAGTTCGTCTCGCCCTTCAGCTCCGGCGTGACCACCTCGCACAGCCGGTCGGTGGTCGTCGGCGTGGCGATCTTCACGGTGAAGTCCACCGGCTGGCCGGCCCCGACGAGCTGGAAACCGTACGCCGGGTCGCGGATCCAGCCGCGCGGATCCCCGAGGATCGCCTCGACGGCCTGGGCCGCGGTGTTCGGGTCGACCCCGCTGCCCTCCTCGACCTCCACCCGCCAGCGCCGCGCGGGGCCCTTGCCCTGCGGCTGGCCGGCCAGGGCGGAGGCGGTGAAACCCCCGGTGGCCGTGGCCGACGGCGAGGCGGCGGCGGACGGGGTGGGGGAGGCGGAGACCGAGGGGGAGGGCGAGGCGGAGCGCTTGCCCGTGGCCTGCGGCGCCTTCGAGGAGGCCGCGGCGGAAGGCTCAGGCTCCGGCCGCGCCTGGGCGGGGGCGTCCTGCGCCGCCCGGCCGTCGGCGGCCGTGGTGACCTTGTCGTCGTCCGGAGCCATCGCGTACGCCGTCGCCGATACCGCGACGAGGACCGCCGCCGAACCGAGGAGCAGCGTACGGCGCAGCCGCCTGCGGCGCTCGGCCGCGCGGCGCCCCGCGCGGGTACTGCGGCGGGGTCGACCGGTGGAACGGCCTGCCGGCATGTGAAGCCCTTTGCTCGTGGCGGCCGCCACGGATCGGGCCGCTGGTCAGGCCCACGGGGGCCGCACCCGGCCAGTCAACGCGGCGGCGCGCACCCTGCGTAACTGTCCTTCGGGCCAGTTCCGCCCGGAATCCGCCGCCGGGCCGACCCCGCGCTGCGGGACGCGCCGGGCCTGAGAGGATGGGGTGGTACCAGCCGATCCGTACACCGAGGGGCCAACGCCAGTGACCCGCGCTTCCCTGGACAAGCAGCCGCACGAAGTCGCCTCCATGTTCGACGGTGTGGCCGCGAACTACGACCTCACCAACGACGTCCTCTCCCTCGGCCAGGCACGCCTCTGGCGCAAGGAGGTCGCCAAGGCGGTCGGCGCCCGCCCCGGGCACACGGTCCTCGACCTCGCCGCCGGCACCGCCACCTCCTCGCTGCCGTTCGCCGCGACCGGCGCGTACGTCGTCCCCTGCGACTTCTCGCTGGGCATGCTGCGCGAGGGCAAGAAGAAGCACCACTGGCTCCCGCTCACCGCGGGCGACGCGACCCGGCTGCCCTTCAAGGACGGCGTCTTCGACACCGTCACCATCTCCTTCGGGCTGCGCAACGTCCAGGACACCGACGCCGCCCTGCGCGAGCTGTACCGGGTGACCAAGCCCGGCGGCCAGGTCGTCATCTGCGAGTTCTCGCAGCCCACCTGGGCGCCCTTCAGGACCGTGTACACCGAGTACCTGATGCGCGCCCTGCCGCCGGTGGCCCGCGCGGTGTCCTCCAACCCCGACGCGTACGTCTACCTCGCCGAGTCCATCCGCGAGTGGCCCGACCAGCCCGCGCTGGCCGCGCTGCTGCAGAAGGCCGGCTGGGGCAAGGTCGCCTGGCGCAACCTGAGCGGCGGGATCGTCGCGCTGCACCGCGGCACCAAGGAATAACAGCCGTGGACTATCAGACGCTGCTGGAGCAGGTCGCGGAGGACATCGCCCCGCTGGTCGGCAGCGGGACGCCCGCCGAGTACATCCCGGCGCTGGCGTCCGTGGACCCGCGGCAGTTCGGGATGGCGATCGTCGACCTCGACGGCAACGCCTTCGGGGTGGGGGACTGGCAGGTCCCCTTCTCCACCCAGTCCGTCACCAAGGTCTTCGCGCTGGCCCTCGCGCTCGCCGAGGGCGGCGACACCCTGTGGGAGCGGGTGGGCCGGGAGCCCTCCGGCAACCCGTTCAACTCCCTCGTGCAGCTGGAGTACGAGAACGGCATCCCCCGCAATCCGTTCATCAACGCGGGCGCGCTCGTCGTCACCGACCGGCTCCAGACCCTGACCGGCGACGCGAGCAGCGAACTCCTGCGGTTCCTGCGGGAGGAGAGCGGCAATCCGGACGTCGCCTTCGACGCCGAGGTCGCGGCCTCCGAGCACGAGCACGGCGACCGGAACGCGGCCGTCGCCCACTTCATGGCCAGCTACGGGAACATGGACAACCCCGTACCGACCCTGCTCGACCACTACTTCTGGCAGTGCTCCATCGAGATGAGCTGCGCCGACCTGGCCCGCGCCGCCCGCTTCCTGGCCCGGCACGGGCTGCGCGCGGACGGCTCGCGGCTGCTGACCCGCAGCGAGGCCAAGCAGATCAACGCCGTGATGCTGACCTGCGGGACGTACGACGCGGCAGGCGAGTTCGCCTACCGCGTCGGCCTGCCCGGCAAGAGCGGGGTCGGCGGCGGCATCGTCGCGGTCGTGCCCGGCCAGTGCACCCTCGCGGTCTGGAGCCCGGGCCTGGATCCCCAGGGGAACTCCGTCGCGGGTGTGGCGGCCCTCGACCGCTTCACGACCCTGACGGGGCTGAGCGTCTTCTGACGCGGCCGCTCAGCCCCGGTCGAGCGTCAGCTCGTAGCGGCGGCCGTGGCTCGTGCCGTTCGGGAGCAGGAAGCGTTCGGCGAGCGTCATGCCCAGCCGCTCCGCCACCGCGATCGACCGGACGTTCTGGTCGTTGATCATCGCCACGACGTACGGGACCCCGGCCTCCCGCACCCGTTCCAGCGTGGCCAGCGCGGCGGCGTACGCGTACCCCTTGCCCCACGCGGAGCGGCCGAGCCGCCAGCCGATCTCGATTTCCCCGACCGGCCCCCACGCCTTCTCCGCAGGCCACGGCTGGGCGCCCGTGAAGCCGAGCACGGTGCCCTCCTCGTCGAGCAGGGTCCACAGGCATACGCCGAGCTGTGCGTCGTGCATCCGCTGGCGCGCGGTGAACTCCTCGTAGGCGGACAGCTCGGCGGGACCGCCGAGGAACTCCATGACGTCGGGGTCGTGGAAGACCTGGTGCCAGGCGTGCGCGTCCTCGTCAGTGGGCACGCGGAGATGTACGGCGGGCAGCGGCCGGGTCGGCGAGCTGGGCGAGGCGGTCATCGGGGGCAGCCCTTCGGTTCGCGATCTCTCTCGCTGCATAGACTGCACGTGTCCCGTGCCGTTGGGCACCCTTTATCGAGCCTTCGGGAGACCCCGCAGTGACCGAGCCCCTCTCCGAACACTCCGCGGACGTGATCGTCGTCGGGGCCGGGCCCGCCGGCTCGACCACCGCCTACTACCTCGCCAAGGCGGGACTCGACGTACTGCTCCTGGAGAAGACGGCGTTCCCGCGCGAGAAGGTCTGCGGTGACGGACTGACCCCGCGCGCCACCAAGCAGTTGGTGGCCATGGGCATCGACATCTCCGAAGAGGCCGGCTGGCTGCGCAACAAGGGCCTGCGGATCATCGGAGGCGGTCAGCGGCTCCAGCTCGACTGGCCGGAGCTCGCCTCCTTCCCGGACTACGGACTCGTCCGCAAGCGCGACGACTTCGACGAGACCCTGGCCCGCCAGGCGCAGAAGGCCGGCGCCCGGCTGTACGAGCGCTGTAACGTCGGCGAGCCCGTACGCGACCCGCGCACCGGCCACATCACCGGTGTGCAGGCGAAGCTGGGCGAGGAGAAGACCCCGGTCACCTTCCACGCCCCGCTCGTCGTCGCGGCCGACGGCAACTCCTCGCGGCTGTCCCTCGCCATGGGTCTGCACCGGCGCGAGGACCGCCCGATGGGCGTGGCCGTGCGCACCTACTTCACCTCGCCCCGGCACGACGACGACTACCTGGAGTCGTGGCTGGAACTGTGGGACCGGCGCGGCCCGCAGGACCGGCTGCTGCCCGGCTACGGCTGGATCTTCGGCATGGGCGACGGCACGTCCAACGTGGGTCTGGGCATCCTCAACTCCTCCGCGGCCTTCAAGGAGCTGGACTGGCGCGAGGTCCTCAAGGCCTGGTGCGCGTCCATGCCGGAGGACTGGGGCTACACCCCCGAGAACATGACGCAGCCGATCCGCGGCGCGGCCCTGCCGATGGCCTTCAACCGGCAGCCGCACTACACCAAGGGCCTGCTGCTGGTCGGCGACGCGGGCGGGCTCGTCAACCCGTTCAACGGCGAGGGCATCGCCTACGCGATGGAGTCGGGCCGGATCGCGGCCGACGTCATCGTGCAGGCGCACGCCCGGGCCACCCCGGCGCAGCGCGAACTGGCGCTGCACAACTACCCGAAGGTGCTCAAGGAGACCTACGGCGGCTACTACACGCTGGGCCGCGCCTTCGTGAAGCTCATCGGCAACCCGAAGGTCATGAAGGTCGCCACGCAGCGCGGCCTGACCCACCCGGTGCTGATGAAGTTCACGCTCAAGATGCTGGCCAACCTCACCGACCCGACGGGCGGCGACGCGATGGACCGCATCATCAACGGCCTCTCGAAGGTCGCCCCCCGCGCTTGACCGGTCAAGGCCGGGCCGCTCGTCGGGTAATCGAGCGGCCCGGCTCGTGACGTTGGCCGTCACACGTTGACGATCTTCACCTTCGGTGAGCCGGGAAGCTCCTCGGCAGCCTTGCACAGCGCTGGGATGTGCGACTTGTCAGAAGTGACGAGGAGCACCGGGGGAGTGCAGAGTGCGGCCGTGGCGACCACGAGTGCGTCCACGAGGTATTCGTGCCCGCCGAGGCCCGAGGCATCCAGCAGCTTCGCTGCGGCCTCCGTCACCGCGTCGTTGACCGGTTTCACATCAAAACGGGAAAGCAGGAACTGGAGTCGCTTGCCGGCCTCGCCGGTTCGGCGCACCTCCAAGGGCGTCAAGGCGGACAGCGCGACGCGTCGGCCGCTCTGCTGAGCGACCTCGATGCGCGCGCGCATCCCCTCGTCGCCGTCGACATGCAGTGAAAGCCCTTGGGCATCCAGGACGAGCGTGCCCTCGCTCTTTGCCTTGATCTTGAGGCGCTTGCTCACCACTCCTGTTCCGCCTGCCGCCGTGCTTCGGCGGAGACGGGGCCGAACGCCTTGCGGTCGGCGGTCACGACCTCGCGGAGCTTCTGCGCGGCGAGCCATTCCTCCAGAGCTTCGGCCACAACGGAGGAGAACCCGCTCTTGCCCGCGCGTTCCTCGACTTCCTTGATCAACGACTGGGCGAGCGACACGGATCTCTTACCGGCCCGCTCGACGGCCTGGGGTGCCACGTGACTGCTCATACCCAAAACGTACCACCGGCGGTAGGAAACTTCTCGTCCGACGGTTACCTCAGCGGAACCAAGGCCGCCCCGAAGGCCTGATCGGGCTCAGGCGGGCCGTGCCGGGTTTTCGCCGGGGCGGCCCGCTTCTTCGTACGGGGCGTCGGCCGCGTTCGGGCGCGGTGCGTACGGGGCTTCGGCCGGGCGGTGCACGGCCCGGATGCACCGGGACAGCAGCACCAGGCCGCAGATCAGCAGTGCTGCCGAGGCGGTCCAGCCGAGGCCGAGGGTCACCGGGTGGTTCGGCTTCTGCCACGGCCGGGCGGTGGTGAGCAGCCAGCCGCCCACGGCCAGGAGGCCCAGTCCGGCCGCGGCCGGGAGGGCCGTGGGGTCGCCGCCGCCGGTGTCCTGGTCCTCGTACGGCTCGGTGATCATGGACAACCACCTCCTGGGGTGAATCGGGCGTGCGCGGCGCGTCGCGGTCATCTTCGCAGGGCCCCGGCCGCTCCGGTGCGCCCGGTCGGCAGGCGGGACGCGAAAGGGCCGGCACTCCGCCCCCGAGCGGGGGAGTGCCGGCCCTGCGCATCGCGCGGACAGCCGTGAGACGGCGTCAGGCAGCCGTCAGGCGGCCGTCAGGGCGCCCCGCAGCGCTCCGGACCGCCCAAAGGCCGGTCCGAGGCGGCTCAGGCGCCCCAGGCGGCTCAGAGGACGCGGACGGCGCCCGTGGGCTTGTCGTAGCTCAGGGAGCGCTCGACGATGCCCGTGCTGGAGTTCTGGGCGCCGACGAACTTGCCGCCGCCGACGTAGACGGCGACGTGGTACGCGCTGCCCTTGGCGCCCCAGTACAGGATGTCGCCCGGCTGCAGAGCGTTCAGCGAGACCGAGGTGCCCGCGGAGGACTGCGCCTGGGACATGCGCGGCAGGGAGATGCCGGCCTGCTTGTACGCGGCCTGGACGAGGCCGGAGCAGTCGAACGAGGACGGGCCGGTGCCGCCCATGACGTACGCCTTGCCGACCTGCGCGCGGGCGAAGTTCACGATGGCGGCGGCGGAACCGGTCGCAGGGGCGGCCACGGAGGCGCCGGAGCCGTCGCTGGGGGTCGCGCCGGAGCCCGACTTGGTGGACAGGGAGGCGCGGGCGGTGCTGCGGTTGGCGCGCTCGGCCTCGGCCTTGCGGTCCGCCTCCTCCTTCTCCTGCTTCGCCTTCTCCTCGGCGTCGGCCTTCTGCTGGGCGTCTTCCTTGGCCTTCTTGGCCTCGGCGGCGGCGCCCGTACGAGCGGTCTCTTCCTGCACGTGCAGTTCGCCCTCGAGGACGGCTGCGCGGGTGTTCTCCGCGGCCTTGGTGACGGACGAGGAGACCTCGGCGGCCAGGTCCAGGCTGAGGACCGGCATTTCGAGCGTCGTCTCGGTCACGGGCTCGGCGGACGGGGACGCGCTCGCCGTGCCGGCCATGGCCAGGGTGCTGAGGACGCCACCGGCAACTCCGGCGCGGACCGCGAGCTTCGAGGCGCTGCGGCGGGGCTTCCGGTGGCTGGGTATGTGAGCGGTGAGGGACATGGGTACAACCGCTATCAGGGGGTTGCGGTTCCCTTCAAGAAACGTGGTCTGCGCCACAGTTGTGCGCGAAGCGGGCTAACCGGGTGCGCCGAGCGTCTTATTGACGCCGTAACGGACCATTCGGACAGCCCTTCGCAGGCCTGTGATCATGGGGTTTCTGCAATAAGTCCGAATTGATCCTCGGCCTACCATCCCTCCGCACAGATGGCCAAGCCCCCTTTCGCCGGTGCGAATCCGGAGTGGTGCAGGTCACAGGAGCGTCACGCTGTGCGGACACTGTGCGGACGCCGTGGCCCGTTCGTGATCCCCCTGTGAAGCGGCGGCCGCATCCCGCCGCGGAGGGGCCGCCGGATCCGCGGGCCGGGTTCGTGAACGGATGCACGTGTCCACTCCCGTACGGCCCGCCTCCCCCGACCGGGCGACCCGGATCCCTTTACCACTGCGGTCGCCGTGTCGCCAATTTGCCTGCACGGGCCACGGTTTGATAGTGCGACACCCCTTCCACCTGCGGCGACGAGGTCGGATGTCACCTTTGGTGATCATGTGGATGCTTCGCGTACGAAGATCACCACTCATCGGACTTCATGATCGTTCGTCAGGTGGTGGAGATCACAAACTCGTTGTTGCAACCCGTGTCGCAGATCACAGAGGAGCAGGCATAAGATGCGCACCAGTCCGGCTTGTGAACTGCCTCACATGCGCCGGCAGCGGTCCAACGGTCAAGGACGACTGGAAGGAGCGAGGAGCGTGAATGCGTACGCACCCATCCTCGTGCTCGGCGCCCTCGGCGCAGGGTTTGCGATCTTCTCCGTGGTCATGGCCACGCTGATCGGCCCAAAACGGTACAACCGGGCAAAGCTTGAAGCTTACGAGTGCGGCATCGAGCCGACTCCGATGCCGGCCGGCGGCGGCCGCTTCCCCATCAAGTACTACCTGACGGCGATGCTCTTCATCGTCTTCGACATCGAGATCGTCTTCCTCTACCCCTGGGCGGTCACCTTCGACTCGCTGGGGATCTTCGGGCTCGTCGAGATGCTCCTCTTCGTGCTCACCGTCTTCGTCGCCTACGCCTACGTGTGGCGCCGCGGCGGCCTGGAATGGGACTGAGGGGCTGAATTTTCCATGGGACTGGAAGAGAAGCTGCCGAGCGGCTTTCTGCTGACCACCGTCGAACAGGCCGCGGGCTGGGTGCGCAAGTCATCCGTCTTCCCGGCGACCTTCGGCCTGGCCTGCTGCGCCATCGAGATGATGACCACCGGAGCGGGCCGGTACGACCTGGCCCGCTTCGGCATGGAGGTCTTCCGCGGTTCCCCGCGCCAGGCCGATCTGATGATCGTGGCGGGCCGGGTCAGCCAGAAGATGGCGCCGGTGCTGCGTCAGGTGTACGACCAGATGCCCGCTCCCAAATGGGTCATTTCCATGGGGGTTTGTGCATCTTCGGGCGGAATGTTCAACAACTACGCGATCGTCCAGGGCGTCGACCACATCGTTCCGGTGGACATCTACCTGCCCGGCTGCCCGCCCCGCCCCGAGATGCTGATGGACGCGATCCTCAAGCTCCACCAGAAGATCCAGGGGTCGAAGCTCGGCGTGAACCGGGAAGAGGCGGCCCGCGAGGCGGAGGAGGCGGCCCTCAAGGCGCTCCCCACCATTGAGATGAAGGGGCTCCTGCGGTGAGCGAGGACCCGGCCGTGGAAAGCGGTCCCAACGGCAACAACGTCCCGGCTCCCAGGGCCTCCGCCGGGCCCGAGGTGATCGGCGTCCGCAAGGGCATGTTCGGCGCCACCAACGGCGGCGACACCAGCGGATACGGCGGCCTCGTGCGCACCGTGGCGCTGCCCGGCGCGAGCGCCCGCCCGTACGGCTCGTACTTCGACGAGGTCGTCGACGAACTCGAAGGGGCGCTGGAGGAGCAGGACCTGGTCCCGGAGAACGCACTGGAGAAGGTCGTGGTCGACCGGGGCGAGCTGACGCTCCACGTCGCCCGCGAGCACCTCGTACGCGTGGCCTCCACCCTGCGCGACGACCCGGCCCTGCGCTTCGAGCTCTGCACCGGCGTCTCGGGGGTGCACTTCCCCGACGACAGGGGCCGCGAGCTGCACGCCGTCTACCACCTGCGCTCGCTCACCCACGGCCGGATCGTGCGGCTCGAGGTGTCCGTGCCGGACGGCGACCCGCACATCCCGTCGCTGGTCACGGTCTACCCGACCAACGACTGGCACGAGCGCGAGGCGTACGACTTCTTCGGCCTGATCTTCGACGGGCACCCGGCCCTCACCCGGATCATGATGCCGGACGACTGGCAGGGCTTCCCGCAGCGCAAGGACTACCCGCTCGGCGGCATCGCCATCGAGTACAAGGGCGCCCAGATCCCGGCTCCCGACCAGCGGAGGTCGTACAGCTGATGTCAACGTCAAACCCCGCCCACCCGTCGCCCGGCCACCGCCCCTCGTCGAGTCCCTCCGGGACGCCCCTCTCGACCTCCCGCGAGACGACCGAAGGCCTCGTCTACACCGTCACCGGCGGCGACTGGGACGAGATCGTCCAGTCGGCGGCCCGCGCGGACGACGAGCGGATCGTCGTCAACATGGGTCCGCAACACCCGTCCACCCACGGGGTGCTCCGCCTGATCCTGGAGATCGACGGAGAGACGGTCACCGAGGCCCGGTGCGGCATCGGCTACCTGCACACCGGGATCGAGAAGAACCTCGAATTCCGCAACTGGACGCAGGGCACCACCTTCGTCACGCGCATGGACTACCTGACGCCGTTCTTCAACGAGACGGCGTACTGCCTCGGCGTCGAGAAGCTGCTCGGCATCACCGACCAGATCCCGGACCGGGCCACCGTCATCCGCGTGCTGCTGATGGAGCTCAACCGGCTCTCCTCCCACCTGGTGTGCATCGCCACCGGCGGCATGGAGCTGGGCGCGACCACGATCATGATCTACGGGTTCCGCGACCGCGAGCTGATCCTCGACGTCTTCGAGCTGATCACCGGCCTGCGCATGAACCACGCGTTCGTCCGCCCCGGCGGCCTCGCGCAGGACCTGCCCCCGGGCGCCATGGACCAGCTCCGCGACCTGGTGAAGACCCTGAAGAAGAACCTGCCGGAGTACGACAAGCTCGCCACCGGCAACCCCATCTTCAAGGCCCGCATGCAGGACGTCGGCTACCTCGACCTCACCGGCTGCATGGCACTGGGCGCCACCGGCCCGATCCTGCGCTCCGCCGGACTGCCGCACGACCTGCGCAAGACGGACCCGTACTGCGGATACGAGACCTACGAGTTCGACGTGCCGACCACCGAGTCCTGCGACTCCTACGGGCGGTTCCTGATCCGCCTGGAGGAGATGCGGCAGTCGCTGCGGATCGTCGAGCAGTGCCTGGACCGGCTGGAGCCGGGTCCGGTCATGGTCGCCGACAAGAAGATCGCCTGGCCGGCGCAGCTCGCGATGGGCCCGGACGGTCTCGGCAACTCGCTCGACCACATCAAGCAGATCATGGGCACCTCCATGGAGTCCCTCATCCACCACTTCAAGCTGGTGACCGAGGGCTTCCGGGTACCCGCCGGGCAGGCGTACGCGGCGGTCGAGTCGCCCAAGGGCGAACTCGGCGTCCACGTCGTCTCCGACGGCGGCACCCGCCCCTACCGGGTCCACTTCCGCGACCCGTCCTTCACCAACCTGCAGGCCATGGCCGCGATGTGCGAGGGCGGCCAGGTCGCCGACGTCATCGTCGCCGTCGCCTCCATCGACCCCGTGATGGGAGGCGTCGACCGATGACAGCCAGTCCTGTGAATGCAGGGGTCAGCCTGGGGATGCCGCAACTGCCCGCCCCCGACTTCCCCGCCGAGGTACGTGCCCGGCTGGAAGCGGACGCGCAGGAGGTCATCGCCCGCTACCCCGACAGCCGCTCGGCGCTGCTGCCGCTGCTGCACCTGTGCCAGTCGGAGGAGGGCCACGTCTCGCGCACCGGCGTCCGCTTCTGCGCCGAGGTGCTGGGCCTGACCACCGCCGAGGTCACGGCCGTCGCCACCTTCTACACGATGTACCGGCGGAGGCCCTCGGGCGACTACCAGGTCGGCGTCTGCACGAACACGCTGTGCGCGGTGATGGGCGGCGACGCCATCTTCGAGGAGCTCAAGGAGCACCTCGGGGTCGGCAACAACGAGACCACCCCCGACGGCAAGGTCACGCTGGAGCACATCGAGTGCAACGCGGCCTGCGACTACGCCCCCGTGGTGATGGTCAACTGGGAGTTCTTCGACAACCAGACCCCCGAGTCCGCCAAGGCCATGGTGGACGACCTGCTGGCCGGCCGCCCGGTCGAGCCGACCCGGGGCGCGCCGCTGTGCACGTACAAGGAGACCGCCCGGATCCTGGCGGGCTTCCCCGACGAGCGCGAGGGCGCCGTCGCGGCGAGCGGCGGCGCGGGCGCCGCCTCCCTGATCGGCCTGCGCATCGCGCGCGGCGAGTCCCCGCACACCCCGATCGTGCACCCGCGCGGCGAGGCCCGTGGCGAGACCACCACCGAGGGAGGGGAGTGATGACCGTGTCGACCGAGCTGAGTAAGAACGGTACAAGTCCTGAGAAGCTCCTCGCGCCCGTCCTGTCGGCGTTCTGGGACGAGCCCGAGTCGTGGACGCTGGAGACCTACCGGCGCCACGAGGGGTACGAGGGCCTGCGCAAGGCGCTCGCGATGACCCCGGACGACCTCATCGCGTACGTCAAGGACTCGGGCCTGCGCGGCCGGGGCGGCGCGGGGTTCCCCACCGGAATGAAGTGGCAGTTCATCCCGCAGGGCGACGGAAAGCCGCACTACCTCGTCGTGAACGCGGACGAGTCGGAGCCGGGGACCTGCAAGGACATCCCCCTCCTCTTCGCCAACCCGCACTCCCTCATCGAGGGAATGATCATCGCCTGCTACGCGATCCGGTCGGAGCACGCCTTCATCTACCTGCGCGGCGAGGTCGTGCCGGTGCTGCGGCGCCTGCACGAGGCGGTGCGCGAGGCGTACGAGGCCGGCTACCTCGGCAAGGCTGAACATCGTCAAAAGAGTGGCTTCGGGAGCGGCCTCAACCTCGACATCACGGTGCACGCGGGAGCGGGCGCGTACATCTGCGGCGAGGAAACGGCACTCCTCGACTCCCTCGAAGGCCGGCGCGGTCAGCCCCGGCTGCGCCCTCCCTTCCCTGCCGTCGAGGGGCTCTACGCGTGCCCCACTGTCGTCAACAACGTCGAGTCCATCGCCTCGGTTCCCGCGATCCTGAACAAGGGCAAGGACTGGTTCAAGGCGATGGGGACCGAGAAGTCCCCCGGCTTCACGCTGTACTCGCTCTCCGGGCACGTCGTCGGCCCCGGCCAGTACGAGGCCCCGCTCGGCATCACCCTGCGCCAGCTCCTCGACATGAGCGGCGGGATGCGGCCGGGCCACCGGCTGAAGTTCTGGACCCCGGGCGGCTCCTCCACCCCGATGTTCACGGACGAGCACCTCGACGTCCCGCTCGACTACGAGGGGGTGGGCGCGGCCGGCTCGATGCTCGGCACCAAGGCCCTGCAGTGCTTCGACGAGACGACCTGCGTGGTGCGGGCGGTGACCCGCTGGACCGAGTTCTACGCCCACGAGTCCTGCGGCAAGTGCACGCCCTGCCGCGAAGGCACGTACTGGCTGGTCCAGTTGCTGCGCGACATCGAGGCCGGCAAGGGCGTGATGTCCGACCTCGACAAGCTGAACGACATCGCCGACAACATCAACGGCAAGTCGTTCTGCGCGCTCGGCGACGGCGCCGCCAGCCCGATCTTCTCCTCGCTCAAGTACTTCCGCGAGGAGTACGAGCAGCACATCACGGGCAAGGGCTGCCCCTTCGACCCCAAGAAGTCGACCCTCTGGGCTGACGGTCCCAAGAAGAACTCCGAGGTGAACGCATGACCGTCACCACGAACGCTCCCGCCGGTGGCGGCGAGGCCGCGGTGCCCGAGAACACGGTGTCCCTGACCATCGACGGCGTCGAGCTGTCGGTGCCCAAGGGCACGCTGGTGATCCGGGCCGCCGAGCAGATCGGCATCGAGGTCCCCCGGTTCTGCGACCACCCCCTCCTCGACCCGGTCGGCGCCTGCCGCCAGTGCATCGTCGAGGTCGAGGGCCAGCGCAAGCCGATGGCCTCCTGCACCATCACCTGCACCGACGGCATGGTCGTCAAGACGCAGCTGACCTCCGAGGTCGCCGAGAAGTCCCAGCGCGGGGTGATGGAGCTGCTGCTCATCAACCACCCGCTGGACTGCCCGGTCTGCGACAAGGGCGGCGAGTGCCCGCTGCAGAACCAGGCGATGTCGCACGGCAACGCGGAGTCCCGTTTCGAGGGGCGCAAGCGCACGTACGAGAAGCCGGTGCCGATCTCCACCCAGGTGTTGCTGGACCGCGAGCGGTGCGTGCTGTGCGCGCGCTGCACCCGCTTCTCCAACCAGGTGGCCGGCGACCCGATGATCGAGCTGCTGGAGCGCGGCGCGCTCCAGCAGGTCGGCATCGGCGAGGGCGACCCGTTCGAGTCGTACTTCTCCGGCAACACCATCCAGATCTGCCCGGTCGGCGCGCTCACCTCGGCCGCCTACCGGTTCCGCTCCCGCCCGTTCGACCTCGTCTCCTCCCCGAGCGTGTGCGAGCACTGCGCGGGCGGCTGCGCGACCCGGACCGACCACCGCCGCGGCAAGGTGCTGCGCCGGCTGGCCGCCGAGGACCCCGAGGTCAACGAGGAGTGGATCTGCGACAAGGGCCGCTTCGGGTTCCGCTACGCGCAGCGCCCCGACCGGCTCACCACCCCGCTGGTGCGCGGCGCCGACGGCGTCCTGGCCCCGGCGAGCTGGCCCGAGGCCCTGGAGGCCGCGGCGAACGGCCTCGCCGCCGCGCGCGGCCGGGCCGGGGTGCTGACCGGCGGCCGGCTGACCGTCGAGGACGCGTACGCGTACTCCAAGTTCGCGCGCGTGGTGCTCGACACCAACGACATCGACTTCCGGGCCCGCGTGCACAGTGCGGAGGAGGCCGAGTTCCTGGCCGCCACCGTGGCGGGCACCGGCCAGGACCTCGACGGCGAGGGGGTGACGTACTCCTCGCTGGAGGCGGCGCCCGCGGTGCTGCTCGTCGGCATCGAGGCCGAGGAGGAGGCCCCCGGGGTCTTCCTGAGGCTGCGCAAGGC
This sequence comes from Streptomyces sp. NPDC051183, assembly GCF_040682455.1. Taxonomy (NCBI): domain Bacteria; kingdom Bacillati; phylum Actinomycetota; class Actinomycetes; order Kitasatosporales; family Streptomycetaceae; genus Streptomyces; species Streptomyces sp. NPDC051183. The sequence continues at coordinate 28,846 of NZ_JBFBBA010000011.1, forward strand.
CCACCGCAAGCACAAGCAGCGGACCTTCGCCCTCGCCCCCTTCGCCACCCGGGGCCTGGAGAAGGCCGGCGGCACCCTGCTGGCCGCCGCCCCGGGCACCGAGCCCGAGTGGCTGGCCGCGCTGGCCTCCCGCTCCGGCCTGGAGCAGGGCGGCCACGCGGCTGCCGAGGCGCTGCGCGAGAAGGGCGCCGTCATCGTCGTCGGGGAGCGCCTCGCCGGGGTGCCCGGCGCGCTGACCGCCGCCGTACGGGCGGCCGCCGCGACCGGCGCCCGCCTGGTGTGGATCCCGCGCCGGGCCGGTGAGCGGGCCGCCGTGGAGGCGGGCGCGCTGCCGTCGCTGCTGCCCGGCGGCCGTCCGGCCACCGATCCGCGGGCCCGCGACGAGGTCGCCACCGCGTGGGGCCTGGACGAACTCCCGCACCGCTACGGCCGCGACACCGGCCAGATCATCGAGGCCGCGGCCGGTGGAGAGCTCGCCGCCCTGCTGGTCGCGGGCGTCGAGCTGGTCGACCTGCCGGACCCGGCCCGGGCGCGGGTCGCCCTCCAGGAGGCCTTCGTGGTCTCGCTGGAACTTCGGCCCGGCGAGGTCACCGACCACGCGGACGTGGTGTTCCCGGTCGCCGCGGTCGCCGAGAAGTCGGGCGCGTTCGTCAACTGGGAGGGCCGGGTCCGGTCGTTCGAGGCAGCGCTGAAGCCCGAGCAGATGACCCGGCGGCTCGCCCCCGCGGACTCGCGGGTGCTGCACATGCTGGCCGACGCGGCCGACCGCCCGATCGCCCTGCCCGACGTGCACGCCGTACGCCGCGAGCTGGAGCGGCTCGGGCCGTGGGGCGGGGAACTGGCCTCCGAGCAGTCCACCGACCCGGCGCCGGTACCGCGTCCGGGCACGGGCGAGGCGGTCCTCGCGGGCCACCGGCTGCTGCTCGACCTGGGCCGGCTCCAGGAGGGCGACGAGGCCCTGGCCGGCACCCGGCACGAGGCGAGCGCCCGGCTGTCGGCCGCCACGGCCGCCGAGACGGGCGTGAAGAACGGCGACGTCCTCGCGGTGACCGGCCCGGCCGGCTCCGTGGAACTGCCGCTGCGGATCACCGAGATGCCCGACCGGGTGGTCTGGCTCCCGATGAACTCCACCGGCTCCGGCGTCATCGCCGACACCGGAGCCCTTCCGGGCGGCCTCGTCCGGATCGGTCCGGCCGGCCCGGCCGCCGCCGGAGACACCACTGCGGAGGTGGACGAGTGAACGCCGTACCCGGTGACTTTGTACAGCTCGCGGCCGAGGACCTGTCCCTCTTCGGCCGGGACGTCTGGTGGCTCGTCGCCCTCAAGGCGGTGTTCTGCTTCGCCTTCCTGATGGTGACCGTGCTGTTCTCCATCGTGTGGGAGCGCAAGGTCGTCGCCTGGATGCAGCTGCGAATCGGCCCGAACCGGCACGGCCCCTGGGGCATGCTCCAGTCGCTCGCCGACGGCGTGAAGCTCATGCTGAAGGAAGACGTCATCGTCAAGCGGGCCGACAAGGTCGTCTACGTCCTGGCCCCGATCATCGCGGCGGTCCCGGCCTTCATGGCCATCGCGGTGATCCCCTTCGGCCCCTCGGGCAACGAGGTGTCCATCTTCGGCCAGCGCACCACGATGCAGCTGACCGACCTGCCGATCGCGATGCTCTACGTCCTCGCGGTGGCCTCGGTCGGCATCTACGGCATCGTGCTGGCGGGCTGGTCCTCCGGCTCGACGTACCCGCTGCTCGGCGGCCTGCGCTCCTGCGCGCAGATGATCTCCTACGAGATCGCGATGGGCGCGGCCTTCGCCTCGGTCTTCCTCTACTCCGGGTCGATGTCGACCTCGGCGATCGTGGAGGCACAGGCGGACCGCTGGTACATCATCCTGCTGCCGGTCTCCTTCATCATCTACGTCATCACGATGGTCGGCGAGACGAACCGCGCCCCCTTCGACATGCCGGAGTCCGAGGGCGACCTGGTCGGCGGCTTCAACACCGAGTACTCCTCCATCAAGTTCGCGCTGTTCATGCTGGCCGAGTACGTCAACATGGTCACCGTCTCGGCGGTCTCGGTCACCCTCTTCCTCGGCGGCTGGCGGGCGCCGGCGCCGATCTCCACGTACTGGGAGGGCGCCAACCACGGCTGGTGGCCGATGCTCTGGTTCGTCCTCAAGGTCCAGCTGCTGCTGTTCTTCTTCATCTGGCTGCGCGGCACGCTGCCGCGCGTGCGCTACGACCAGCTGATGAAGCTCGGCTGGAAGGTGCTGATCCCGGTCTCCGTGGTGTGGCTGATGCTGGTCGCCACCGTCCGGGCGCTGCGCAACGAGAACTACGACTTCCAGGAGATCGTGCTCTACGTCGGCGGCGGCGTCATCGCGATCCTGCTGCTGTCCTTCGTCGCGGACATGCTCCGCGACAAGAAGGAGAAGGAGGCCGCCGGAGAGGCCGAACAGGCCGCGGCCGCCGCTCCCTTCGACCCGATGGCGGGCGGGTTCCCCGTACCGCCCAAGCCCGGCCAGCACCTGGCACCCGTACCGCGCCGACGGCCCCGCTCCGAGCGGGAGCTGATCGTCAGCGGTGCGGCGAACACCGAGAGCGACCGAGAGGAGGGTGGTGAGAATGTCTGACGAGAAGTGGCAGAACCCGGTGGCCGGCTTCGGCGTGACCTTCAAGGCCATGTTCAAGAAGCGCCTCACCGAGCAGTACCCGGAGCAGCAGAAGACCACCGCTCCGCGCTTCCACGGACGGCACCAGCTCAACCGCCACCCGGACGGTCTGGAGAAGTGCATCGGGTGCGAGCTGTGCGCCTGGGCCTGTCCCGCCGACGCGATCTACGTGGAGGGCGCGGACAACACCGAGGAGGAGCGCTACTCCCCGGGTGAGCGGTACGGCCGGGTCTACCAGATCAACTACGCCCGCTGCATCCTGTGCGGGCTGTGCGTGGAGGCGTGCCCGACGCGGGCGCTGACCATGACGAACGAGTTCGAACTGGCCGACGCCAGCCGCGAGTCGCTCATCTACACCAAGGAGCAGCTGCTGGCGGGCCTGACCGAGGGCATGGTCGAGGCTCCGCACTCGATCTTCCCCGGCGCGGAGGACACCGACTACTACCGCGGGCTGGTGACCGGGGCCGCCCCGGGCACCGTCCGGCAGGTCGCCGTCTCCAAGGGCGAGGTGGCCGAGGACGCCGCCGAGGGGGTGGGGGCGTGAGCATCATCGCCGCAGCTTCCACCTCGGTCACCTCCTCGGGCGAGGAAGTGCAGTTCTGGATCCTGGGCACGGTCGCCGTCATCGGCGCGCTGGCCACGATCCTGATGAAGAAGGCCGTGCACAGCGCCCTGAGCCTGGCCGGGACGATGATCATCCTGGCGGTCTTCTACCTCGCCAACGGGGCGTACTTCCTGGGCATCGTCCAGGTCGTCGTCTACACCGGCGCGATCATGATGCTCTTCCTCTTCGTGGTCATGCTCGTGGGTGTCACCGCCGCGGACTCGCTGAAGGAGACGATCAAGGGGCAGCGCTGGCTGGCCGCCCTGTGCGGGCTCGGCTTCGGCATCCTGCTGAGCGCCGGCATCGGCAACGCCGAGCTGACCCACTTCAACGGGCTCGGCCGGATCAACTCCGGCGGCCACGTCGAGGGCCTGGCCACGCTGATCTTCACCAAGTACGTGTTCGCCTTCGAGATCACCGGCGCCCTGCTGATCACGGCGGCCGTCGGCGCGATGGTGCTCACCCACCGCGAGCGCACCGAGCGGGCCGCCACCCAGCGCGAGCTCGCCGAGCGCCGCGTACGCGAGGGCGTACAGCTCCCGCCGCTGCCCGCGCCCGGCGTCTACGCCCGGCACAACGCGGTGGACGTGGCCGGTCTGCTGCCGGACGGCACCCCGTCCGAGCTGACCGTCAACAAGACGCTGCGCGCCCGCGGTCAGATCCGCGACGTGTCGAGCGAGGCGCTGGACAACCTGAAGGCGCTGGAGCAGGCCTCGTCCGAGCGGCTCGGCCGTGAGGAGGCCTCGAAGTGAACCCGGTCAACTACCTGTACCTGTCCGCCCTGCTGTTCACCATCGGGGCGGCCGGGGTCCTGATCCGGAAGAACGCGATCGTGCTGTTCATGTGCGTCGAGCTGATGCTCAACGCCTGCAACCTCGCCTTCGTCACCTTCTCCCGGATGCACGGCAACCTCGACGGCCAGATCATCGCGTTCTTCACGATGGTCGTCGCCGCCGCCGAGGTCGTGGTGGGCCTCGCGATCATCGTGTCGCTGTTCCGTACCCGCCACTCGGCCTCGGTCGACGACGCCAGCCTGATGAAGCTGTAAGGGGTCGCTGTGGAGAACTTGATTGCGCTGCTGGTAGCGGCGCCCCTGCTCGGAGCGGCGGTGCTGCTGTGCGGCGGCCGGCGCCTCGACAAGGCCGGCCACTGGCTCGGCACCCTGCTCGCCGCCGCGTCCTTCGGGATCGGCCTGGCCCTGTTCGCCGACATGCTCGGCCGCGGGGCCGAGGACCGGACCGTCCACCAGCGGCTGTTCAGCTGGATCCCGGTGGAGGGCTTCCAGGCCGACCTCGCCTTCCAGCTCGACCAGCTGTCGATGACCTTCGTCCTGCTGATCTCCGGGGTGGGCACGCTCATCCACGTGTACTCGATCGGGTACATGGAGCACGACGAGCGCCGCCGCCGCTTCTTCGGGTACCTGAACCTCTTCCTCGCGGCGATGCTGCTCCTGGTCGTCGCCGACAACTACCTGCTGCTGTACGTCGGCTGGGAGGGCGTGGGCCTCGCCTCGTACCTGCTCATCGGCTTCTGGCAGCACAAGCCCAGCGCGGCCACCGCCGCCAAGAAGGCCTTCCTGGTCAACCGGGTCGGCGACATGGGCCTGTCGATCGCGATCATGCTGATGTTCACCACCTACGGCACCTTCGCCTTCGGCCCGGTGCTCGGCTCCGCGGACGCCACGTCCGAGGGCAAGCTGACGGCCATCGGCCTGATGCTGCTGCTGGCCGCGTGCGGCAAGTCGGCCCAGGTGCCGCTCCAGTCCTGGCTCGGCGACGCGATGGAGGGCCCGACCCCGGTCTCGGCCCTGATCCACGCGGCGACCATGGTCACCGCGGGCGTGTACCTCATCACCCGGTCCGGGGCGATCTTCAACGGCGCGCCGGACGCGCAGACCGCGGTCGTCGTGGTCGGCGCGGTCACGCTCCTCTTCGGTGCGATCGTCGGTTGCGCGAAGGACGACATCAAGAAGGCCCTGGCGGGCTCGACGATGTCGCAGATCGGCTACATGATCCTGGCGGCGGGCCTCGGCCCCATCGGCTACGTCTTCGCGATCATGCACCTGGTGACGCACGGCTTCTTCAAGGCCGGGCTCTTCCTCGGCGCCGGTTCGGTCATGCACGGCATGAACGACGAGGTCGACATGCGCAAGTACGGGGGCCTGCGGAAGTACATGCCGGTCACCTTCGTCACCTTCGGCCTCGGCTACCTCGCCATCATCGGCTTCCCGGGCCTGTCGGGCTTCTTCTCCAAGGACAAGATCATCGAGGCGGCCTTCGCGAAGGGCGGCACCGAGGGCTGGATCCTGGGATCGGTGGCCCTGCTGGGCGCGGCCATCACCGCGTTCTACATGACCCGCGTCATGCTCCTCACCTTCTTCGGCGAGGAGCGCTGGCAGCCGGACTCAGAAGGCCACGCGCCGCACCCGCACGAGTCCCCGAAGTCGATGACCATCCCGATGATCATCCTGGCCTTCGGATCCGTGTTCGCGGGCGGCATCTTCGGGATCGGCGACCGCTTCCTGAAGTGGCTGGAGCCCGTCACGGGGCACGCGCACGGCCACCCGCCGGTCAGCGCCCTGACGGTGACGCTGTCGACCATGGTCGTCCTCGTCGTCGGCGTGGGCATCGCCTGGGCGATGTACGGGCGCAGGCCCGTCCCGGTCGTCGCACCGCGCGGCTCGCTCCTCACCCGGGCGGCCCGGCGCGACCTGCTCCAGGACGACTTCAACCACATCGTGCTGGTGCGCGGCGGGGAGCACCTGACCCGCTCGCTCGTGTACGTGGACCACAGCCTGGTCGACGGAGTGGTCAACGGGACGGCCGCCTCGGTCGGCGGACTCTCGGGCCGGCTGCGCAAGCTGCAGAACGGCTACGCCCGCAGCTACGCGGTCTCGATGTTCGGGGGCACGGCGATCCTGATCGCCGCGACCCTGCTGATGAGGGCGGTGTGAAATGAGTTTCCCGCTTCTGACGGTGACGGCCGCGGTCCCCGCGGTCGGCGCGGTCCTCACGGCGGCCGTCCCGGCCGCCCGCCGGACCGCGGCCAAGTGGCTCGCGCTGTTCTTCTCGCTGGCGACACTGGCCCTGGCCGTGCTCGTCGCGGTCCGCTTCGAGCCCGGTGGCGACCGCTACCAGCTCACCGAGTCCCACGCCTGGATCGCCGACTTCGGCGTCCGCTACGAACTGGGCGTCGACGGCATCGGGGTGGCGCTCATCGCGCTCACCGCGCTGCTGATCCCCTTCGTCATCGGGGCCGGCTGGCACGACGCCGACCCGCTGGAGACGTCCTCTTCCCGGTGGCGGCCGACGCAGGGCTTCTTCGCCCTGATCCTGATGGTCGAGGCGATGGTGATCATCTCCTTCGAGGCCACCGACGTCTTCCTCTTCTACATCTTCTTCGAAGCCATGCTCATCCCGATGTACTTCCTCATCGGCGGCTTCGGGGACCGGGCTCACTCCGGGTCCGACGAGAACGCGGCCGCGCAGCGCTCGTACGCGGCGGTCAAGTTCCTCCTCTACAACCTGGTCGGCGGCCTGATCATGCTGGCCGCCGTCATCGGGCTGTACGTGGTCGCCGGGAACTTCTCGCTCCAGGAGATCACCGCCGCCCGCGCCGCGGGCACGCTCGACATGGCGACCAACACCGAACGGCTGCTGTTCCTCGGCTTCTTCTTCGCCTTCGCGGTGAAGGCCCCGCTGTGGCCGCTGCACACCTGGCTGCCGAACGCGATGGGCGAGGCCACCGCCCCGGTGGCCGTACTGATCACCGCGGTCGTCGACAAGGTCGGCACCTTCGCGATGCTCCGCTTCTGCCTCGGGCTCTTCCCGGAGGCCAGCAAGTGGGCCACGCCGGTCATCCTCGTCCTGGCCCTGATCAGCATCGTCTACGGCGCGCTGCTCGCGGTCGGGCAGCGCGACATCAAGCGGCTGGTGGCGTACGCCTCGATCTCGCACTTCGGCTTCATCATCCTGGGCATCTTCGCGATGACCTCCCAGGGCCAGTCGGGCGCGACGCTGTACATGGTCAACCACGGGCTCTCGACGGCCGCGCTGATGCTGGTGGCCGGCTTCCTGATCTCGCGGCGCGGCTCGCGGCTCATCGCCGACTACGGCGGCGTGCAGAAGGTGGCGCCGGTGCTGGCCGGCACCTTCCTGATCGGCGGTCTCGCCACCCTGTCACTGCCGGGCCTGGCACCGTTCGTCAGTGAATTCCTGGTCCTGGTCGGCACGTACGCCCGGTACCCGGTGGTCGGCATCATCGCCACCTTCGGCATCGTGCTGGCCGCGCTCTACACGCTGGTGCTCTACCAGCGCACCATGACCGGACCCGTGAAGGAGGAGGTCCGCACGATGCCGGACCTGCGCCTGCGGGAGGTGCTGGTGGTCGCCCCGCTGATCGCCCTGCTGATCGGGCTCGGCGTCTACCCGAAGGTGCTCACCGACATCGTCAACCCGGCGGTGAAGCACACCATGTCGGACGTGAAGCAGACGGACCCGAAGCCCGAGGTGGCTATCGAGGCCGAGCACGCCAAGAAGGGGGAGGCGGCCAAGTGAGCACAGTGACTGCTGCCCAGAGCCTGCTGACACTGGCGGCCGCGGAGCCGATCGACAAGATCCCGGCCCCGCACATCGAGTACGCGCAGCTCTCGCCCACGCTGATCGTGCTGGGCGCGGCGATCGTCGGAGTCCTCGTGGAGGCCTTCGTACCGCGCAAGTCCCGCTACCACGTCCAGGTGTTCCTCGCCGTCGCCGCGCTGGCCTCGGCCTTCGCGGCGGTCGTCGGACTCGCCGCCGGCGGGTACGGGAGCACCAAGGCGCACATCGCGGCCATGGGGGCCGTGGCCGTGGACGGCCCGGCGCTGTTCCTGCAGGGCACCATCCTGCTGGCTTCGGTCGTCGCGGTCTTCACCTTCGCCGAGCGGCGCCTGGACCCGGCCGCCCACGGCAACCGGGTCGACTCCTTCGCCGCGCAGGCGGCGTCCGTACCGGGCAGCGAGAGCGAGAAGGCGGCCGTGAAGGCCGGCTTCACCACGACCGAGGTCTTCCCGCTGGCGATGTTCGCGATCGCCGGCATGCTGATCTTCCCGGCGGCCAACGACCTGCTGACGCTGTTCGTGGCCCTGGAGGTCTTCTCCCTCCCGCTGTACCTGCTCTGCGCCCTCGCCCGCCGCCAGCGGCTGATGTCGCAGGAGGCCGCGGTCAAGTACTTCCTGCTCGGTGCCTTCTCCTCCGCCTTCCTCCTCTTCGGCATCGCGCTGATCTACGGGTACGCGGGCTCGGTCTCGTACGCGGTCATCGCGGACGTGGTGGACGGCAGCATCGCGAAGATCGACCCGGCGCTCGCGGACACCATGGGCAACGACGCGCTGCTGCTGATCGGCGGGGCCCTGCTGCTGATGGGCCTGCTTTTCAAGGTCGGCGCGGTCCCCTTCCACATGTGGACCCCGGACGTCTACCAGGGCGCCCCGACCCCCATCACCGGCTTCATGGCGGCGGCGACCAAGGTGGCCGCCTTCGGCGCGCTGCTGCGACTGCTGTACGTGGTCCTGCCGGGCCTGCGGTGGGACTGGCGGCCGGTGATGTGGGGCGTGGCCATCGTCACGATGCTGGCGGGCGCGGTGATCGCCGTGACCCAGACCGATGTGAAGCGGCTGCTGGCCTACTCCTCGATCGCGCACGCGGGCTTCATCCTGGCCGGTGTGATCGCGACCTCGGCGGAGGGCGTCAAGTCGGTCCTCTTCTACCTGGGCGCGTACTCCTTCGTGACGATCGGCGCCTTCGCGGTGGTCACGCTGGTGCGCGACGCGGGCGGCGAGGCGACGCACCTGTCCAAGTGGGCGGGCCTGGGCCGCCGGTCGCCGCTGACGGCGGCGGTCTTCGCGGTGTTCCTGCTGGCCTTCGCCGGCATTCCGCTGACGTCCGGCTTCGCCGGCAAGTTCGCCGTCTTCAAGGCGGCGGCGGAGGGCGGCGCGGGGGCGCTGGTAGTCGTCGGTGTCATCTCGTCCGCGATCGCCGCGTTCTTCTACATCCGGGTCATCGTGCTGATGTTCTTCAGCGAGCCGAAGGCGGACGGTCCGACGGTGGCCGTGCCCTCGCCGCTGACGATGACCACGATCGCCGTCGGCGTCGCGGTCACCCTGGTCCTGGGCGTGGCCCCGCAGTACTTCCTGGACCTGGCGGGGCAGGCGAGCACGTTCGTCCGCTGACCGGTCCGCACACGCGCAGGGCCCGGCCCCCTTCCCGGGGGTGCCGGGCCCTTCGCCGTGTGCGGGGCTACTCGGGGCGTTTGCGCCTGGGCATGATCTCGGTGAGGTCCAGGTCCAGGTCGATGGGGAACGGGACAGAGACCTTGAGGCGGTCGTGGAAGATGCCGGTGGCGACGTACTTCTGGGTGGCGGGTTCCAGCTCGAAGACATAGACCACGGCCCGGTCCTCCTTGTTCTCCACGCGCCAGAAGTGGGGGATCCCGGCTTTGGCGTATTTCAACGGCTTCGCTTCGCGGTCACGCCCGATGGAATCGGGGGATACCACTTCGACGGCCAGTACCACGGCTTCGGCAGGGAATCGCGTCTGTTGCAAAGCATCGACGACGTCCCCGCGCAAGACGACGACGTCCGGCTCGGGCCGATTCAGCTTGTCGATGTCGATGGTGAATTCGCGGAAGACCTCGAAGTCGTCAGGGGCCACCGATCGCAGTTGCCACTTGAACAAGTCGACTGCCCGCTCGTGGAAGACGCTCTGCGGACTCACGAAAACCAGGCTCCCGTCGATCAGCTCCGTGTGCGGAGGCAGATTCGGAAGCGTGTCCAGGTCATCCGCGGTCCAGCCGCCCGCCGGCGGGATCGGCCAGCGGGGCCCCGGCTCCGGTTCAGGCTGTGGCGCTGCGGGTTCGACGCTCATCAGTGCTCCCATGGGGCAGAGTCTCGCGAGTCCGTTCAGCGTAGCGCCGTGGAATTCCCGAATGTCGCCCCTACGGGTGAGCGTGCGCGGCGGGGGTCTTCTCGGGGCAGGTCAGGGACGGGTTCGGGTTCCAGTTGTGGAAGCGGCCGGCCGGGTTCTTCTCGTACGCCCACATGTGGAGGTCGTAGTGCTTGGGCATGCCCGCCCAGTGGCCGGGCATGGGGCCGTCGAACGGCAGCCCGAACATGCTCGGACGGTCATCGGCGGTCTTCAGGTCCTGGTCCCGGTCGGCGGACATCCACTCCACGGTCTGGAGCTTGCGGCGGCCGTGGCGGTCCTTGGCGGTGCTGTAGAGGAGCGCGGTCGGCCTGGCGGGGTCCTTCGAACCCCAGTTGGCGTCCTTGACGTAGTGGTAGCCCATGGTGCCGACCCCGAACGGGTTGGTCATGCACTCCTCGCCGTGCGGGACGTACCCGTCCTTGAGCGCCTCCCGCTCGTCCACGTACTTGGCCGTCACCCGGATCGCCGTCGCCATGTCCCGCATGGCCCTGGCGTCCCTCGGGTCGGGCGCGGGGCCGTCGACGCCGTGGGCGGGCGCGACGGCGGCCAGGCCCAGGGACACGGCGGCGGCGCAGGTCAGGACGGCCTTCAGGGGGCGTGCGGGCACGGGGGCTCCTGGGGTTCGGGCGGTGCGCGGGCCTTTCGTCCACCATCCAGGGGTGGTGGACGGCGTGCACGCGGCGCGCCTCCGAACGGCGTACTGCGCCACCGGATACCGCGTGATCAACGCTGTGACCTGCGGCTTCGGCGGGGTGGCGGAAACATCCGCCACCCCGCCGGCCAAGGGTCGGACTAGCGCGATCCCACGATGCGGCCGGTGACCTCGCCGAGGCCGATGCGGGTGCCGCCCGCGCCCGGGGCCCAGGCGGTGAGGGTGACGGTGTCGCCGTCCTCCAGGAAGGTGCGCTTGCCGTCGGCGAGCTCGATGGCGTCGCGGCCGTTCCAGGTGAGCTCCAGCAGCGAGCCGCGCTGGCCGACGTCCGGGCCGCTCACGGTGCCGGAGCCGTAGACGTCGCCGGTGCGCAGGGAGGCGCCGTTGACGGTCATGTGCGCGAGCTGCTGGGCGGCGGTCCAGTACATCGAGGCGAACGGCGGCCGGGCCACCTCCTGCCCGTTGATGGAGACGGTGATGTGCAGGTCGAAGCCGCCGGGGCGGTCGGCGTCCGCGTCGTCCAGGTACGGCAGGAGCGGGAAGTCGCGGGCGGGCGGGGCGACCCGGGCGGCGTCCAGGGCCTCCAGCGGGGTGACCCAGGCGGAGACGGAGGTGGCGAAGGACTTGCCGAGGAAGGGGCCGAGCGGGACGTACTCCCAGGCCTGGATGTCGCGCGCGGACCAGTCGTTGAGCAGGAACAGGCCGAAGACGTGGTCCTCGAAGTCGCCCAGCGCCACCGGGCTGCCCAGCTCGGAGGGGGTGCCGACGACGAAGCCGACCTCGGCCTCGATGTCGAGCTTGACCGACGGTCCGAAGACGGGGGCCGGGTCGGCGGGGGCCTTGCGCTGCCCGCTGGGGCGTACGACGTCGGTGCCAGAGACGACGATGGTGCCCGCGCGGCCGTGGTAACCGATGGGCAGGTGCTTCCAGTTGGGCGTCAGTGCGTCGCCGTCGGGGCGGAACATCCGGCCGACGTTGGTGGCGTGGTTCTCGCTCGCGTAGAAGTCGACGTAGTCGGCGACCTCGTACGGCAGGTGCAGCTCGACCTCGTCCAGCGGCAGCAGGTGCGGCTCCACGGCGGGCCGGTGCCCGGGGTCGGTGACCCAGGCGGTCAGCGCGCGGCGCACGTCGCGCCAGGCGGTGCGGCCGGCGGCGAGCAGCGGGTTGAGGGAGCCGTGGCCGAGCAGTGCGGCGTACGGGGAACCGAGCGCGGCCGCGGTCGCACCGGCGTCGAGCACGTGTCCGCCGATCCGCACACCGATCCGGCGGCGGGCGTCCCGGGAGGTGGAGAAGACGCCGTACGGGAGGTTGTGCGGCCCGAACGGGTCGCCCTCGGGTACATCGAGGGGGCTCTGCTGGGGCATGGGGTGCGGCCTCGCTTTCGATGCGGTCCGGGGGTGGCCCGGAAGACACAGTGCGGCACACGCTACCCAGGTTCCGTTGCGAAAGCGCGGGGCCCCGGGCGGAGATGGAACACACTCCGGGGGTCGCGAGCAGCCAGATGTGCCCAGTTCCGGTCATATCTGATCTTTTGGCATGTGCCAGCAGGGCGGGGTCATATGGTCGACCTCGGATCCAGGAGTGCGTCAAGTGGTTGGTGAGGCATGTGGGAGGCCGGATTACAGCCATATTCATAGGACTTGTCCCAGAGGGTCCGTATCCTTGGCGCCGTGACTTCCGCCCTCCCCTATGACTTGATCGCCACTGACCTGGACGGGACTCTGCTGCGCGCCGGGGACACCGTCTCGGCCCGCTCCCACACGGCTCTCGCGACAGCCCGCGCGGCGGGCGCCCTCCACATCATCGTCACCGGCCGCCCGGTCCCACAGGTCCGGCACGTCCTGGACGGCCTCGGCTACACCGGGCTCGCGGTGTGCGGACAGGGCGCGCAGGTGTACGACACGGCGCGCGGGCTCCTGCTGCACTCCGTCTCCCTGGACCGGGAACTCGCGGAAGTGGCTCTGGGCAAGATCGAGGCGGAGATCGGCGAGCTCTACGCGGCGGTCAACCAGGAGGGCGTGGACGCCGAGATGCTCATAGAGCCGGGCTACCGGATGCCGCATCCGCACCTGCCGACGGTGCGCGTGCGGCGGCGGGCCGACCTGTGGGCGGCGCCGATCAACAAGGTCCTGCTCCAGCACCCCGAACTGGACGACGACGAACTGACCCGGGTCGCCCGGTCGGTCGTCGGCGACCTCGTGAACGTCACGATGGCGGGGGAGCACACGGTGGAACTCCAGCCGCCGGGCATCGACAAGGCCAGCGGGCTGGCGCGGGCCGCGCAGCTCCTGGGGGTGGCCGCCGCCTCGACCATCGCCTTCGGCGACATGCCGAACGACGTCCCGATGTTCGCGTGGGCCGCGCACGGCGTGGCCATGGCCAACGCGCACCGCGAGCTGGTCGCCGTCGCGGACGAAGTCACGCTGTCCAACGAGGCCGACGGCATCGCGGTGGTCCTGGAGCGGCTGTACGCCCATTGATGCGCGGTGCCGCTGCGCGGAGCCCCGGCCGTGCCGCTGCGCGGAGCCCCGGCGGTACCGACGGGCCCGGGGCCCCGCCGGCCGGGGCGGCTCAGCCCGCGGCGCGCGGCAGGCGCCGCTCCCACGTGCGGTGGAAGACGACCTCGTCACCCTCCCGGCACACCACCTCGTTCGACGTGAGGAAGCCGCCCTCGTCGCAACGGATCTCCGAGCGGGTCTCCACGCGCGCGTCCCAGCCCAGTTCCGGCCGGTGGAGCCGGATCCGCCAGTCCGAGCGGGTCCGGGCCGACAGCGGGTCGGCCTCCTGGATCTCGTAGACCTCCAGGGCGTCCTCGCCGAACTCCAGCCCGTCCGGGTACACCCGCGTGCCCCCGTACCGCGGGTCGACCTCCAGGCGCCAGGTCCCGCGCGCGACGTCCCGTACGACCAGCCGCTCCGGCCGCGGCTCGTCCAGCGTGGCCGGGAAGACCACCCCCAGCGGCTGCGCCTGCTCCGCTGCCTCGAAGAGGATCTCCTCCCCGTACGCCGCGGTTGAGGCCGCGTCCCGCACCGGGAGTTCCAGCGAGCTGCCCGCGGGCTCCAGGGTCCAGCCCGCCTCGGACCCGGCCCGCGGCCAGATCCACGGCCAGTACGCGGAGGAGAGGGCGAGGCGGATCCGGTGCCCCGGCGCGAAGGAGTGGCCGATGCCGTTCAGCTCGAAGGTCACGTCCTCGAACGCGCCCGTCCGCCACGGCACCGCCTTGTCCCGCCCCTGCCGGGCGGACAGGTTCAGCGCGCCGCGCGTGACCAGGGTGGAGGAGCCGTCGGGGGCCACGTCGCACAACCGGGCCACCACCTGCCCGTACGGGACGTCGAGCCGGATCCGTACGGTCACCCGCGGCCGCCCGAGGATCTCCACCGGCGCCCCGCCTGCGGCGCCGGACCCGCCGTGCCCGCCCGTCCCGCCCCCGACCGGGAACTCGAAGCACGCCGACTTCGCGTCCTCCTCCCGCTGGTCCGGCGGCAGGTCCGCGTCATTGCCGAAGGGGAAGAACCGGCCCGCGTCCAGCCCCGTGTGCTGCGGGGAGGCCACGACCACCGGCGCGCCCTGGAGCGCGTACGAGACGGTCCCCACGGCCGGGGACGGCCACGCCGTGTCGCCCACCCAGCGGCCCGCGAGCTCCGGGTACACCGTCGCCGGCGGGTGGGACTCGCTGATCCAGGAGCGGAGCAGCGGCTCGTCCATCACCCCGTTGTCCGCGCCCTTCAGCCAGTGGTCCCACCAGCGCAGCGTCTCCTGGAGGAAGCCGATCGCCGGGCCCGGCGGCAGCCCGCGGTCCGGGTACTGGTGCGACCACGGCCCGATCAGCCCGCGCACCCGATCGGCCGGCAGGTGCTCGGCGAGCCGCAGCACGGTGTCCCGGTACGGATCGTGCCAGCCGCCCACCGCCAGGACCGCCGCGCCGATCGCCGAGTAGTCCTCGCAGACGCTGCCGTGGCGCCAGTAGTCGTCCCGCGTCTGGTGCGAGAGCCAGGTGTGGATCAGGGGTTCGAGCGATTCCAGCCGCTCCAGCCACTGCTCCCGCCAGCCGTCGCCGGCGAACAGCGGGTCCGGCGGGCGCGAGGCGAAGGCCAGCATCGTCGCCGCCCACGCGTGCATGTCGACGGCCAGCACGGAGCCGCCCATGTAGTGCACGTCGTTGTCGTACCGGTCGTCCGTCGAGCAGACGGTGACCACGGCCTTGAGCGGTTCGGGGGCCAGCGCGGCGATCTGCAGGGAGTTGAAGCCGCCCCAGGAGATCCCGAACATCCCCACCGATCCCGTGCACCAGGGCTGCGCCGCCAGCCACTCCACGACGGCCACCCCGTCGGCGAGTTCCCGGGCGTCGTACTCGTCGCCCGGGAGCCCCCCGCTGCATCCGTGGCCGCGCACGTCCACGCGTACCGAGGCGTAGCCGTGCCCCGCGTACCAGGGGTGGCGCTGCCAGTCGCGCGGCGCGGTCCAGTCGGTGAGCCGGTACGGGAGGTACTCCAGCAGTGCCGGAACGGGCTCGTCCGTCACGGGGCGCCAGATCCGGGCGTAGAGCTCCACTCCGTCGGGGAGCGGGATCCGGACATCCTCGCGGGTGGTCTCGTACGGGAACTCGGTGCGGATGATCATCAGGGTCCAGCCGCCAATCGCCTCAGTGGACGGGGTGCATCGTGCGCCGCAGCCACGGCGCGAGGGCGATCACGGCCAGGCCCACCGCGATCGCGATGCCGCCGTTGACGCCGAAGTAGACGGGGTTGGAGACCTCGCCGTAGAGCTTGACGACCTGCGCCTGGATGCCGTTGGCCAGCGCCAGCGACAGGAACCACAGGGCCATGGTCTGGCTGCTGAAGGCCTTCGGGGCGAGCTTCGTGGTCGCCGACATGCCGGAGGTCTCCAGCAGGATGTCGCCGAGGCCGAGCAGCAGGTACGAGCCGATGATCCACCAGGCGGCCATCTTGTAGGTGTCGCCGCCGTGGCCCGAGGTCGGGATGATCATCAGGAGGAAGGACAGCCCGCCGAGGAGCACACCGATGGCGATCTTGTTCGAGGCGTGCGGCTGGCGGCGGCCCATCCGGACCCAGAGCGCGGCCACGACCGGGGCGAGCGCCACCTCGAACGCGCCGAGCGCGGAGGCGTACCAGCTCGCCGGGAAGTGGAAGCCCAGGATGCTCGTCTCGGCGTTCGTCGACGCGAGCAGCATCATCGTCGAGTACGCCTGGAAGAGGATGAAGTTGAAGGCGACCGAGGCCAGGAAGAGGACGGCGTACGGGCGCAGCCGCCCGCGCTCCTCGGCGCTCACCCGGGGGCTGCGGAACATGACCGCGAAGTAGACGACCGGGGCGATCACCGAGATCAGGGTGAGCAGGTCCACGAACCGGCCCATCGTCAGCCAGCCCAGGCCTGCCAGCACGGTGGCGAGCGCGGCGACGGCGAGGAGCCCGCCGACGATCTTCCGGACGGCGGAGCGCATCGCCTCGGGCGCGAGCGCAAACTCGGCGGAGTGCTTGCGTCCGGCCAGGTGGCGGCGGCCGAGGACGTACTGGACCAGGCCCGCGGTCATGCCGACGGCGGCGGCGGAGAAGCCCCAGTGCCAGCCCTGGTGCTCGCCGAGCCAGCCGGTGATCAGCGGTCCGGCGAAGGCGCCGATGTTGATGCCCATGTAGTAGAGCGCGAAGCCGGCGTCGCGCCGGTCGTCGTCCGTCCGGTACAGCTTGCCGACCATGCTGGCCACGTTCGGCTTCAGCAGGCCGGTGCCCGCGCTGATCAGGCCGAGGCCCGCCCAGGTCATGGCAGCGGTCGGCACGGCCATGGCGTAGTGTCCGCAGGCGATCAGGATGCCGCCCCACAGGACGGCGCGGTACGAGCCGAGGATCCGGTCGGCGAGCCACCCACCGGCGACGGAGACGAGGTAGACCATGGTCCCGTAGGCCGCCGAGACGGAGGCCGCGGTGCCCGGGTTCATCCCCAGGCCGCCATTGGCCACCGTGTCCGCGAAGTAGAGGACGAGGATGGCCTGCATGCCCAGGAACGAGAAGCGCTCCCAGACCTCCAGCCCGGACAGGGTGGCGAGGCCCCGGGGGTGCCCGAGGAAGGCGTGGTCGTCGCGGGGCGGCGGCTGGTCCGCCTCGGGGTCCGCGGGTTCCTCTATATCGGTCGCAATTCTGGACAAAACGTATTCTCCGGTTGTTTCGGCTCCTCAAGAACATACCGGTGCGGATCGGTCAGCGCGTCTGATGCGACCGGGCAGGCGCTCTGGGTGATCGAAAACAGACCGGATACGCTGGCTTGAGTGATGGCAGCGACACATCGACAATCCATGTGATCGTCAGCGTGATCGTCAGCAGACAGGAGTACCCCTCGTGACCGTCGTCGGGCCGTTCGGACTGAGCGTGCGGGACCAGGCTCTTGAAACCGATGTCCAGGCCGGACTGGCCGCCGTCGAGGCGGGTCTGCTGGAAGCCACCAAGAGCGAAGTCCCCTTCATCACCGAGGCCGCACAGCACCTGGTGAAAGCCGGCGGCAAGCGGTTCCGGCCGCTGCTCGTGATGCTCGCCTCCCGATTCGGCGACCCCTACGCGCCCGGAATCGTGCCCTCCGCAGTCGTCGTGGAACTCACCCACCTGGCGACGCTCTACCACGACGACGTCATGGACGAGGCGGACGTGCGCCGGGGCGTGGAGAGCGCCAACGCCCGCTGGGGCAACTCGGTGGCCGTCCTGACGGGTGACTTCCTGTTCGCCCGTGCCTCGCACATCCTTGCGGACCTCGGGCCCGAGGCCGTCCGCATCCAGGCCGAGGCCTTCGAGCGGCTGGTGACGGGCCAGATCCTGGAGACGGCCGGTCCCCGCGACGGCCGCGACCCGGTCGCGCACTACCTCGACGTCATCGCCGGCAAGACCGGCTCGCTGATCGCAGTCTCCGGCCGGTTCGGCGCGCTGATGTCCGGCGCGGACGAGGCCGTCGTCGACATCCTGACCCAGTACGGCGAGCGCCTCGGCACCGCCTTCCAACTGGCCGACGACGTCCTCGACATCGCCTCCGACTCGCACGAGTCCGGCAAGACCCCGGGCACCGACCTGCGCGAGGGCATCCCGACGCTGCCCGTGCTGCGGCTGCGCGAGATGGCCGCCCGCGAGGGCAGGGCCGAGGACCTGGACCTCGTACGGCTCCTGGACGGGGACCTGACGGACGACGTCCGGCACGCCGAGGCGCTGTCCCGGCTGCGCGTCCACCCCGCGCTGGAGCAGGCCCGCAGGGACACCGTCCAGTATGCGGAGGACGCGCGGGCCACGCTGGCACCGCTGCCGGAGTGCTTCGCGAAGTCGGCACTGGAGGAGCTGTGCGACGCGGTGGTGCACCGCGCCGGCTAAGCACGACCCTCCTGCCGCCCTTGGCAGCGGAACGGGCCCTTCCGCCCCATCGACCCCTACGGGTCGGGGGAGAAGGGCCCTTCCCATGTCATCCCACGGTCGTACGCGCAGTTGATGCCGGGGAGTGACGCCCCGAAGTCCCCGATTTGGTCAGATGGAGCCATCAAACCCCACCGGATCGAGTGAGCGTGGCGACACCGGGGTCGTCACCGTGGACACAGAGGGCAGGGCACTGACATGGCAGCGAACGCGAAGACTTCCCGCAAGGCCGCACGGTACGCCGTACCGGTCGCGGTGTTCGGCGTGGCCGCAGGGGCCATCGCGATGGTTCCCGCCTTCGCGAACTCCTCGGGCCCGGACCTGCCGGCGGTGACGGCCCAGCAGCTCATCGAGAAGGTGGCCGCCTCGGACGTGCAGCAGCTCTCCGGCAGCGCCAAGATCAGCACCGACCTGGGCCTGCCGACGCTGGCGACCGGCCTGCTGGGCGGCGGGGGCGTCACGGGCGGTTCGGCGAACCCGGAGGAGAAGGTCGCGCAGCTGGCGAGCGGCACGCACACCTTCCGGGTGGCCGCCGACGGCCCGGACCGCCAGAAGCTCACGTTCCTGGACGGCAAGGACGAGTACAGCCTCATCCACAACGGCGACGACGTCTGGGGATACGACTCCAAGTCGAACGAGGTCTTCCACGAGAAGAACCCGGGCGCGGGCAAGGACGGCAAGGAAGCCGGCAAGGACGGCAAGGACCACAAGACGGCCGACCGGCTCGCCACCTCCCCCCAGGAGATCGCCCAGGAGGTCCTGAAGGCCGCCGGTCCCACCACGGACGTCAGCGTCGGAGACACCGCGCAGGTGGCCGGGCGGGACGCCTACCAGCTCGTGCTGAAGCCGAAGGCGGCGGGCTCCACCGTCGCCTCGGTCAAGATCGCTGTCGACGCGAAGAACGGCGTGCCGCTGCGCGTGCAGCTGCTGTCCACCGAGGGCGGCAAGCCGATCGTGGACGCCGGCTTCACGAAGGTGGACTTCGAGAAGCCCGCCGCGGACACCTTCGCCTTCACCCCGCCCAAGGGCGCCAAGGTGAGCGAGGGCGCCAAGGACGGCGCGGAGCACGGCAAGGGCCTGAAGGGCCTGGAGGCGATCCCGGGCCTGGACGGCCTGATGGGCGGGGCGGCGGACGGCAAGGGCGAGGTGAAGGTGCTCGGCGAGGGCTGGGCGAGCATCGCGCGGATCGAGACCGGGGCCGGCAAGAACCTCCGGGACGTCGAGAACTCGGCGAACGGCAAGAACGCCCCGAAGGAGGCCAAGCAGTTCCTCGACGCCCTCGGGGACAAGGTCTCCGGGAAGTTCGGCGAGGGCCGGGTCTTCAAGACCCGCCTGGTCAACGCCCTGATCACGGACGACGGCAAGGTCTACGTCGGCGCGGTGACCAAGGACGCGCTGGTGAAGGCGGCCGACGCCAACAAGTAGCGCGCAGGCGAGAAGGGTGGGCGGGGACTGTGTCCCTGCCCACCCTTCTGCCGTTACCGCCCTGCGTACAGCGGCCCCGCTGTACCGTGAAAAGCATGTCGAGACACGTCACCATCCGCCTGGACGAAGAGTTCCACGAACGCCTGAAGGCGCGTGCGGCGGCGCTGGGGACGACGGTCACCGCGCTGATCACCGAAGTCACGGAACGCGAACTCGACGACGACCGGAAGAACTTCCTGTCCGGGATCGAGGAGTTCGCCGACCACTGGGGCTACTTCCAGGAGCGGTTCGGGAATTGAAGATCACCATGGAGTGGGCCTGGACCGCTCTGGCCCACCATCTCCCGTCGGATCCAGCCGTGTGGGACCCCTCCGGGGTGGCCGCCGCGGTCGCCCGGCACCAGAACGACCTCGTCCTGGTGCCCGAACAGCCCGCCCCGGACACCGCGTGGCGGGCCGCCGCGTTTCTGCACACCCTCGCGGTGTGCCCGGCGCTGGAATCGCCGATGAACGAGTTCTACGCGGCCGCCGCGACCCGCTCGTACCTGCGCGTCGCCGGTGCCAAACAGCTCCCCACGCCGGAGGAGCTGGGCGATCTGGTGGAGGCGGCGAAGCTGGGGCGGGCCGATGTCGCGGCGGTCGCGGAGGAGCTGCGGGCCCGCATACAGGACCCGCAGCACACCTCACCCGCCTCGCCCGCACCGTCCGGCTAGAAGGTGATCTTCCAGCTGTTGATGTAGCCGACGTCCTGGGCTGCCACGTCCTTGACCCGGAGGTTCCAGACCCCGTTCGCGACCTCGCTGGAGGCGTTGACGGTGTACGACTGCACGAGGTTGTCGGCGCTGCCGCCGGAGCGGTTGTGCAGGTTGTAGACCGTGCCGTCCGGGGCGACCAGGTCGACCACCAGGTCACCGCGGTAGGTGTGGACGATGTTCACGTCGACCTTGGTGGTCGCCGGGGCGTTGCCCGTGACGCCCGAGGCCGTGATCGGCGAGTTCACCGCGGCGGCGGGGGAGTCCGGGATGTTCACGTCCGCCGTGTTCTCGAAGGACGGGCCCGGCGGGACCGGGGTGGCCGCCCCGAGCGTCCAGATCGCGTAGGCGACGGCGTCGGAGTTCCGGTCCAGGGCGAGGTCGTTGATGTTCGCCGTGTTGTCGCAGGACGAGTGGTAGCAGCGGTCGAAGGACTGACCGGAGGTGCCGCCCCACTTCTGCGCCTGGGCCGCCGACTTCGTGTTGCTGGCGCCGGTGAAGAGGCCGCCGACGGGTATGCCCACGTTCTTGAAGGAGGCGTGGTCGGAGCGGCCGTCGCCCTCGGTTTCGATCTCGGTCGGTACGCCGATGCCCGCGTAGTAGTTCTTGAAGGTCTGCTCGATGGTCGGGTCGTCGTCGTAGACGAAGTAGCCCGGGTTCGGCGAGCCGATCATGTCGAAGTTCAGGTAGCCGGCGAACTTCGCGCGCTCCGCGGCCGGCAGGTTGTTGACGTAGTACTTCGACCCGACCAGGCCCAGCTCCTCCGCGCCCCACCAGCCGAAGCGCAGGTGCTTGGTGGGCTGCAGGCCCGCGCGGGAGACCGCGAGGGCGGTCTCCAGGACGGCTGCGGAACCGGAGCCGTTGTCGTTGATTCCGGCGCCGGAGGTCACCGAGTCCAGGTGCGCGCCGGCCATCAGGACCGAGTTGGGGTCGCCGCCCGGCCAGTCGGCGATCAGGTTGTAGCCGGTGGCACCGCTGGAGGTGAAGGTCTGCAGGGTGGTCGTGAACCCGGCAGCGTCCAGCTTGGCCTTCACGTAGTCGATCGAGGCCTTGTAGCCGGCCCTGCCGTGGGCGCGGTTGCCGCCGTTGTTGGCGGCGATGGTCGAGAGCTGCGACAGGTGCGCCTTGACGTTGGCGACCGGGATGTCGGGCGGTGTCGGGGCCGCGGTGACCGCCGTAGGGGCGGCGAGGGCGGCGGGGGAGGACGCGGCGAACAGGCCGGCGACCGCGAGTGCGGCCACGGCGGTGAGGCGCCGGGAGACGGACAGGCTCATGTGGGGGCTCCGTGATTCCGTACTGGGGATGTGAACGGAACGTGCGGGGATACGGCAGGTGAGCATGGGTGCGTCAGTGCGAGCCTGATGTTCAACGAGAGTATGACTGTCCGTCAAGACCATAATTCGGTCAGGGGAGTTCGAAAAACGGACGATCCCCGCTACCTGTGTGGCGTAGCGGGGATCGTGTGCGTTTGCGGGTGTGGCGTTACGCGGGCTCGCGGGCCGGCGCCGCCGCGGCGGCGGGCGCCGCTTCGAGCCGTACGGCCCGGGTCCGCCGGGCGGTGCGCAGCGCCTCCCAGGTGAGGATCGCGAGGGCCGCCCAGACCAGCGAGAAGCCGGCCCAGCGGGCGGGCGGCATGGCCTC
The DNA here is from genome assembly GCF_040682455.1 of Streptomyces sp. NPDC051183. Taxonomy (NCBI): domain Bacteria; kingdom Bacillati; phylum Actinomycetota; class Actinomycetes; order Kitasatosporales; family Streptomycetaceae; genus Streptomyces; species Streptomyces sp. NPDC051183. The sequence continues at coordinate 50,942 of NZ_JBFBBA010000011.1, forward strand.
GTGGAAGTACACGACGCCGAGCACGAACTGGAACATCGGGGCCATGTACTGGAGCATCCCCAGCGTGGACAGCGGGACCCGGATCGCGGCCGCCCCGAAGAGCACCAGCGGGACGGCGGTGACCAGCCCGGTCGAGGCGAGCAGCAGGGAGTGCCCGGTGCCCTGCGCGGCGAAGGTGGACTCGCCGCGCGCGGCCAGCCACAGCAGATAGCCGAGGGCGGGCAGGAACAGGAGCACCGTCTCGGCGGTCAGGGACTCCAGCCCGCCGAGGTTGATCTTCTTCTTGAGCAGCCCGTACAGCGCGAAGGTCGAGGCCAGCACCAGGGAGATCCACGGCGGACGCCCGTAGCCGATGGCCAGCACCAGGACGGCGGCCACGCCGATGCCGGCCGCCGCCCACTGGACGCGGCGCAGCCGCTCGCCGAGCACCAGCACGCCGAGCCCGATGCTGACCAGGGGGGTGATGAAGTAGCCGAGGCTCGCCTCGACGACGGCGCCGTTGTTGACGGCCCAGATGTAGATGCCCCAGTTCACCGAGATCAGCGCGGCGGCCAGCGCGGTGAGCGCGAGCTTGCGCGGCTGACGCAGCAATTCGGCCATCCAGGCCCAGCGGCGCAGGGCGAGCAGCGCCAGGCCGACCGCGGCCAGGGACCACACCATGCGGTGGGCGAGGATCTCGACGGCCCCGGAGGGCTTGAGCAGGGGCCAGAACAGGGGGACCAGCCCCCAGATCCCGTACGCGCCCAATCCGTAGAGCAAACCCGTGCGCTGCTCGTTATCTGCCTTCACGGGGCCTCCACTACGACTTTGAGCCAACCTGACGACGGTAGCGCCGTACGGGCCGGATGTCATGACTGTTGCTGCGAGATACTCATGACATCGAGTGGATCCGGGCTGGATCCGGCCTGATCGTGTGATCGATCGCTACGCCGTCTGCGGCGCGAGCGGCGCGAGGGCGGTGGTGATCGCCTGCGCCACGGGGGTCGTGGGCCGCCCGATCAGCCGGGCCAGGTCGCCGCTGGTGGAGCCCAGCCGGCCGCGCCCGATCGCCGCGTCCACGTCCACGAAGATCGCCGCGAATGCCTCCGGGACCCCGGCGCCGGTCAGGACCTCCAGGTGCGCCTGCGCGGGGAGCTCGGTGTACGCGACCTCCTTGCCGGACTGCTTCGCGACCTCGGCCGCGTACTCCGCCAGGCTCCAGGCGGTGTCCCCGGAGAGCTCGTAGGCCCGGTTCAGGTGGCCCTCGCCGGTCAGCGCCACGGCCGCGGCGGCCGCGTAGTCGGCGCGCGCCGCCGAGGCGACCCGGCCCTCGCCCGCGCTGCCCAGGACCGCGCCGTGCTCCAGGACGGTCGCCAGGTCGCGGGTGTAGTTCTCGTGGTACCAGCCGTTGCGCAGGAAGGTGTACGGGAGCCCGGAGTCGAGGATCGCCCGCTCGGTGGCCCGGTGCTCCGCCGCCAGCTCGAAGTCGGCCTCGGGGCCGCCCAGGATCCCCGTGTACGCGAGCTGCGCGACTCCGGCGGCCACCGCGGCCTCGATCACGGCGGTGTGCTGGGCGACGCGGCGGCCGATCTCGTTCCCGGAGATCAGCAGCACCCGGTCGCCGGCCCGGAAGGCCCCGGTCAGGCTCGCGGGGTCGTTGTAGTCCGCGATCCGGAGCTCGACGCCGCGCTCGGCGAGGTCGGCGGCCTTGTCGGCGCTGCGCACGACGACGGCGACGCGGTCGGCGGGGACGCGCTCCAGCAGCTCCTCGACGACGAGGCGGCCGAGGGCTCCGGTGGCTCCGGTGACGACGATGCTCATGATTGCTCTCCTTGGTCGGATGTCACCACCTTACGGTAAGCGCTAACTTTTAGAAAGTGCCTGGGCGGGTGTGTGCGCCGCGCCGAGATCGCCCCCGAACATGCGACGGGGCCCGGATCTCCTGGGAGATCCGGGCCCCGGACGGCTGCGCGCACCGGTTCAGCCGACGACGGTCCAGGTGTCGTTGCCGCTCAGCAGGGTGCTGAGGTCGCCCTTGCCGCTGCGGTCCACGGCCTTCTCCAGCTGCTCGGCCATGAGCGTGTCGTAGACCGGCCGCTCGACGCTGCGGAACACCCCGATGGGGGTGTGGTGCAGCGTGTCGGGGTCGGCCAGCCGGGACAGCGCGAACGCCGTCGTCGGGCCGGCCGCGGCGGCGTCGTGGACCAGGATCCGCGACTCGTTCTCCGGGGTGACCACCACGACCTCCAGCTCGCCGGTCGCCGGGTCGCGGACGACGCCCTTGGCTCCGTCCACGCCGAAGCGGATCGGCTGCCCGTGCTCCAGCCGGATCACCGCCTCCTGCGCCTGCTCGTGGTCCTTCAGGACCTCGAAGGCCCCGTCGTTGAAGATGTTGCAGTTCTGGTAGATCTCCACCAGCGCCGTGCCCTGGTGGTCGGCAGCCTGCCGCAGCACCTCGGTGAGGTGCTTGCGGTCCGAGTCGACCGTGCGGGCCACGAACGAGGCCTCGGCGCCGAGCGCCAGCGAGACCGGGTTGAAGGGCGCGTCGAGCGAGCCCATCGGGGTCGACTTGGTGATCTTGCCGATTTCGGAGGTGGGGGAGTACTGCCCCTTGGTCAGGCCGTAGATCCGGTTGTTGAACAGCAGGATCTTGAGGTTGACGTTCCGCCGCAGGGCGTGGATCAGGTGGTTTCCGCCGATGGAGAGCGCGTCGCCGTCACCGGTGACGACCCAGACCGACAGGTCGCGCCGCGAGGTGGCCAGGCCGGTGGCGATGGCCGGGGCGCGCCCGTGGATCGAGTGCATCCCGTACGTGTTCATGTAGTACGGGAAACGCGAGGAGCAGCCGATTCCGGAGACGAAGACGATGTTCTCCTTCGCCAGCCCCAGCTCGGGCATGAAGCCCTGCACGGCGGCGAGCACGGCGTAGTCGCCGCAGCCCGGGCACCAGCGGACCTCCTGGTCGGACTTGAAGTCCTTCATCGACTGCTTGGCCGCGGCCTTCGGTACGAGCGACAGCAGCGTCGGCCCGGGATCCGCCCCGGGTACGGCCGCGTCCGGCAGGGCCTCGGTCAGCGCCGGCCCGGACAGGTCCGCCTCGGGCCTGGTCGCCTCGGACAGGTCAGTCATTGATGGCCTCCTTGAGGACCGTGGCGAGCTGTTCGGCCTTGAACGGCATTCCGTTGACCTGGTTGTACGACTGCGCGTCGACCAGGTACTTCGCCCGGATCAGGGTGGCCAGCTGCCCGAGGTTCATCTCCGGCACCACTACCTTGTCGTAACGCTTCAGGACCTCGCCGAGATTCCTCGGGAAGGGGTTCAGGTGGCGCAGGTGGGCCTGTGCGATCGGTACGCCGGCGATGCGCAGCCGGCGTACGGCGGCCGTGATCGGGCCGTACGTCGAGCCCCAGCCCAGCACGAGGGTCCGGGCGTGGTCCGGGTCGTCCACGTCCAGGTCGGGCACCTCGATGCCGTCGATCTTGGCCTGGCGGGTGCGGACCATGAAGTCGTGGTTGGCCGGGTCGTAGGAGATGTTGCCCGTGCCGTCCTGCTTCTCGATGCCGCCGATGCGGTGCTCCAGGCCCGGGGTGCCCGGGACCGCCCAGGGGCGGGCCAGGGTCTGCGGGTCGCGCTTGAACGGCCAGAAGACCTCGGTGCCGTCCGCGAGCTCGTGGTTCATGGCGGTGGCGAACTGAACCTTGAGGTCCGGGAGGTCCGCGACGTCCGGGATCCGCCAGGGCTCGGAGCCGTTGGCGAGGTACCCGTCGGAGAGCAGGAACACCGGGGTCCGGTAGGTCAGCGCGATCCGGGCCGCGTCGAGCGCGGCGTCGAAGCAGTCCGCCGGGGTCCGCGGGGCCACGATCGGGACCGGGGCCTCGCCGTTGCGCCCGTACATCGCCTGGAGCAGGTCGGCCTGCTCGGTCTTGGTCGGCAGGCCGGTGGAGGGGCCGCCGCGCTGGATGTCCACGATGAGCAGCGGCAGCTCCAGGGAGACCGCCAGTCCGATCGTCTCGGACTTCAGTGCCACGCCGGGGCCGGAAGTGGTGGTCACGCCGAGCGCGCCGCCGAAGGCCGCGCCCAGCGCCGCGCCGATGCCGGCGATCTCGTCCTCGGCCTGGAAGGTCCGTACGCCGAAGTTCTTGTGCTTGCTCAGCTCGTGCAGGATGTCCGAGGCCGGGGTGATCGGGTACGAGCCCAGGAAGACCGGCAGGTCGGCCTGGATGCCGGCCGCGATCAGGCCGTACGAGAGGGCCAGGTTCCCGGAGATGTTGCGGTAGGTGCCGGTCGGGAAGGCGCGGGTGGCCGGGGCCACCTCGTAGGAGACGGCGAAGTCCTCGGTGGTCTCGCCGAAGTTCCAGCCGGCCCGGAAGGCGGCGACGTTCGCCTCGGCGATCTCGGGCTTCTTCGCGAACTTCTGCCGCAGGAAGTTCTCGGTGCCCTCGGTGGGGCGGTGGTACATCCAGGACAGGAGCCCCAGGGCGAACATGTTCTTGCTGCGCTCGGCCTCCTTGCGGGGGAGTCCGAAGTCCTTCAGCGCCTCCACGGTGAGCGTGGTCAGCGGCACCGGGTGGATGTTGTACGCCGCCAGGGAGCCGTCCTCCAGCGGCGAGGTCTCGTAGCCGACCTTGGCCATGGGGCGCTTGGTGAACTCATCGGTATTGATGATGATCTCCGCGCCGCGCGGCACGTCCCCGATGTTCGCCTTGAGCGCCGCCGGGTTCATGGCCACCAGGACGTTCGGGGCGTCGCCCGGCGTCAGGATGTCGTGGTCGGCGAAGTGCAGCTGGAAGGAGGAGACGCCCGGCAGGGTGCCGGCGGGCGCCCGGATCTCGGCGGGGAAGTTCGGGAGCGTCGAGAGGTCGTTGCCGAACGATGCCGTTTCCGAGGTGAAGCGGTCACCGGTGAGCTGCATGCCGTCACCGGAGTCACCCGCGAAGCGGATGATCACTCGGTCGAGGCGGCGCACTTCCTTGCCGCCCGGGCCCGGGGGCGTCCGCTGCTCGCCGACCACGGCCCCTTCGGCCCCGTCGGATTGCTCGGCTGGGCTACTGACCTGGCTGGTCACTGAACTGGACCTCCTTCGAGGCGTGAGCCGCTCCCAAGGCCAACCCTACGTCGGAAGGTTTTCCTTCCCTGGGGCGCTCATGTTCTGGACCGTCCTCTGAGACGGTCTGTCCGAGAGATGTCGTGCCGTGCGCAAAATATTCCGAGCCCAGGTGCCGGCCGGACGCAGTTCCCTGTGCGGCGCAGGTACCGGCGGTGGTGCCGGTACGGGTGCCGACGCAGGGGCTGCATCCGGCCATACCTGACAGAGTGTCAGTCGATCAAGACCTTAGGTAGGTGAGGACGGCCAGCACACGCCGGTGATCCCCGTCACTCGGCGAGAGGCCGAGCTTCATGAAGATGTTGCTGACGTGCTTCTCCACCGCCCCGTCGCTGACCACCAGCTGCTTGGCCACCGCCGAATTGGTCCGGCCCTCGGCCATCAGCCCGAGCACCTCGCGCTCGCGGGGGGTCAGCCCCGCCAGCACGTCCTGCTTGCGGCTGCGGCCCAGGAGCTGGGCGACGACCTCGGGGTCCAGGGCGGTACCGCCCCGGGCCACGCGGACGACCGCGTCCAGGAACTCCCGCACCTCGGCCACCCGGTCCTTGAGCAGGTACCCCACCCCGGTGCTGGAACCGGCCAGCAGTTCGGTGGCGTACTGCTCCTCCACGTACTGCGACAGCACGAGCACCCCTATCCCGGGGTAGTCGCGCCGCAGCCGCACCGCGGCCCGTACGCCTTCATCGGTGTGCGTCGGCGGCATCCGTACATCGGCCACCACCACGTCCGGCAGCGCATCCTCCGCCGCCAGCTCCGCCACCGTCTTGATCAGGGCTTCCGCGTCCCCGACGCCCGCCACGACGTCATGCCCCCGGTCGGTCAGCAACCGGGTCAGGCCCTCACGCAGCAGCACTGAATCCTCGGCGATGACCACCCGCACCCTGTCTTCCACGACTTTGCAGCTCCCGCATTCGCTCGTGCCCGAATTCCCTGACTCAGCCAAGCATCCCAGCCTCAAGGCCGGATCAAGGCGGAGCCGGATCAACGAGTGGCGTACGGGCCGTGTTTCCGGGCGCACGGCGTGGCGCATCGGGCGGCGGCGGCCGGAAGTCAGGGCCTTGGCCAGTGCCGGACACGGCCGTTCGGCCCACGCCGCGCGCGGGCCGAACGGCCGTGTCCGGCGGGCCGCCCGGCGGCCGGGCCGCCAGGTCGGCCGGTTACGGACGCCAGGGCAGCTCGGCGGTGACGGTGGTCCCCCCGCCGGCGGGGGAGTCCACGACGAACACCCCGTCCACGGCGTCGAGCCGCTCGGCGAGCCCGGCCAGGCCGCTGCCGGCCGCGGCGGCGGCCCCGCCCCGGCCGTCGTCGGCGACCTGGATCAGGAGCCGGTCGCCCGACTTCCACACGTCGACGCTCGCGGTGCGGGCCCCGGCGTGCTTGCTGACGTTCTGGAGCAGCTCGGAGACCGTGAAGTACGCGATCCCCTCGATCGCCGCCGCGGGCCGGGCGGGCAGGTCCACGGCCACCCGCACCGGAACGGCGCACCGCGAGGCCACCGAGGACAGCGCCGCGTCCAGCCCCCGGTCGGTCAGTACGGCCGGGTGGATCCCGCGGGCCAGGTCGCGCAGCTCCTGAAGGGCGATCTTCACCTCGCCGTGGGCCTCGTCGACCATCTGCGCGGCCGCCCGCGGGTCCTGGGCCAGCTTCTCCTTGGCCAGCCCCAGATCCATGGCGAGCGCCACCAGCCGGGCCTGCGCCCCGTCGTGCAGGTCCCGCTCGATGCGACGCAGGTCGGCGGCGGCGGTGTCGACGACGACGCCCCGGTCGGTCTCCAGCTCGCTGACGCGGTGGGCGAGCCGGGACGGCCCGAGCAGCCCGGCGATCAGGACCCGGTCGACGGTGGTGAGCGCCCGGACCACCCAGGGGGTGGCGAGCGTCAGCGCGAGCCCGAGGAGGCAGGTCAGCGTGATGTCGAGCGGCGAGTCCAGGAAGAGCGAGTAGTCGTCGTTCTGGAAGACCTGGAGCCCGGGCTGGTCCGTGAACCCGGGGAAGACCCAGAACCAGAGGGGGTAGAGGAGGAACGCCCACCCGTACGTCCAGAACACCAGCGCCAGGCAGAAGCTGAACACCGCCCACGGGAAGTGGATCACGGAGTACAGCACGTGCCGCCAAGCGCTCCCGCTCTTGAGCAGCGCCCCCATCGCGGCGAGCGCCCCGTCCTTCTGCGCCCGGATGGGCGCCGGCTCGGCGATGTCCGCCCGCAGCAGACCGCGCGCCCGCGCCCGCTCCAGCCGCCCGAATCCCCGGCACATGGCGAGGACTCCGGCGAGGACCGGCACCCCGAGGAAGGTGACGAGCAGTCCGGCGCCGAGGCTGACGCCGGTGATGGCGAGGGCGAAGTACAGCGTGCTGAGCGGCAGTCCGAGCAGCAGGTACCCGAACTCCCGCCAGGCCCGCCCCTCGACGGGAGCCCGCAGCGCCCTGCCGATGCCACTGTCCGTGCGCTTGCTGCCGACCATGGTCCCGACCCGCCCTTCCGTCATCCCTTTACCCCTCTACCCTGCCGCCCGCCCCCACCCCGGAACCATGCGGCACGTCGGCCTCTTGCCAGGGGGGTTAACCCCACCCCGCCCCCTTCGACGCGGCCCTCGCACCGCTCCGCGGGCTTCGGCCCGCTGCGCCGGACTCCGTCCGGCGGCGGCCGGGCGGGAGATCCAGCCCCGCCGGCGTCTGGGGCGCGGGGTCCGGGGCGAGCCCCAGGTCCCCACGGGTCCGGGCGGAGCCCGGGGAACGATGGAAGGGCGGGTAGGGGACAGCCCCGCAGCGCCCCGCCCGCCCGGCCGCGCGCGCCCGGCCCCGCGCCCGCCCGGCCGCCCGGCCCCCGCGCCCGCCCGGCCCCCGCGCCCGCCCGCCCGCCCGCCCGGCCGCGCGCCCGCCGGCCCCGCACACGGCGGGACCCCCGCCCAACCCTGGACGGGGGTCCGTTCCACCGAGCCGGCGGCGGCCTAGTTCCGCACGGGCACCCGGTCCCGCCACGGCAGCTCGGCCGTGACCGTGGTCCCGACCCCCTCCGGGGAATCCACCAGGAACACCCCGTCGACGGAGTCGAGCCGTTCCCCCAGCCCCGCCAACCCGGTCCCGGCCGACGTACTCGCCCCGCCCCGCCCGTCGTCCGACACCCGGATCAGCAGCCGCGGTCCCGACCGCCACACCTCCACCGAAGCCATCCGCGCCCCGGCGTGCTTGCTCACGTTCTGCAGCAGCTCCGACACCACGAAGTACGCGATGCCCTCGATCGCCTCCGCCGGGCGGCCCGGCAGGTCCACAGACACCTTCACCGGCACCAGGCACCGGGACGCCACCGAGGACAGCGCCGCGTCCAGTCCCCGGTCGGTCAGCACCGCCGGATGGATGCCCCGCGCCAGGTCCCGCAGCTCCTGGAGCGCCAACTTCACCTCGCCGTGCGCCTCGTCCACCATCGCCGCCGCGCCCTCCGGGTCCTCCAGCAGCTTCTCCTTCGCCAGGCCCAGCCCCATGGCCAGCGCCACCAGCCGCGCCTGCGCCCCGTCGTGCAGGTCCCGCTCGATGCGCCGCAGGTCAGCGGCCGCCGTGTCGACCACCACCCCGCGGTCGGACTCAAGCTCGGCGATGCGCCGTTCCAGCTCGTCCGACGGGGACAGCAGGCCCCGTACCATCGCCCGGTCCACATTGGTCAGCACGCGCGCCACGTACGGCAGCACCGGCCACAGCACGAACAGCCCGGTCAGCGCCACCGCGAAGGTCAGCACCCCCCACGGCAGCCGCACCAGCTCGTACAGCACGGTCCGCCAGGCCACCGGGTCCTTGAGGCTCGTCCACAGCCAGGGGAAGAACCCGCCGGCCCGCCGCGGCCCGGGAATCGGCGTCGGCTCCTCGACGCGCACGCCCAGCAGCACGCGGGCCCGCGCGCGTTCGAGGCGTCCCAACTGGCGAGACATGAACAGACCACATGCGAACAACGGAAGACCGATCGCGGTCACGGAAAGGCCGCCCGCGATCGACACCATGGCAATGGTGTAAACAAACCCGACGAGAGTCGCTGGGAGATTGCTCAAGAGATGGGCGATCTCCTTCCAGGTCACGGCACTCAGGGCGGCGCGTACGGGAGGAGGCCGATCGTCTCCGGCGGCCTGACTGGCTCGATTGCTCGCGGTCATGGGCCCCACCCTGCCAATTACGCCACTCCGATGCCATGGGGTAGTCAGGTCGAGGTAAACGGGGGATAACCCCACCCTGCGGGGCCCAGGCCCTAGACTCCCGTCCGTACCAGATCACCCTGATCGTCGACAGTGGCCGAGGAGCGAGGAAACGGACGTGCCCGACCAGACGGTATCGACCGTATCCGTGCTCGCCGCGGACTACTTCCGGAGCTATTCGGTCGTCGGCCTCCTGGCCGTCCTCGGTGTGCTCTTCGTGACCGTGGCCTTCAGCGCCAACCGCCTGCTGCGCCCCTCGGTCCCGACCCCCGAGAAGCTGCTGACCTACGAGTGCGGCGTGGACCCGGTCGGCGAGGGCTGGGCGCACACCCAGGTCCGCTACTACGTCTACGCCTTCCTCTACGTCATCTTCGCCGTCGACTCGATCTTCCTGTTCCCGTGGGCGACGGTGTTCGCCGCCGTCGGTTACGGCGCCACGACGCTGGTGGAGATGTTCATCTTCCTGGGCTTCCTGGCCGTCGGCCTGCTCTATGCGTACAAGAAGGGCGTCCTCGAATGGACGTGACACCGGCCCAGACCCCGGCACCGGCCCAGACCCCGGCCCCGCCCCAGCTCCTTCCGGAGCCGAAGCGGCTGGGAGTGCTCTCCCGCCTCGCCCCCGAGCCGATGAAGGTGGTCCTGAACTGGGGCCGCCGCTACAGCCTGTGGGTCTTCAACTTCGGCCTCGCCTGCTGCGCGATCGAGTTCATCGCCGCGTCAATGGCCCGCCACGACTTCATCCGGCTGGGTGTCATCCCCTTCGCGCCGGGGCCCCGCCAGGCGGACCTCATGATCGTCTCGGGCACGGTGACGGACAAGATGGCCCCGGCCGTGAAGCGCCTGTACGAGCAGATGCCGGAGCCGAAGTACGTCATCTCCTTCGGTGCGTGCTCCAACTGCGGCGGCCCGTACTGGGACTCGTACTCGGTGACGAAGGGCGTCGACCAGATCATCCCGGTCGACGTCTACGTCCCCGGCTGCCCGCCGCGCCCGGAGGCGCTGCTCCAGGGCATCCTCAAGCTCCAGGAGAAGATCGCCCGGGAGTCGCTCGCGGAGCGCTACGCGACGGCGGGCGCCTCGACCGCCCAGCTGACGAGCCCCCTGGTGACCCCTCCGCCGACCCCGGAGGCGGGCGCGTGAACCTCTACGACTCCCTCCCGGACGGCGCCCCGACGGTCTTCGGGGCCGAAGCCGTCGGCTCCTTCGCGTACGACGTCCTCACGGTCGACGTGCCCGTCGGGAGCTGGATCCCGGCGCTGGAGATCGCCCGGGACAAGCTGGGCTGCACGTACTTCGACTGGCTGAGCGCGGTGGACGAGCCGGGCACCGGTTTCCGCATCTGCGCGCACGTCGTCTCCCTGGAGAACCACCGGGTACGCAGGCTGCTGCTGCGCACGACGGTCCCGCACTCGGCGCCCTCGCTGCCCTCCGCCGTCGCGATCTACGCGGGTGCGGAGTGGCACGAGCGCGAGACGTTCGAGATGTTCGGGGTCGTCTTCACCGATCACCCGCACCTGGTGCCGCTGCTCCTCCCGGAGAACTTCGAGGGCCACCCGCTGCGCAAGGACTTCGTGCTCGCGGCGCGCGTCGCCAAGGCCTGGCCGGGCGCCAAGGAGCCCGGCGAGGGGGCGGACCCCGACGGGCCGAAGCGCCGCCAGATGCTGCCGCCGGGCGTCCCGGACCCCAACGACTGGGGCCCGATGAAGGGCCAGCTCCCGCCGGCCCCCGCCCGCCCGGCCCGCACCCCGCGCGCGGCGGGCGCCGCCGGCGCCGCCGGTGCCCCGGCCCGCCGCACCCGTACGGTCGCCGAGCCCGCCGCCCCGGGAGCCCCGGAGGGCGAGGCCCCGCCGCGTCCGGCCCGGCGTACCCGCTCGGTGGCGGACGGCTCGGCGAGCCAGGCGACCCCGGCGCCCGAGGCGGCTCCGGCGGCTCCTGCGACCCCGGCGCCCGACGCGGCTCCTGCGACCCCGGCGGCCCCGGCGCCCGACGCGGACCCGGCCGCCCCGGCGGAGCCGGCCGCGGCCGCCCCCGAGGCCGAGCCGCGGGCCCCCCGCCGCCCGGCCCCCCGCAGCGCGGACGCGCCCTGGCACGACCCGAAGCCGGCCTTCGAGGAGCCGCAGCCGGCGGCGGACCCGAATACCCCCGATCCGAACCCCGACAACGGAGGCGACGCGTGAACGACGTCCTCGACGTCGCCCTGCGGCTGATCGTCGTCTTCGCCGTCTTCCTCGTGCTCCCGCTCGTCGTCGGGCAGACCGAGCACAAGGTGATGGCCCACATGCAGGGCCGCCTCGGCCCCATGTACGCCGGCGGCTTCCACGGCTGGGCCCAGCTCGTCGCCGACGGAGTGAAGTTCGCGCAGAAGGAAGACATCGTCCCGGCCAACGCCGACCGGCGGATCTTCCAGCTCGCTCCCGCCGTGGCGCTGCTCCCGTACCTGCTCGTCCTCCTCGTGATCCCGATCGGTCCGAGCGACAGCGCGGTCGGCCAGGTCATCGACGCGGGCCTCTTCTTCGCGCTCGCCGTCATGGGCGTCGGAGTCCTCGGCTCCCTGATGGCCGGCTGGGCCTCCGCGAACAAGTTCTCCCTGCTCGGAGGCCTGCGCACCGCCGCGCAGCTGCTCGCGTACGAGCTCCCCATGCTCCTCGCGGCCGCCTCGGTCGCCATGGCCGCCGGGACCGTCTCGCTCCCCGGCATCGTCGAGGCCTTCGAGTGGTGGTGGCTGCCCTGGCAGATCGTCGGCGCGCTCGTCTTCTTCACCGCCGGCCTCGCTGAACTCCAGCGGCCCCCCTTCGACATGCCCGTCGCCGACTCCGAGATCATCTTCGGCGCGTACACCGAGTACACGGGCCTGCGCTTCGCGCTGTTCCTCCTCGCCGAGTACGCCGGCATCGTCGTCCTGTGCGGTCTGACCACCGTCCTCTTCCTCGGCGGCTGGCACGGACCCCTCGGCGACGACGGCCTCGGCTGGGTCTGGACCCTGCTCAAGGTCGCGGTGCTCGCCTTCGTGGTGATCTGGCTCCGCGTGAGCTACCCGCGGCTGCGCGAGGACCAGTTGCAGAAGCTCGCCTGGACCGTACTCATCCCGCTCGCGCTCGCCCAGATCGCGCTCACCGGCATCGTGAAGGTGGCGATCAACTGATGCCCATCCCCGGATCCGGCCTGGCCAAGGGCCTCGCCGTCACCCTGCGCACGATGACGAAGCGCTCGCACACCGCCCAGTACCCCGAGGTGCAGCCCGAACTCCCGCCGCGCTCGCGCGGGGTCATCGGCCTGTTCGAGGAGAACTGCACGGTCTGCATGCTGTGCGCCCGCGAGTGCCCCGACTGGTGCATCTACATCGACTCCCACAAGGAGACGCTGCCGGCGTCCACCCCCGGTGGCCGCGAACGCAGCCGCAACGTCCTCGACCGCTTCGCCATCGACTTCTCCCTCTGCATGTACTGCGGCATCTGCATCGAGGTGTGCCCCTTCGACGCCCTCTTCTGGTCGCCGGAGTTCGAGTACGCGGAGACCGACATCCACGAGCTGACCCACGAGCGCGACAAGCTGCGCGAGTGGATGTGGACCGTCCCGGCCCCGCCCGCCCTGGACCCCGCCGCCGAGGAGCCCAAGGAACTCGCCGCCGCCCGCAAGGCGGTGGAGAAGGCCGAGGCCGCCGCAGCGGCAGCCGCCGCAACGGCCGCCGAGGCCGAGGCGGCCGCGGGCACGCCGGACTCACCGGCCCCGCCCGCCCCGGGCGCCGACGGTGCCCCGGGCGCCGCCCCGGGCGGCACCTCCGAGGGCACCCCCGACTCCCCGGCGGGAGGCACCGCCTGATGTACGCCGCCCACCTCGCCGCGGCCACCGCGGCCGCCGGTCCCGGCGCCGGACCCGGCTTCCTCTCCCCGACGGGCGTGGAGATCGCCTTCGTCCTCGTCGGCCTCGCCACCCTCGGCGCGGCAGCCGTCACCGTCACCACCAAGCAGCTGGTCCACGCCGCCCTGTGGCTGGTCGTCGCGCTCGGCGGCATCGCCGTCGAGTACCTGCTGCTGACCGCCGAGTTCATCGCCTGGGTCCAGGTACTGATCTACCTCGGCTCCGTGGTCGTCCTCCTCCTCTTCGGGCTGATGCTCACCAAGGCCCCCATCGGCCGCTCCCCGGACGCCGACTCCAACAACCGCTGGGTCGCGCTCGGTGTCGCCGCCACCGCGGCCGCCGCGCTGGTCTGGGTGGTCGTGGACGCCTTCCGCACCACCTGGATCGACCTCGACGGCCCCGCCCAGGGCTCCACCAAGGTGTCCGGCGAGATCCTCTTCCGGCACTGGGTGCTGCCCTTCGAGGCGCTCTCCGTCCTCCTCCTCGCGGCCCTGATCGGCGCCATCGTGCTGTCCCGCAGGAACGACCCCGCGGACACCGCCGACGCCGCCGACGCCGGTGACAAGAAGGGGCAGCGCTGATGCACCTCGCCTACCCGGCCGTGCTCGCGGCGCTCCTCTTCTGCACGGGCCTGTACGGAGTACTCGCCCGCCGCAACGCCATCCTGGTGCTGATGTCCGTCGAGCTGATGCTCAACGCCGTCAACCTCAACCTGGTGGCCTTCGACGTCTGGCTGCGCGACGCCCTGCACGCCGGCCAGGCCCTCACCCTCTTCACCATCGCCATCGCCGCCGCCGAGATCGGCATCGGCCTCGCGATCGTGCTGATGGTGTACCGCAACCGAGGCACCGCGGACGTCGACGCACTGCGCGACACCGCCGAGGGCCACGAGCCGGACAGCGCGACTGGAGCCGCCGCGTGAGCACCCCGACCCTCGCCGTCCTCGTCCCCCTCCTGCCCTTCCTGGGCGCGGTGGCGGGACTCCTCTCCGGCCGCGCGGCCCCCGGCTTCGTCCGGCCGCTCGCCGTACTGCCGACGCTGGCCGCCGCCGTGCTGGCGGTGCTCGTCGCCTTCCGCCACGGCGGCGGCAAGGCGATCGACACCGCGACCGAGCTGACCCCGACCGGCTCGGTGCCGATCGAGCTCTCGCTCCACCTGGACGGCTTCGCCGTGCTGGTGGCCGTCCTGGTCGGGGTCGTCGCCACCTGCGTACAGCTCTACTCGACCGCGTACCTGCGCGAGGATCCGCGCTACCCGTCGTACGCCGCTCTGGTCTCACTGTTCACCTCCGCCATGCTGCTCGTCGTCTACTCCGGCGACCTGATGGTGCTGCTGGTCGGCTGGGAGATCATGGGCATCTGCTCGTACTTCCTGGTCGGGCACTACTGGGAGACCGAGGCGGCCCGCTCCGCCTCCCTGAAGGCCTTCCTCGTCACCAAGCTCGGCGACGTCCCCTTCCTGATCGGCCTGTTCGCGCTCGCCGCCGACACCGGCTCCTTCCGGATCACGAAGATCCTGGGCGCCGTCGCCGCGGGCGGGCTCGACCACCCGACGCTGATCGCACTGCTGCTGCTCGCCGGAGTCGCGGGCAAGTCCGCGCAGTTCCCGCTGCACACCTGGCTCCCGGACGCCATGGCGGGCCCCACCCCGGTCTCCGCGCTGATCCACGCCGCGACGATGGTCGCCGCCGGTGTCTACTTCATCGCCCGTCTCCTGCCGGTCTTCGCGGCCTCGCGGGCCGCGCTGGTGGTCATGGCCGTCATGGCGGCCGTCACGATGGTCGGCTCCGCGCTCGCCGCGCTGGCGCAGGACGACATCAAGCGCGTGCTCGCCTACTCCACGGTCGGCCAGCTCGGTTACATGACCGGCGCCCTGGCCGTCGGCGACCGCTCGGCCGCCGTCTTCCACCTCCTGTCCCACGGCGCCTTCAAGGCGCTGCTGTTCCTCGGCGCCGGCGTGATCATCCACGCCGCCGGTACGAACTCCCTGGCCGCCATGTCCCGCATGGACGGTCTCGCCCAGCGCATCCCCGATGCCTTCTGGACGATGACGATCGCGCTGCTCGCGCTCGCCGCCATCCCGCCCTTCGCCGGCTTCTTCTCCAAGGAAGCCGTCCTGGTCGCCGCCGAGCACACCGCCACCGGCCACTCCGAGTTCGCGCCGAGCACGGCCGGCTGGGTGGTCCTCGTCGCCGGTGTGCTGACCGCCCTGCTCACCGCCGCCTACGCCACCCGGCTGTGGCTGCTGGCCTTCCGCGGCCGGGGCGCCGCCGCCCCCGACCACGGCAAGGAGCCCGTCGCCATGACCGGCGTGCTGTGGCTGCTGGCGATCCCGTCGGTCGGCTTCGGCCTCGCCGCGGGCCCCCTCGCCGACTGGTTCGACGGCAAGGAGCTCACCCCGACGGTGACCACCTCGGTCCTCGGCACGGGAGCCGCCGTCATCGGCGCGGCTCTGACGTACGCCCTGTGGCAGCGGGCGACGGCCCAGGCGGTGGCCACGGTTCCCGCCGTGGCGGGTCCCACCCCAGGCGCCGCCGCCGAGCAGCCCGCCGCCGTGGCGGCCGCGGTGTCCGCGGCTACCGCCGCCGCCGAGTCCGCGGCCGAGACGCCCGAGGTCGCGAAGGTCACCCACGAGCACCCCGCCGTCCCGGCGGGCCCGGCCCCCGACCCCGGCAGGGCGCTGCTCGGCCCGCTCCACCGCCATGCGGCCGACGGCTTCCACCTCGACGCCGTCTACGACCGGCTGTTCGTCCGCCCCGTCCGGGGCGCCGCGAGCCTCGTACGCTTCCTCGACCGCGAGGTGGTGGAGACGTACGTCCGCGGCGCGGGCACCGGAACCGGGCTGCTCGGCAGCCTCGTACGCCGCGCCCAGACCGGCAACGTGCAGAGCTACCTGAGCGCCCTGCTCGCCGGCGCCGTGGTCCTGGCGATCGCCACCGCCGTCCTCGCCAACGTCAACGCCGGATCGTGAGCCGTGAGTCAGCCGTGATTGATATCAGCCCGTCCGTGATGCAGTTCCTTCTGGCGTTCATCGTTGCCGGACCGCTCGTCGGCGCCGCCGCGGCCCTCCTGCCGGCCCCTCCCGGGCTGAAGGGCAAGAGCCCCGAACAGGCGGTACTGCGCCACGGCGTGACCGTGACCGGTGCCATCCTCGCCGCGGCCGTCGCCCTCACCCTGGGCTTCGACCACGACGCCCCGTCCCGCTTCCAGGCGACGACGGACATCAGCTGGATCCAGGCGCTGAACGTCCGGATCCACCTCGGCATCGACGGCATCTCGCTCCCCCTCCTCCTGATGACCGCGCTGCTGTTCTTCCTCTGCGCGCTCTACAGCTACTTCAAGCTCCCCGCGGGCCCCTCCCCGAAGGCCTTCGTCGCGCTGCTCCTGGTCCTGGAGTCCGGCACCCTCGCGACCTTCGCCGTACTCGACCTGCTGCTGTTCTTCCTCGCCTTCGAGATGGTCCTCATCCCGATGTACTTCCTCATCGCCCGCTGGGGCGGTGCTCAGCGGCAGGCAGCCGCCTGGAGGTTCATCCTCTACACGCTCCTCGGCTCCGTCGTCATGCTGCTCGGTCTGCTGCTGATCGGGCTGAACAGCGGCACTTTCGACATGGTGGCACTGGCCTCTGACAATGGGCGCGAACTGTCCCACAGCACCCAGATCCTGGCCGTTCTGGCCATCGGGATCGGCCTCGCCGTGAAGACCCCGATGTGGCCGCTGCACAGCTGGCTGCCGGACGCCCACACCGCCGCGCCCACCGTGGGCTCCGTCCTGCTGGCCGGCGTGCTGCTGAAGATGGGCACGTACGGGTTCGTCCGCATCCTGCTGCCCGCCACCCCCGACGGCATGCACACCTTCGCCCCCTACCTGGGCGCCTTCGCCGCCGTCGGCATCGTCTACGGGTCCCTCGCCTGCCTCGCGCTGGCGCGCAAGGGCGGCAAGGGCGACCTCAAGCGGCTCATCGCGTACTCCTCCGTCGGCCACATGGGCTTCGTGCTCCTCGGCATCGCGAGCATGACCCCCACCGGCGTCAACGGCGCGCTCTTCGCCAACATCGCCCACGGCCTGATCACCGGCCTGCTCTTCTTCCTGGTCGGCGCCCTCAAGGACCGCTACGGCACCGCCGACCTCGACACCCTCGCCGGAGCCACCGGCGCCGCCCTCTACGGCCGCGCCCCGCGCTTCGGCGCGCTCCTGGCCTTCGCCGCCGTCGCCTCCCTCGGCCTGCCCGGCCTGGCCGGCTTCTGGGGCGAGATGCTGTCCCTCTTCGGCGCGTTCGACCCCGCCGAGGGCCTGTCCCGGCCGGCCTTCCTGACGTACACGGCCGTCGGCGCGTTCGGCACCCTGCTCACCGCCGCCTATCTCCTGATCGTCGTACGGCGCGTGTGCATGGGAGACCCGAAAGCCGGTCCCGAGCTCGCCGTCGCGGACATCCAGCGCTACGAGTTCGCCGCCTGGACCCCGCTCGCCGCCCTCACCGTCCTCGCCGGCCTGTGGCCCGCGGTCCTCCTCGGCCTCACCGACCCGGCCGTCCAGAAGCTCCTCGCAGGAGGCAACTCATGACGGCCCTGACGGTCCTCGCCGCCGAGACCCCCGACCTGGTCCAGTCCGTCGACTGGCTCGCCATCGCACCGGTGGTCATCACCGCCGCGGTCGGCCTGGTCGTCCTGGTCGCGGACCTCTTCGTACCCGAGAAGCACAAGCAGGCCCTCGGCTGGATCTCCGTGGCCGGCCTGGCCGCCGCGACCGCCACCCTGCTTCCGCTGCGCGCCGGCGACCGCGCCACCTTCTGCCTCACCGGACCCGGCACCGCCGACCCGGCCGCCTGCAGCTACACCGCGGACCACTTCGCGCTCGTCGTCCAGTTCCTGGTGCTGGCCGGCGCCCTGGTCACCGCCCTGCTGTCGGTCACCGCCGTCCGCGACGCGCGCATGCCGGCCGGCGAGTACTGGTTCCTGCTGCTCTCCTCCGCCGCCGGCGCGGCCCTGCTGCCCGCCTCCCGCGACCTCGCCACCCTGATCGTCGCCCTCGAAGTCGCCTCGCTGCCCGCCTTCGCCCTCGTCGGCCTGCGGCGCGGCGACCGGCTCTCCTCCGAGGCCGCCCTGAAGTTCTTCCTCTCCTCGGTCACGGCCACCGCCGTCTCCCTGCTCGGCGTGAGCTTCGTCTACGCCGCCACCGGCTCCCTGCACCTGAGTCAGGTCGCCGGCCGCCTGGAGGGCGTCCCCGGGCAGCTCGACACCCTCGCCATGGCCGGTGTCGCGCTCACCCTCGTCGGCTTCGCCTTCAAGACCGCGGCCGTCCCCTTCCACTTCTGGGTCCCCGACACCTACGTGGGCGCCCCGCTGCCCATCGCGGGCTACCTCTCGGTGATCGGCAAGGCCGTCGGCTTCACCGGCCTCGTCCTCGTCACCGTGATCGCGTTCCCGGCGTACTCCGAGATCTGGGGCCCCGCCCTGGCCGTCCTCGCCGCGCTCACCATGACGCTCGGCAATGCCGCCGCCCTGCGCCAGTCCGCGGACCGCCCGAACAGCGCCGTCCGGCTGCTCGCCTGGTCCTCGGTCGGCCAGGCCGGCTACCTGCTGGTCCCGATCGCCGCGGCCGCCTACTCCGACCGCGACCAGATCGGCTCCACCGTCGCGTACGCCCTCATGTACGCCGCCGTGAACCTCGGCGCCTTCGCCGTGGCCGCCCTGGTGGCCCGTACGAAGCCGCTGCACCGGATCAGCGACTACCGCGGCCTGTACGCCGAGCACCCGCTCGCCGCCCTCTCGCTGGCCTTCTTCCTGCTCTGCCTGGCCGGACTGCCGCCGGGCATCATCGGGCTCTTCGCCAAGATCACCGTCTTCCGGGCGGCGGTCGACGCGGGCCTGGGCTGGCTCGCCGTGGTCATGGCCGTCAACGTCGTGATCGCCCTGTACTACTACCTGCGCTGGACGGCGCTGCTCTTCCGCACCCCGGAGGAGGGGGAGCAGGAGGCGGCCCCCGCCGCCCGTACCCGGGCCCCGTGGCCGGTGACGACCGCGATCGTGCTCACCGCAGCGGTCGCCGTGGTGCTCTCCGGAGCCCCGCAGCTCGTCCTGCGCTTCGCCGCGGGCAGCCTGTTCCCGCAGTAGCCCGTACGGAGCAACGCCGACGACCGCCCCGCCGCCCCGTCCCTCGGGCGGCGGGGCGGCCGCGCGCCGGGAACCCGCCGCCCTCACCTCGCGTTGTGCAGAGAGGGAGGGTCCACTGGACCGTAGACCCTCAAAACCATGACGGGCTCCCCTGCCGCACCATTTGGAGGGCGTACCGTGCACCGCCGGCACAACGGGCTGAAGACCGCCGTACTCCTCGGCGGGCTGTCGGCACTCATCATCATCATCGGAAGCTTCTTCGGGCGCGGCGGCCTGATCGTCGCCGTACTGATCGCCCTCGGGACGAATGCGTACGCGTACTGGAACAGCGACAAGCTGGCTCTACGCGCGATGCGCGCCCGCCCCGTCAGCGAATTCGAGGCCCCCGAGCTCTACCGCATGGTGCGCGAGCTCTCCACCTCCGCGCGCCAGCCCATGCCCCGGCTCTACATCTCGCCGACCGAGGCGCCCAACGCGTTCGCGACCGGCCGCAATCCGCGCAACGCCGCGGTCTGCTGCACCGAGGGCATCCTGCGCATCCTCGACGAGCGCGAGCTGCGCGGGGTCATCGGCCACGAGCTGAGCCACGTCTACAACCGCGACATCCTGATCTCCTCGGTCGCCGGAGCCCTTGCCTCCGTGATCATGTTTCTGGTGAACTTCGCCTGGCTGATCCCGATCGGCCGGTCGAACGACGACGAGGGCCCCGGCCTCTTCGGCATGCTGCTGATCATGATCCTGGGCCCGCTGGCCGCGTCCGTGATCCAGCTGGCGATCAGCCGCTCGCGCGAGTACGAGGCCGATGCCTCCGGAGCCCAGCTCACCGGGGACCCGCTGGCCCTGGCCAGCGCCCTGCGGAAACTGGACGCGGGCACCAAGCAGCTGCCGCTGCCGCCCGAGCCCAGGCTGGAGACGGCGAGCCACATGATGATCGCGAACCCGTTCCGGCCGGGTGAGGGCCTCTCGAAGATGTTCTCCACCCACCCTCCGATGGCCGAGCGCATCGCCCGGCTCGAACAGATGGCAGGCCGCAGGCAGTGAAGACAATCCTCAACATCATCTGGCTCGTACTGAGCGGCGTCTGGCTGTTCCTGGGCTACTGCCTGGCGGGCGCGCTGCTCTGCATCACCATCATCGGCATCCCCTTCGGGATCGCCGCCTTCCGCATCGCCGTGTACGCCCTGTGGCCCTTCGGGTACACCACGGTCGAGCGCCGCGACGCCGGCGCCCCCTCCTGCGTGGGCAACGTGCTGTGGCTGATCCTGGCGGGCTGGTGGCTGGCCCTGGGCCACATCGTCACCGGCATCGCGCTGTGCGTCACGATCATCGGCATCCCGTTCGGCATCGCCAACTTCAAGATGGTCCCGCTGTCCCTGCTTCCGCTGGGCCGCGAGATCGTCCCGACGGACGCGCCGTTCGCCTCGCGCTGAGCGGCCGGGCCTCTGCGCCCTGGAGTTACCGGTGGGGGGAATGCCCAGGTCAGGGTGATTGTCAGTGGGGTCGGTCACTATGTGTGCATGGATGAGAACGAGCAGTTGCTGGAGCAAGTCGCAGCCCATGCGCGCCACCGCGCACCGGGCCGCGTAAAGCCCCTGCCGGCGCCGCTGGAGGCCGGCGCGCGGGCCGAGGCCGAGCGCATACTCGGCTTCGCCCTGCCGCCGCTGCTCGCCGGGCTCTACACCCGGGTCGGGGACGGCGGCTTCGGCCCGGAGCGGGGCCTGCTGCCGCTGCGCGGGGCCGTCGCGGCGTACGGGGCGATGCGCGTCTCCGGATGGCGCTGGCCGGCCGGGGTGCTGCCGCTGGCGGACTACGGCTGCGGGATGTACGTGTGCGTGGACTGCCAGTCCGACACGGCCCAAGTCCTGCTGTTCGAGCCGAACCTGGGCGAACCGGACCTCGCCTGGTTCGTCGATGCGCCGAGCCTCGCCGACTGGCTGCGGGGCTGGCTCGACGGCACCGCCTGGTACTGCGAGGACTCCGACGCGGGGGAGGCGTACGACCTGGAACTGACGCCCTGGCCGGGCTTCAGATCCCGGGCGTGAGCCGCCTGCGGACGGCGTAGGAGAGCGCGCCCAGGGCCAGCACCGCCGCCCCCGAGACCGCCGAGGCGGCGGGCAGGGCGCAGGCCAGCAGCACACAGCCGGACAGCCCGACCGCTGCCACGGCCCGATCCTTGACACCTGAATCGAGAGTCCAGGCCGAGGCGTTCGCGATCGCGTAGTAGGCCAGCACCCCGAAGGAAGAGAAACCGATCGCGCCCCGCAGATCGGTGGTGGCCGCGAGCACCACCACGACCGCCCCCACCGCCAGCTCCGCATGGTGCGGCACCTGGTGCCGCGGGTGCACGGCGGCCAGCGCGCGGGGGAGGTGGCCGTCGCGGGCCATCGCCAGGGCCGTCCGCGACACCCCGAGCACGAGGGCCAGCAGCGAGCCCAGCGCCGCCAGGGCCGCCCCGACCCGGACCACGGGGGCCAGTGCGGGCCACCCGGCCGCCCGTACCGCGTCCGCCAGCGGGGCCGACGACCGCGCCAGGCCGTCGGCGTCGAGCACCGAGAGCGCCGCCACCGCGACCGCGGCGTACACGAGCAGGGCGATCCCGAGGGCGAGGGGTACCGCCCGCGGGATCGTGCGCCGCGGATCACGCACCTCCTCGCCCAGGGTGGTGATCCGGGCGTAGCCCGCGAAGGCGAAGAACAGCAGCCCGGCGGCCTGCAACAGCCCGCCGGCGCCGATCCCGCCCGCGCCGCCGAGGCGCCCGGCGTCCGCCGCGCCGGAGGACAGGCACACCACCACGACCCCGGCCAGCACGGCCAGCACCGCCGCCACGATCACCCGCGCGATCCTGGCGGACTTCTGCACACCGCCGTAGCCCGCGGCGGTCAGTGCCACCACCGCCGCGACGGCCACGGCGCGCTGCTGCCCCGGCCAGGCGTACGCCCCGGCCGTGAGCGCCATCGCGGCGCAGGAGGCCGTCTTGCCCACGACGAAGCCCCAGCCGGCCAGATACCCCCAGAAGGGGCCCAGCCGCTCGCGCCCGTACACGTAGGTGCCCCCGGAGGACGGATAGCGGGCGGCGAGCCGCGCCGAGGAGCGCGCATTGCAATAGGCGACGAGGGCCGCCACGGCCAGGGCCGCGAGCAGGGCCCGGCCCGCGCTGCCCGCCGCGGACGCCGCCGGGGCGAGCGCCGCGAAGATCCCGGCCCCGACCATCGCCCCGAGCCCGACGACGACCGCATCGGACACGCCCAGGGTGCGCTTCAACTCGTTGTCCACACGCGGAGGGTAAACGGCCTAGATGACGCCCTTGGGGCCGGGGAGGGGCGTGCGCTGGTCCTGCCAGCCGGTGAGCGCGGTCAGGCACGCGTGGTCGAGGTGGCGCAGGCCGCTCAGGTCGAGCCGTACGCTGCGCCCGTCGTCCGGTACGGCGTCCAGCTCGTCCAGCAGCTTGGGCAGCCGCAGGAAGCTGGCGTTGCCCAGGACCCGCAGGCACAGCTCCTCGCCCTCCCACACCTCCTCGACGTGCACGTGGGAGGTCTCCCAGGCCGCCTTGGCGACGGCGAGCCCCAGCCCGACGAGCACCCCCTCGAACAGGTTGGTGGCCACGATCGCGCCGGCCGTCGCCACCAGCACCACCGCCTCGCCGCGGTGCGTACGCCACAGCGCGGCCACCGCCCGGACCGGCAGCAGCTTCCAGCCCGCGTGCAGCAGCACCCCGGCCAGCGCGGCGAGCGGCACGATCTCCAGCAGCCAGGGCAGCGCCACCGCGAACAGCAGCAGCCAGCCGCCGTGCATCACCCGGGCCGCGCGGGTGCGGGCGCCGGCCTCCACGTTGGCGGCGCTGCGCACGATCACGGCGGTCATCGGCAGCGCCCCGAGGAGCCCGCAGACGGTGTTCCCGAAGCCCTGGGCCACCAGTTCCCGGTCGTAGTCGGTACGGGGCCCGTCGTGCATGCGGTCCACGGCGGCGGCGCTGAAGAGCGTCTCGGCGGAGGCGATCAGCGCCAGCGCGGCCACGGTGCCGAGTGCGCCCACGGACGCCAGCACCCCGAAGTCCCCCCAGCCCGGCGGGGCCACGGCGTGCAGCACCCCCGTCACCCGGACCCGCGCCACGGGCAGCCGCAGCAGCGCGGCCACGGCGGTGGCGGCGGCCACCCCGACGAGCGCCCCCGGCACGAACCGCAGCCGGGCCGGCAACCGGCGCCAGGCCACCATGACGGCCACGGTCCCGGCCCCGAGCGCCACGGCCGCCCAGTCGGCCTCCCCGGCGAGCCCCGGCACGCCGGCCAGCTTGGCGAGGGTCGCACCCGGGGCCTGCGCGCCGCCCAGGGCGTACAACTGCCCGGCGATCAGCACGAGTCCGATCCCGGCCAGCATCCCGTGCACGACGGCGACGGAGATCGCCCGGAACCACCGCCCGAGGCGCAGCACCCCCATGCCCAGCTGCACCACACCGGCGACCAGTACGAGCACCCCGAGCACGGCTGCCCCGTACGCCTGCACGGCCTCGTAGACGAGCACGGTCAGCCCGGCGGCGGGCCCGCTGACCTGGAGCGAGCTCCCCGGGAACCAGCCCGTGACGAGCCCGCCCACCACCCCCGTGACGATGCCCAGTTCGGCAGGGACCCCGGACGCGACCGCCACCCCCACGCACAGCGGCAGCGCGACGAGCGCGACGACCACCGACGCCCCGAAGTCTTCACGAAACGTGCCGGCCCCAGGCATGCGAGAACCCCCCCTGCCAAGCGGTGACGAATGCCCACAGCCTGGCCGGGCGCATTCACCCCGCCCAAGTCCCCACAGGGGCCGGCGAAGGCGCACGCGCCGCACGCGCCCCGCACACACCACCCTCACGCCGCCCGGCGACACGCGCACAACGAGGGCGGTGTGCCCCCGTTGTGCAGGTCGCGGAGGTTGATCAGCGGTAGTTCACGAACTGGATCGCGAAGTCCAGGTCCTTGCCCTTGAGGAGCGCCTGGATGGCCTGCAGGTCGTCGCGGCTCTTCGAGCTGACGCGCAGCTCCTCGCCCTGGACCTGGGCCTTGACGCCCTTGGGGCCCTCGTCCCGGATGATCTTCGCGACCTTCTTGGCGTTCTCCTGGGAGATGCCCTCCTCGATCGTGGCGAAGATCTTGTACTCCTTGCCGGACAGCTGCGGCTCACCGGCATCGAGCGCCTTGAGGGAGATCCCGCGCTTGACCAGCTTGGTCTCGAAGACGTCGAGGATGGCCTTCACGCGCTCCTCGGAGTTCGCCTCCATCAGGATCTTCTCGCCGGACCAGGCGATCGAGGCGCCGGTGCCCTTGAAGTCGTAGCGCTGCGAGAGCTCCTTGGCGGCCTGGTTGAGGGCGTTGTCGACCTCCTGCCGCTCGACCTTCGAGACGATGTCGAAACTGGAGTCGGCCATGTGCTGTGGCTCCTTGAAGTCGGCTGTGGCGGCCCCGAAGGGCGCGGCCGGACATCCCCGGCCCGCTCCGCAAAGCCTAGCCACCGTGCCCGCCGGAGGTGCTGATCAATCCGGTGGCGAAGCATCCCCGCTCATCGGGTATCGTTTACGTCGTTGCCAGGGAGCGCCGCCGCAAGGCGGAAAAAATGGCAGCGTCCCTTGGCGGTGTGCCCGAGTGGCCAAAGGGAGCAGACTGTAAATCTGCCGGCTCAGCCTACCCAGGTTCGAACCCTGGCGCCGCCACGCGATGTAAGACCCCCGTTCAACTGCGGAAACGCAGTGGGCGGGGGTCTTCTCGTATGCGAGCGCGACCTGCCGGCGCCGAAGCGGAACCGGGTGACCTGTCTCACCCGCCCCGCGACCCCCGCGACCGGCGAGCTGCCCCGGGCGGCGCCGCCCGGGCTACTGCGCGACGGCCGCGCGCCAGGACCACGACGTACGGCGCGGGCGGTCCGGGAGGGCGAGACGGCCCGCCGACCAGAGCAGCACCTGCGGGGCCGGACCCGGCGGGGAGTCCGGGAAGAGACGGTCCAGGACCTGGGCCGCGAGGTCCGGCGGGGGCAGCCAGGGCAGGGCCAGGCCCTGGGCGATGTCATACGTGTGGAGCAGGAGCTCCGCCACACCCATCGCCGCGAAGCCCCCGGGATCGCACGGCCCCCAGTGCCACGCGCGGTCCCCCGGACCGGCCGCGGAGAGCGCGCTGCTCAGCAGCCGGGCGCTCGCCGACACCACCGTCAGCACCTCGGCCGGGGGAGCGTCCGGGCGGACCCGCAGGTCCAGCGGCAGGTAGCCGTCCGGCGCGAGCGAGGCGACCTGGGCGGCGTACGCCACGAGGTCGTGCGCGATGTGGGCCGCGGTCGTCCAGCAGCTCCAGTCGAGCGAACCTGCCGGAACCTGCCAGTCCCGCCCGGCGTGCGGGGCCAGGGCGGACACCGATTCGGCCGCCGCCCGTTCGACGTCGGAGCCGTTCATCGGCCGCATCGTCTCAGCCTTCCGTTCGTTGCACGGGGGTGAAATGGACTTCTGAAACACGCGGGAAGGTCGGCGGCGGAGTACTCATCGCCCTGCTCGGGGCCGGGATCCCGGCCCTGGTCGGAGCAGCGCTCCACACCCAAGTGGGCGAGCCGTACGAGGAGACCCGACTGTACTTCGGCACCGATCGCCCGAACGGCCGTCCCCCGGTCGGCGAGGCGGACTTCATGCGCTTCCTGGACCGGGAGATCACCCCCGCCTTCCCCGAGGGGCTCACCGTCCACGACGGGTACGGCCAGTGGCGGGGCGGGGACGGCAAGTCCGTGCGCGAGACCTCCTACGAGGTGGTGCTGCTGTACCCGGAGAAGGACGCCGGCGACCGCAGCGTGCGCATCGAGCGGATCCGGCGGGCGTACGAGGTGGAGTTCCAGCAGGACTCGGTCGGGCGGTCCGACGACAAGGTGAGCGCCGAGTTCTGAGGAACGGTCAGGGCGGTCCGCCGGTCGGGGCCGACCGGTCGTCGGGGCGGGCCCACAGGTCCGTGCCAGGACCCGTCGGCCCGGCCCCCGGGTCAGTTGCCCGCCATGTCCTTGACCGCCACCGCCACCGGGGTCGAGCCGGAGATCAGCTCCAGCGTCAGGCCCGCCGTCGCCGGGGTCTCGACCAGCTCCGCCAGCACCGCCGCCACGTCGTCGCGCGAGACCGACCCGCGGCCCGTCAGCGCCTCCAGCCGGACCAGGCCCGTACCGGCGTCGTCGGTCAGCGAGCCCGGGCGCAGCACCGTCCACTCCAGGCCCAGCCGGGTGCGGACGTGGTCGTCGGCCTCGCCCTTGGCCCGCAGGTACACGTCGAAGACCTCCTCGCCCTCGTGCCGTGCGTCCGCGCCCATCGAAGAGACCATCAGGAAGCGCCGGACGCGGGCCCGTTCGGCCGCGTCGGCGAAGAGCACCGCCGCACCGCGGTCCACGGTTCCCTTGCGGCCCACGCCGCTGCCGGGGCCCGCGCCGGCCGCGAACACCGCCGCGTCCGCGCCCTGAAGGATGCCCGCAACGTGTTCGACCGAGGCCGACTCCAGGTCGCACAGCACCGGTTCGGCGCCCGCCTCCCTGAGGTCGTCGCCCTGTGCCGGGTCGCGGATGATGCCCGCGACCTCGTACCCGCGCGCGGCGAGCAGGCGCTCCAGCCGCAGCGCGATCTGACCGTGTCCACCCGCGATGACGATGCGCATGTCCCGACCGTACGACGACCCGGGCGCCCACGCCCGCGAACGCTCAGGGACCCGGCTCCATACGGCCCTGCCGGGGCAGGTCCAGGGCCACGGCGACGGCGGAGTCGCAGTACTCCCGTACGGCACTCGTACGGGCTACCACCCGCCCGCGGTGGATCACGATCCGGCTGTACGCGAGGGACAGCACCCCGGCGATGCGGTCCCCGCGCACCGCGAGCAGCTCCGCCGGGAAGCCGGCCTCCACCCGTACCTCCGGCAGGCCCATCGCCTCGCGGGCGGCGGCGCTGACCGCGTCGTAGGCCTCCATGGGCCGCAGGCCGCCCTGGGAGGCCAGCAGGTACGCGGCTTCGAGCGGGTCGCCGCGGCCGACGGGGTTCCCGGCGTCCCGCAGGGCTCCGCTGCCGGCGGCGACCCGTACCCCGGCCGCGCGCAGGAGCCGTACGGGGGCGGTGCGCAGGCCGCGGCGCTCCAGAGCCGCACAGTCGCCCTGGGGCAGGCAGGTGACCCGTACGCCGGCCGCGGCCAGCTGGTCGGCGGCGCGGGCCGCCACGTCGAGCGGGATCCGGGACAGGCCGCCGCAGGGGCCGATGGACACGCCGGGGCGCAGCCCGCCGGCCATCGCGGCGAGCCGGGACAGCCGGCCCGGGTCGTCACCGTCCGTGTGCAGGTCCACGGGGCAGCCGTGCTCGGCGGCGAGTTCCAGCACGGCTTCGAGGAAGCCCGTCGGGTCGGGGTCGAGGTCGGGGCAGCCGCCGATGACGGAGGCGCCCATCTTGACGGCGTCGCGCAGCATCGCGAGCCCGTCGGCCCCGGCCACGCCGGTCAGCAGCCGGGGGACGGCGACGGCGGTGAGGTCGGTGAGCCCGCGCAGGGAGCGGCGGGCCTGGAGGACGGCCTCCATGGGGCCGAGGCCGTGCATGTCGCCGATGCGGACGTGCGAGCGTACGGCGGTGGCCCCGTGGCCGAGCTGGAGCAGAGCGGCCTCGGTGGCCCGGCGCTGGACCTCGTCGGGGGTGTAGGAGACGGGCCCCTCGCCGTCGGCCGTCAGGGCGGTGTCGCCGTGGGCGTGCGGCTCGGCGGGGGCGGGGAGCAGCAGGTAGCCGCTCAGGTCCACGCGGGAGATGGCGGGGGCGGGCAGGCTGCCGGCGGTGCCGACGGCCTGGATCCGGCCGCCGCTGAGGCGGACGTCGACGGTGCGGCCGTCGGTGAGGCGGGCCCCGGCGAGCAGGAGGGTCGTGGACTCGGCGGCGGCCGCGTTCCCGTGGCCGGCCGGGCGGAGGTGCCCGTGGCCGCCGCCCTCGCCGCGGCCGCTGCGCGGGGAGGGGGACGGCTGCTGCGGCTGGCTGTCGGACATCGCGCTCCTGCGGTGGCTCGGGCGGTTCCTGGGCCGTGGCCGCCCGGCCCGCGGCCCAAGATCACGCAGCGTGCTCAGAGCCTAGGGCGCTGGGCTGCCCGCTTCACGGAAGAGCGCAATAGTCGTACCGGTGTGGTGCCCACGCGCCCCGGCGTGCGGGCGTGCGCGGTGACGTGCCGAGTCGTGCGGGGTCCTGCGGAGTCGTGGGGAGTCCTGCGGAGCCGGGCGAGGTTCTGCGGGGGGCGCGGGCGCTGGGGGCGGGGGTCGGGTTGTGACCCCGCCCACAATCCGGCCCCAAAACGGGGTGGGAGGTGCCGGAGTGGTGATCGGGAAAGACTTCGCCGCGTCCTCCGAGGCCAGGCCCCGCAAAGGATTTGGGCGATCGGCGGGCAACCGTGTAATGTCTTCCTCGCTCGCCCCAATAGCTCAGTCGGTAGAGCGTCTCCATGGTAAGGAGAAGGTCTGCGGTTCGATTCCGCATTGGGGCTCTGGTGAGAGAGGTTCCCCACCCTCGGGTGGGGAACGGATCTCATCAAAGCGGCGTAGCTCAGTCGGTAGAGCAAGCGGCTCATAATCGCTGTGTCACCGGTTCAAGTCCGGTCGCCGCTACACACAGTAGCCGATTGCGGGGTCGGTCTCCCGATCGGCTACTCTTTTATGCGTTCATCCGTCCCATAGTCCGTCAAGGAGCACTCACGTGGCTGCCACCGACGTCCGCCCGAAGATCACGCTGGCCTGCGTGGAGTGCAAGGAGCGGAACTACATCACCAAGAAGAACCGGCGTAACAACCCGGACCGTCTTGAGATGAAGAAGCACTGCCCGCGCTGCAACTCGCACACCGCGCACCGCGAGACCCGCTGACCCCAGCGAAGTCCCGCAATATAGGCACCGTCATGAGGTCGTCCCCTTCAATGGGGACGGCCTCGTGTCGTTTCCCGGGCTTGTCCTTCCGGATCTCTGACCGTCATTGATGTTCCTTCAACAGGAGGTAGTGAGCCATGGCGCTCGACCAGACCTTCGTGGGGCGGAGCTACCCGCCCACCGATCCGTACGAGGTCGGCCGGGAGAAGATCCGCGAATTCGCGGTTGCGGTGGGTGACACCAATCCCGTCTACACCGATCCCGATGCGGCCAAGGCCTTCGGCCACCTGGACGTGATCGCCCCGCCGACCTTCGTGTTCGCCATCACGTTCGCCGCGGCCGGGCAGGTCGTCGCGGACCCGCAGCTGGGTCTGGATTACAGCCGCGTCGTGCACGGCGACCAGAAGTTCGCGTACTCCCGCCCCGTGCGGGCCGGCGACCGGCTGACGGTGACCTCCACCATCGAGGCCGTGAAGTCGCTCGCGGGCAACGACATCATCGACATCCGCGGCGAGGTCCACGACGAGACCGGCGAGCACGTGGTGACGGCGTGGACGAAGCTCGTCTCCCGCGCCCCCGAGGAGGCCTGAGATGACTGCGCAGATCCAGTACGACGACGTCGAGGTCGGCACCGAGCTGCCGGCCGCGTCCTTCCCCGTGACGCGCGCGACGCTGGTCCGGTACGCGGGTGCGTCCGGTGACTTCAACCCGATCCACTGGAACGAGAAGTTCGCCAAGGAGGTCGGGCTGCCGGACGTCATCGCGCACGGCATGTTCACCATGGCCGAGGCGGTACGGGTCGTCACCGACTGGGTGGGCGACCCGGGTGCGGTCGTCGAGTACGGGGTGCGCTTCACGAAGCCGGTCGTGGTCCCGAACGACGACCAGGGCGCGCTGATCGAGGTCACCGCGAAGGTCGCCGCGAAGCTGGAGGACAACCGCGTCCGGGTCGACCTGACGGCGATGAGCGCGGGCCAGAAGGTCCTGGGCATGTCCCGCGCGGTCGTAACCCTCGCCTAACCCCCCCCGGGGCCCGGCCCGGGCCCCCCTGGCCCGGGCCCCCCTGGCCCGGGCCCCCCTGGCCCGGGCCCCCCTGGCCCGGCCCGGTCCGGGCGGCGGTCCCGGCCATGGTCGGGCGGCTGCCATGGTCGCCTGGCCAGGCCCTCGCTCCGGCCGGACGGCTGCTCGGCCGCCCGGTGCCCCGGCCGTGCCGCGGCCCCCGGCGGGAGCGCCGGGCGGGGTCCTGAGTCCGAGTCCGGTCCCGGGCGTGACCGCGCGGTTGCCTTGCCCGCCTGGCCGGCGCTCGCTCCGGCTGTGCCGTTGCCCCGGCGGGACGCGCCGGGCGCGGGCCCGGCCGGGTGGCTGCGGTGACCCGGGCTCCGTAGGCCCGGATGCGCCGCTGCCTCGCCTGCCGTGGCCGCCCGTTGCCGGGCCGTGTCCCCGCCCAGCCGCCGCCTTGGCGGCACTCCCGCGGCCCCGCCAAAGAGCCGGTGGTGGCCGCCTGGCCGCCTGGCCGGGCCCGGGCTCCGCCGGAGGGGGCTTGAGGCGCCGCCGGAGGGGGCTTGAGGCGCCGCCCCCCGGGCCCGGCCGCGACGCTGAGGGGTTGACGTAGTTAGTGATTGAGCACTAACTTAGGGACATGGCAAGGATGAGTGCAGAGGAGCGGCGCGAGAGCGTCATTCGTGCGGCGATGAGCGAGTTCGCCCGCGGCGGCTACTACGGGACCTCGACCGAGGCGATCGCCAAGCGCGTCGGCGTCTCCCAGCCGTACCTCTTCCGGCTCTTCCCCAACAAGCAGGCGATGTTCCTCGCCGCCTCCGCCCGCTGCATGGAAGAGGTCCGCCTCGTCTTCGAGGAGGCCGCCAAGGGCCACCACGGAGAGGACGCGGTCAAGGCCATGGGGGAGGCGTACATGCAGCTGATCGCCGATCAGCCCGAGAAGCTCCAGATGCAGCTCCAGACGTTTGTGACGGTTTCCGCGGCCGAGGCCGCCGGGGAGCCCGGGTTCGGGGAGATGGTCCGGGCGGCCTGGATGGAGCTCTGGGACACCGTCCACCTGCCGCTCGGGGCGGACGTCAACGAGACGACCACCTTCATGGCGTACGGGATGCTCATCAACACCCTGGCGGCCATGGGCTTCCCGCCCGGGCACCGGGTCTGGGACGGGTGCTACCCCTCCGCGCGCCCCGTCGCCCCCAGCGCCGACACCGCCACTGCCGACACCGCCACTGCCGACACCGCCACTGCCGACACCGCCACTGCCGACACCACCGCCGGCGACTAGAACCGCCGGCCCGCGCCGGCCCGCGCACCCGTACAGCCGCGTAGCCGCGTCAATGCGTAACTCTGCCCACGAAAGTTAGTCAGTAATAACTAACATCCCCAGGGGGACCTCGTGAACACGCAAGACAAGCTCGGCTGGCCCGCGATATGGGCCCTCATCCTCACCGGCGCCGCGAGCTTCATGGCCGCCCTCGACAACCTGGTCGTCACCACCGCCCTCCCGGTCATCCGCGAGGACCTCGGCGGCAAGCTGGAGGACCTGGAGTGGACGGTGAACGCGTACACGCTCACCTTCGCCGTCCTCCTCCTCTTCGGCTCCGCCCTCGGTGACCGCTTCGGCCGCCGCCGGCTCTTCATCGTCGGCCTCGCCGTCTTCACGGGCGCCTCCGCCGCGGCCGCGCTCTCGCCCGGCATCAACGAGCTCATCGCCGCCCGCGCCGTCCAGGGCGTCGGCGCCGCGGTCATGATGCCGCTCTCCCTCACCCTGCTGACCACCGCCGTCCCGGCCGCCCGCCGCGGCATGGCCCTCGGCATCTACGGCGCCGTCACCGGCCTCGCCGTCGCCAGCGGCCCCCTCATCGGCGGCAGTCTGACCGAACACATCTCCTGGCAGTGGATCTTCTGGCTCAACGTCCCGCTCGGCCTCGCCCTGATCCCGCTCGCCCGCCTGCGCCTCGCCGAGTCCACCGCCCCCGGCTCGCGGCTCGACGTCCCCGGCACGCTCCTCATCAGCGGCGGCCTCTTCGGGATCGTCTACGCCCTGGTCAACGCCAACGCGGACGGCTGGACCAGCGCCCCCGTGCTCACAGGCCTGATCGCCGGATCCGCGCTCGTCGGCGGCTTCATCCACCACGGGTTCAACAACGCGAACGCCATGCTCCCCATGCGCCTCTTCCGCGACCGCGGGTTCTTCGGCATCAACATGGCCAGCCTGCTGATGTACGTCGGAATGTTCGGCTCGATCTTCCTGCTGAGCCAGTTCCTCCAAGGCGTCGCCGGCTACTCCCCGACCGAGGCCGGCCTGCGCATGCTCCCCTGGACCGGCATGCCGATGATCGTCGCCCCCATCGCCGGCATCCTCTCCGACCGGATCGGCAGCCGCCCCGTCGTCGCCGCCGGACTCATGCTCCAGGCCCTGGGCCTCGGCTGGTTCGCGGCCATCCTGAGCACGGACGTCTCCTACGCGGCCCAGCTCCCGGCCCTGATCCTCAGCGGCATCGGCATGGCCCTGTACTTCGCCCCCGCCTCCAACGCGCTGATGTCCACCGTCGCCCCCGCCGACCAGGGCAGGGCCTCCGGAACCAACAACGCCCTGCGCGAAGTCGGCGGAGCCCTCGGCGTCGCGGTCCTCGCCTCGGTCTTCTCCGCCCAGGGCGGTTACGAGTCCGGGCAGGCCTTCACCGACGGGACCGTCCCCGCGCTGTGGATCGGCGCCGGAGCCGTGGCGGTGGCCGCGGCCCTCGCCCTCCTGCTGCCCCGCAAGGCGAAGCAGGAGCCGGCCGCGGCGCAGACCACCGCGGCTCCGGCGAAGGTCCCGGCCGCGAGCTGACCCCGCACCGCCGCACCACCCGCACGCACCCGCACGCACCCGCACCCACCCCGTACGACTCACAGCGAAGGAGTGCCCGCCATGCCCGACATCCCCTGGTCCACGCCCACCCAGGCCGCCCCCGACGCCGAGGTCTACGTCATGGCCTCACGCTTCGAGACCGCCACCCTCACTGGCGCCCTCAGGTTCTTCCTCAAGTCGCCCGGCATCGTCGCCCAGATCCGCAAGGCCCCCGGGGCCCACGGCGTCGCCCTGCGCGCCCGCGTCCTCAGCCGCACCTTCCTCACCCTCTCCGCCTGGGAGGACCGCGACGCGCTGTACCGCTTCGCCCGCAGCGAGCCACACCGCTCCAGCTCCCGCGCGGCCGCCGCCTTCATGAAGGAATCGGCCTTCACCTTCTGGACCGTCCCCGCCTCGCGGCTCCCCATCGACTGGGCCGAGGCGGAGCGGCGCCTCGCCGAACAGAAGCCGGCCTCCTGAGCCGGTCGGCACGGGGGAAGCGCCCGTACGGTCCGTGGCCCCGCAGGGATGCGAGGGGCACGGACCGTACTCTTGTCCACGTGCAGGAACTCCACGACGCCCCCCTCGCCCCGCTGACCACCTTCCGCCTCGGTGGCCCCGCCACCCGTCTGGTCACCGCGACCGCCGACGCCGAGGTGGTCGCCACCGTCCGCGCCGCGGACGAGAGCGGCACCCCGCTCCTGGTCATCGGCGGCGGCAGCAACCTGGTCATCGGCGACCGCGGCTTCGACGGCACCGCCCTGCGCATCGCGACCACCGGCTACACCCTGGACGGCACCACCCTGGAGCTCGCCGCGGGCGAGAACTGGAGCGACGCCGTCGCCCGCACCGTCGACGCCGGCCTCGCCGGCATCGAGTGCCTCGCCGGCATCCCCGGCTCCGCCGGCGCGACCCCGATCCAGAACGTCGGGGCGTACGGCCAGGAGGTCTGCGACACCATCACCGAGGTCGTCGCCTACGACCGCACCCTGCGCGAGACGGTCACGCTGACCGCCGCCGAGTGCGCGTTCTCGTACCGCGACAGCCTCTTCAAGCACGAGCCCGAGCGGTACGTCGTCCTGCGCGTGCGCTTCGCCCTGGAGGACGCCGGCGGGCTCTCCGCGCCGGTCAAGTACCCCGAGACCGCCCGCGCCCTCGGCGTGGAGGCCGGCGACCGGGTCCCCGCCGCCACCGCCCGCGAGACCGTACTGCGCCTGCGCGCCGGCAAGGGCATGGTCCTCGACCCCGCCGACCACGACACCTGGTCCGCCGGGTCCTTCTTCCACAACCCGATCCTGACCGACGAGGCGTACGCCGCCTTCCTCGCCCGCGCCCAGGACCGCCTCGGCCCCGAAACCGCCCCGCCCGCCTACCCCGCGGGCGACGGCCGTACGAAGACCAGCGCGGCCTGGCTGATCGACAAGGCCGGCTTCACCAAGGGCTACGGCACCGGCCCCGCCCGCATCTCCACCAAGCACACCCTCGCCCTGACCAACCGCGGCGAGGCCACCACCGAAGACCTCCTCGCCCTGGCCCGCGAGGTGGTCGCGGGCGTCCACGCGGCATTCGGCGTCACCCTGGTCAACGAACCGGTGACGGTCGGCGTCAGCATCTGAGGAGCCCCGGCCGCCCATGCTCTGTCCCCTGCACGGGGCCGGTACCGACCCCACCCGCCTGGTGGGACGCACGATCAGCCGAGTCGTCGCGTCCTGGCACTTCAGCGACGGCGAGCGGTCCGAGTCGCCGCTCGACGTCTGGCTGATCGACAGCGCGGGCGACTCCACCCGGATCACCACCGGGTCCGACTGGTGCCTCATCGTCGAGTCCGCCGACCCGCACGAGCCCTACGACATGGGGGAGTGGGGCCGCATCGAGGTCGGCGAGGACCTCGGCGACCACCCCTTCCTGCGCCACCTCGGCGAGACCGTCGCCTCGGTGGCCGAGTACGCGCTGCCCGAGCAGGGGCGCACGCACCTGGAGATCGGCTTCCCGGACGGCCGCCGGGTACGGGCCGACTGCCACGAGGGGGACCTGCGGCTCACACGCTGAGCCAGTGGTCGATCCCGCCGAGCAGCTTCTCCTGCACGTCGGCCGGCGCGGCCGAACCGCGTACCGACTGGCGGGCCAGCTCGGCGAGCTCCGCGTCCGTGAAGCCGTGGTGGAGGCGGGCGATCTCGTACTGCGCGGCGAGCCGGGACCCGAACAGCAGCGGGTCGTCCGCGCCGAGCGCCATCGGCACCCCGGCGTCGAAGAGGGTCCGCAGCGGGACGTCCTCGGGCCGCTCGTAGACCCCGAGGGCCACGTTCGAGGCGGGGCAGACCTCGCAGGTGATCTGCCGGTCGGCGAGGCGCTTGAGCAGCCGGGGGTCCTCCGCGGCCCGTACGCCGTGCCCGATGCGGGAGGCGTGCAGATCGTCGAGGCAGTCGCGGACGGAGGCGGGGCCGGTGAGCTCGCCTCCGTGCGGGGCGGCGAGGAGGCCGCCCTCCCGGGCGATGGCGAAGGCGCGGTCGAAGTCGCGGGCCATGCCGCGGCGTTCGTCGTTGGACAGCCCGAAGCCGACGATGCCCCGGTCGGCGTAGCGCACGGCGAGGCGGGCGAGGGTGCGGGCGTCGAGGGGGTGCTTCATGCGGTTGGCGGCGATGACGACCCGCATCCCGAGGCCGGTCTCGCGGGAGGCCGCGTCGACGGCGTCGAGGATGATCTCGACGGCGGGGATCATGCCGCCCAGCAGGGGTGCGTACGAGGTGGGATCCACCTGGATCTCCAGCCAGCCGCTGCCGTCCCGTACGTCCTCCTCCGCGGCCTCGCGGACCAGGCGGCGGATGTCGTCGGGCTCGCGCAGGCAGGACCGGGCGGCGTCGTACAGCCGCTGGAAGCGGAACCAGCCCCGCTCGTCGGTGGCGCGCAGCTTGGGCGGCTCCCCGGCGGTCAGCGCGTCGGGCAGGCGCACGCCGTACTTGTCGGCGAGTTCGAGGAGGGTCGACGGGCGCATGGACCCGGTGAAGTGCAGGTGCAGGTGGGCCTTCGGCAGAAGCGTGAGATCGCGTAGGTGCTCCATCTGGTGATACTGCCGCACTTGTCACCCGATCGGCAGCCCGATTCCCTGAACGGGACCTTGCCCGAACGGAAATTCTGGGAAGGAGCCCGGGCCGGAGCCCCGGCAGGGCAGGGCCCCACAAACGCCTGAGCGGCGCTCCCCGGCCCGGGGGCGCCGCTCAGGGCCTGGCTTGCCGGCCGCTCTAGGCCTTGGCCTCCGCCAGCAGCTTCTGGATGCGGGACACGCCCTCGACCAGGTCCTCGTCGCCCAGGGCGTACGAGAGGCGGAGGTAGCCCGGGGTGCCGAAGGCCTCGCCCGGGACGACCGCGACCTCGGCCTCGTCCAGGATCAGCGCGGCGAGCTCGACGGAGGTCTGCGGGCGCTTGCCGCGGATCTCCTTGCCGAGGAGCTCCTTGACCGACGGGTACGCGTAGAACGCGCCCTCGGGGGTCGGGCAGAAGACGCCCTCGATCTCGTTCAGCATCCGCACGATGGTCTGGCGGCGGCGGTCGAAGGCGGTGCGCATCTGGTGGACGGCGTCCAGGTTGCCCGAGACGGCGGCCAGCGCCGCGATCTGGGAGACGTTGGCCACGTTGGAGGTGGCGTGCGACTGGAGGTTGGTCGCGGCCTTGATGACGTCCTTCGGGCCAATGATCCAGCCCACGCGCCAGCCGGTCATCGCGTACGTCTTCGCGACACCGTTGACGATGATGCACTTGTCGCGCAGCTCGGGGACGATCGCCGGGAGCGAGACGAACTTCGCGTCGCCGTAGACCAGGTGCTCGTAGATCTCGTCCGTCAGGACCCACAGGCCGTTGTCCGCGGCCCAGCGGCCGATCGCCTCGGCATCGGCCTCGGTGTAGACGGCGCCCGTGGGGTTGGACGGGGAGACGAAGAGGACGACCTTGGTGCGCTCGGTGCGCGCGGCCTCCAGCTGCTCGACGGAGACCCGGTAGCCGGTGGTCTCGTCGGCGACGACCTCGACCGGGACACCGCCGGCGAGGCGGATCGACTCGGGGTACGTGGTCCAGTACGGGGCCGGGACGATGACCTCGTCACCCGGGTCCAGGATCGCCGCGAACGCCTCGTAGATCGCCTGCTTGCCGCCGTTGGTGACCAGGACCTGGGAAGCGTCAACCTCGTACCCGGAGTCGCGCAGCGTCTTCGCGGCGATCGCGCTCTTCAGCTCGGGCAGCCCGCCGGCCGGCGTGTAGCGGTGGTACTTCGGGTTGCGGCAGGCCTCGACCGCCGCCTCGACGATGTAGTCGGGCGTCGGGAAGTCGGGCTCGCCCGCTCCGAAACCGATCACCGGGCGGCCGGCGGCCTTGAGGGCCTTGGCCTTGGCGTCGACGGCGAGGGTGGCGGACTCGGAGATGGCGCCGATACGGGCGGATACGCGGCGCTCGGCGGAAGGCGTTTCAGAGGTCATGCGGCCAATCGTCCCAGACGGCAAAGAAGCGCCGCACGCCGTTTCAGTTACCGGACTGGAGGCCCGCTGGAACGTGTCAGGACGGCGCTGTTCGACGTCAGGGCCCGGACCACGTACACTCAACCGTCGTTGGCCCTCACCAACCGCTCAGTGCGCAAGCACTCCGTGCACTCGCTCGGATGCGGTAGGTTGGGGGACGCAAAGGGTCGTAGCTCAATTGGTAGAGCACTGGTCTCCAAAACCAGCGGTTGGGGGTTCGAGTCCCTCCGGCCCTGCTCCACACTCCATTCCTCGGATGTGTGCGCAGGTACGTACTTCGATGCAACGCCGTGCGGCGCAACCGGGCGCGGTACGGCCATGACCCGGATTCAGGTGAGAGACGTGACGGACGCCCTGGGCTCCATCGACATGCCTGACGCCGAGGACGACACTCGCGAGAAGAAGGCCCGCAAGGGCGGTAAGCGCGGCAAGAAGGGCCCTCTCGGCCGGCTCGCGCTTTTCTACCGCCAGATCGTCGCGGAACTCCGCAAGGTTGTTTGGCCCACTCGCAACCAGCTCACGACGTACACCACCGTGGTGATTGTCTTCGTCGTCATCATGATCGGTCTGGTGACCGTGATTGACTATGGGTTCCAGGAAGCCATCAAGTTCGTCTTCGGCTGATCCCCGCGGAGGGCGGCGCCTTGATGGGTGCCGCCCGTTTTCGCATGTTCCACCACCTTTTGTATCCAGGAAGAAGCAGCCACCGTGTCTGACCCGAACCTGAACGTGAGCCACGACTCCGTCGAGTCCGTCGAGGACGAGCTCGACATCGTCGAGGCTGCAGACGCTGTGGAGCCCGACGAGGCCGAGCTCGCCGACGCCGAGGCGGGTGTCGCCGCCGAAGAGGCCGCGATGCACGTCGAGGACGAGGGCGACGACGCCGAGGTCGAGGACGAGGACGCCGTAGAGGCTTCCGACGAGGACGAGGCGGACGAGGAGTCCGACGACTCCGACGGTGAGGACGAGGCCGAGGCTGCCGACGAGGAGGCCGAGGAGGCCGCCCCCGTCGAGGACGCCGAGCCCGTCGACCCGATCCAGGCC
This sequence comes from Streptomyces sp. NPDC051183, assembly GCF_040682455.1. Taxonomy (NCBI): domain Bacteria; kingdom Bacillati; phylum Actinomycetota; class Actinomycetes; order Kitasatosporales; family Streptomycetaceae; genus Streptomyces; species Streptomyces sp. NPDC051183. Next base: position 89,410 of record NZ_JBFBBA010000011.1, read on the forward strand.
CTGCGCGACGAGCTGCGCCTCCTGCCCGGCGAGTGGTACGTGATCCACACCTACGCCGGTTACGAGAAGCGCGTGAAGGCGAACCTGGAGCAGCGCGCCGTCTCGCTGAACGTCGAGGAGTTCATCTACCAGGCCGAGGTGCCCGAGGAAGAGATCGTCCAGATCAAGAACGGCGAGCGCAAGAACGTCCGGCAGAACAAGCTGCCCGGTTACGTTCTCGTCCGCATGGATCTGACGAACGAGTCCTGGGGCGTCGTCCGCAACACGCCTGGTGTCACCGGCTTCGTGGGCAACGCGTACGACCCCTACCCGCTGACCCTGGACGAGATCGTCAAGATGCTCGCCCCGGAGGCGCAGGAGAAGGCCGCCAAGCTCGCCGCGGAAGAGGCCGGCCTGCCGGCGCCCGCCGTCAAGCGCACGATCGAGGTGCTCGACTTCGAGGTCGGCGACTCGGTCACCGTCACCGACGGCCCGTTCGCGACGCTCCAGGCGACGATCAACGAGATCAACCCGGACTCGAAGAAGGTCAAGGGCCTCGTCGAGATCTTCGGCCGCGAGACCCCGGTCGAGCTGAGCTTCGACCAGATCCAGAAGAACTGATCTTCTGGCCAACGCTTCCGAACCAGGTCAGATCGCCCCGCAAAGGGCGGTCTGACCTGCTCGGTTTTTAGCCCCGCACCGATACCCGTTATCGTGGTGCGGTATGCCTCCATCCGGATGACCGGATTGGCGGCGAAAACTCTCACTAGGACCCGGAGAGAGCAATGCCTCCCAAGAAGAAGAAGGTCACGGGGCTTATCAAGCTCCAGATCAAGGCCGGTGCGGCCAACCCGGCTCCGCCGGTCGGCCCCGCGCTCGGTCAGCACGGCGTCAACATCATGGAGTTCTGCAAGGCCTACAACGCCGCGACCGAGTCGCAGCGTGGCATGGTCGTGCCGGTGGAGATCACGGTCTACGAAGACCGCTCCTTCACCTTCATCACCAAGACTCCGCCGGCCGCGCGCCTCATCCTGAAGAGCGCGGGCGTGGAGAAGGGCTCGGGCGAGCCGCACAAGACCAAGGTCGCGAAGCTTACGCGTGACCAGGTCCGCGAGATCGCCTCGATCAAGCTCCCCGACCTGAACGCCAACGACCTGGACGCCGCCGAGCAGATCATCCGCGGCACCGCCCGTTCCATGGGCATCACGGTCGAAGGCTGATTCAGCCACCCCCAGCACCACAGTGGTAGGGCCAAGCGCTGGTCCGCACCACGACTCCACGCCTGAAGTCAAAACACAGGAGCAGAAGTGAAGCGCAGCAAGACTCTCCGCGCTGCGGACGCCAAGGTCGACCGGGAGAAGCTGTACGCCCCGCTCGAGGCCGTCCGTCTCGCCAAGGAGACCACCACGACCAAGTTCGACGCCACCGTCGAGGTCGCCTTCCGTCTGGGTGTCGACCCGCGCAAGGCCGACCAGATGGTCCGCGGCACCGTGAACCTCCCGCACGGCACCGGCAAGACCGCCCGGGTCCTGGTCTTCGCGACCGGTGACCGTGCTGCGGCCGCGGAAGCCGCCGGCGCCGACATTGTCGGCGACGACGAGCTCATCAACGAGATCGCCAAGGGCAACCGCCTCAACGAGTTCGACGCCGTTGTGGCCACCCCGGACCTCATGGGCAAGGTCGGCCGCCTCGGCCGCGTGCTCGGTCCCCGTGGCCTCATGCCGAACCCGAAGACCGGCACCGTCACCATGGACGTCGCGAAGGCTGTCACCGAGATCAAGGGTGGCAAGATCGAGTTCCGCGTCGACAAGCACTCGAACCTGCACTTCATCATCGGCAAGGTCTCCTTCTCCGATGAGCAGCTGGTCGAGAACTACGGCGCGGCCCTGGACGAGATCCTTCGTCTGAAGCCGTCCGCCGCGAAGGGCCGCTACATCAAGAAGGCCGCCCTGACCACCACGATGGGCCCCGGCATCCAGCTGGACTCCAACCGCACCCGGAACCTCCTCGTCGAGGAAGACCCGGCTGCCGTCTGACTGGGCCGAGCCACACGGCTCTGAGCCCCAGGGCTCACTGCTTGCCTGAACGGGCCTCCCGCCCCCCTTACCGGGGCGGGAGGCCTGTTCTCGTATCGTTGCCGCTTCGGCGATAAACGGTTGCCTCAGACACCGAGGCGCTGCTTAGGGTCGTGACGGAAGACCGAAGAACACAAGGGGTGGGGAAACTCCATGCTCACGAAGCTGACGAATCGCAAGAAGAAGGCCGCCGGCGCCGTACTGGCCGCCGTACTGCTGGTGGGCGGGGCCACGGCGTGCGAGGACGGCAAGAAGGACACGGGCGCCTCCGCGGCGCCGTCCAAGGCCGCCGAGACGGGCGCCGCGAAGGGCGCCGTCCAGGTCACGCCGGCCGCGTACCTGGAGAAGGTGAAGAAGAAGTCCGAGGAGATCACCTCGCTCCGCTACGCCATGTCCGGCAGCGCCGGCGGCGAGCAGGTCTCCGGAGAGGTCTCCATGCGGCTGAAGCCGTCGCTCGGCATGTCCATGCACATGGCCACGCCGGGCGGGGCGGGGGAGAGCGTCGACATCCGCCTGATCGACGGCGCCATGTACATGGGCACCGAGGGCCAGTGGCTCAAGTTCGACATGAAGTCCCTGGACCCGAACATGGCCAAGCAGCTGGAGTCCGCCGGCAAGGGGCCCCGGAGCGGTGAGAACCCGGGGGACAAGGCCGGTGACCTGCTCGGCGCCAAGGACCTGAAGACGGTCGGCGAGGAGACCATCGACGGCCAGAAGACCACGCACGTGTCCGGCACCGTCACGCTGGAGCAGATGAAGGCCTCGCTCGCCACGGCCTCCCCGGAGGTCAAGGAGCGCCAGGAGAAGTCCGTCAAGCAGCTCGAGGACCTGGGCGTGGACAGCATGACGATGGACATGTGGATCGACGAGAACGACCACGCCAAGCAGGTCCGCACCCGCTCCGACAGCGGCAAGGGCGCGATCGACATCACGATCAAGGTCCTGGACTACAACAAGCCGGTCGAGATCGCGGTCCCGCCGGCCGACCAGGTGGTGGACTTCGCCGCGATCATGGAGGACGGCAGCCAGAGCTGACGCTCTGCTGTCCCGGTCCGCGGATCCCGTGACGTGCAGGCGGCCCGGGCCGACCCGATTTGCCTCGGCTCGGCCGCTTCACGTACTCTTCCGAGGAAGCCAAAGACCGCTGGTCGTTGTCGTGCCCGTGAGGGTTCGGCGGCCGAAGGATCCGTTGAGTGCGGACGACCCGCGTAGGTGACTGTGGAAGGTTCCCGGAATTCGTTCCGGTTGAGCCACGCCCTGGCGCCTGCGCCGGGGCGTTTCGTTTTTCAGCCCCTTCTGAGCGGTCCTCATCACCCGGAAGGAGGCGAACGCACCATGCCGACGCCCAACAAGGCTGCATCGGTAGCCGAGCTCAAGGACGCGTTCCAGAGCTCGAACGCCGCCGTGCTGACCGAGTACCGGGGTCTCACCGTCGCGCAGCTCAAGACGCTGCGTCGCTCTCTCGGTGAGAACGCCCAGTACGCCGTGGTGAAGAACACGCTGACCAAGATTGCGGCCAACCAGGCCGGGATCACCGCGCTGGACGAGCACTTCGCTGGTCCGACCGCGGTCGCCTTCATCACCGGTGACCCGGTGGAGTCGGCGAAGAGCCTGCGTGACTTCGCCAAGGAGAACCCGAACCTCATCATCAAGGCGGGTGTCCTTGATGGTAAGGCGCTCACCGCCGATGAGATCAAGAAGCTTGCGGACCTCGAGTCCCGCGAGGTTCTGCTCAGCAAGCTGGCCGGCGCGTTCAAGGGCAAGCAGTCTCAGGCTGCCTCGCTCTTCCAGGCGCTGCCGTCGAAGTTCGTCCGCACCGCGGAAGCTCTTCGTGTCCAGCGCGCCGAGCAGGGCGGTGCCGAGTAATTCGGCTCGCGCACTGATCCACGCCGCCTAGTGCGTGGGTCGTAGCGGGCCGTTACGCCCGCCTCTATATACATCCGGCACCTGCCGATTTAGTGGAAGGATCGCCCATCATGGCGAAGCTCTCTCAGGACGACCTCCTCGCCCAGTTCGAGGAGATGACCCTCATCGAGCTCTCCGAGTTCGTGAAGGCGTTCGAGGCCAAGTTCGACGTCACCGCCGCCGCGGCCGTCGCCGTTGCCGGTCCGGCCGGCCCGGGCGCCGTTGCCGAGGCCGCCGAGGAGCAGGACGAGTTCGACGTCATCCTGACCTCTGCCGGTGACAAGAAGATCCAGGTCATCAAGGTCGTGCGCGAGCTGACCTCCCTGGGCCTCAAGGAGGCCAAGGACCTCGTGGACGGCGCCCCGAAGCCCGTCCTCGAGAAGGTCGCCAAGGAGGCCGCTGACAAGGCTGCCGAGGCCCTCAAGGGTGCCGGCGCCGGCGTCGAGGTCAAGTAACACCTCTGAGGCCGCCTGACGGCCTCAACCAAAGGGCGATCACCCGTAAGGGTGGTCGCCCTTTGGCGTACCCGCAGTGCCTGACTTGCCCCTGTCTCGTTGGGGAGTAGGGTGATCATCGTTGCCCCGCAGCAGGGTCCGGAGATGATCCGCACGGAGCAGGGGGCCTTGACGAACGGGACGCGGCGCGCAATTCTCAGTCCCGTCGCCAGCTCGACCGGCTCGATCCGAGATCCGAGGCATGGATCGGGGCCGCAGCGGGCATGGATCGACTGCGGAGAGGGCAGTACTGATACGCGCTCTGTGTGCGAGAGCCGAAGCGTTGGACGCAGTGTTGGAACGACATGGGGAAGGCCTGTTGCCGGTTTCCGGAAACCTGGTCTGGACATCAGTGAGCCAAGTGGCTACACTGACCCTTTGCGCTGCCTGTTAGCTGCCCCCTGCCCGTCGCCAGGGGCATGCCCACGCATGAGCACACTTGATTGATTAGCCCTGACCTGGTCTTTTGGCCAGATCGGGAGGGTCCTTCTTCTGTGTCAGCTGGGACCGGTACGCGCGTAGTGAGTCCGAGCCCTCGGAAGGACCCCCTCTTGGCCGCCTCGCGCAACGCCTCGACCAATACGAACAACGGTGCCAGCACCGCCCCGCTGCGCATCTCCTTTGCAAAGATCAAGGAGCCCCTCGAGGTTCCGAACCTCCTGGCGCTGCAGACCGAGAGCTTTGACTGGCTGCTCGGCAACGCCGCCTGGAAGTCACGCGTCGAGTCGGCGCTTGAGAGTGGACAGGACGTCCCCACCAAGTCCGGTCTGGAAGAGATCTTCGAGGAGATCTCGCCGATCGAGGACTTCTCCGGGTCGATGTCGCTGACCTTCCGCGACCACCGTTTCGAGCCGGCGAAGAACTCTGTCGACGAGTGCAAGGAGCGCGACTTCACGTACGCGGCTCCGCTGTTCGTCACGGCCGAGTTCACGAACAACGAGACCGGAGAGATCAAGTCTCAGACGGTCTTCATGGGCGACTTCCCGCTCATGACCAACAAGGGCACCTTCGTCATCAACGGCACCGAGCGTGTCGTCGTGTCGCAGCTCGTCCGTTCCCCCGGTGTCTACTTCGACTCCTCCATCGACAAGACGTCCGACAAGGACATCTTCTCCGCCAAGATCATCCCGTCCCGGGGTGCCTGGCTGGAGATGGAGGTCGACAAGCGCGACATGGTCGGTGTCCGCATCGACCGCAAGCGCAAGCAGTCCGTCACCGTCCTCCTGAAGGCTCTCGGCTGGACCACCGAGCAGATCCTCGAGGAGTTCGGCGAGTACGAGTCCATGCGCGCCACCCTGGAGAAGGACCACACCCAGGGTCAGGACGACGCGCTGCTCGACATCTACCGCAAGCTGCGTCCGGGCGAGCCGCCGACCCGCGAGGCCGCTCAGACGCTGCTCGAGAACCTCTACTTCAACCCGAAGCGCTACGACCTCGCCAAGGTCGGCCGCTACAAGGTGAACAAGAAGCTCGGCGCCGACGAGCCGCTCGACGCCGGTGTGCTCACCACCGACGACGTCATCGCGACGATCAAGTACCTGGTCAAGCTGCACGCCGGTGAGACCGAGACGACCGGCGAGTCCGGCCGTTCGATCGTCGTCGAGACCGACGACATCGACCACTTCGGCAACCGTCGTCTGCGCAACGTCGGCGAGCTCATCCAGAACCAGGTCCGCACGGGTCTGGCTCGTATGGAGCGCGTCGTCCGCGAGCGCATGACCACGCAGGACGTCGAGGCGATCACGCCGCAGACCCTGATCAACATCCGGCCGGTCGTCGCCTCCATCAAGGAGTTCTTCGGCACCAGCCAGCTGTCGCAGTTCATGGACCAGAACAACCCGCTGTCGGGTCTGACCCACAAGCGCCGCCTGTCGGCACTTGGCCCGGGTGGTCTGTCCCGTGAGCGGGCCGGCTTCGAGGTCCGTGACGTTCACCCGTCGCACTACGGCCGCATGTGCCCGATCGAGACCCCTGAAGGCCCGAACATCGGTCTGATCGGCTCGCTCGCGTCCTACGGTCGCGTCAACGCGTTCGGCTTCGTCGAGACCCCGTACCGCAAGGTCGTCGACGGTGTCGTCACCGACGAGGTCGACTACCTGACCGCCGACGAGGAAGACCGCTTCGTCATCGCCCAGGCCAACGCCGGCCTGAACGACGAGATGCGCTTCACGGAGAACCGCGTCCTGGTTCGCCGTCGTGGCGGCGAGATCGACTACATCGCCGGCGACGACGTCGACTACATGGACGTCTCCCCGCGCCAGATGGTGTCCGTCGCGACCGCGATGATCCCCTTCCTGGAGCACGACGACGCCAACCGCGCCCTCATGGGCGCGAACATGATGCGCCAGGCCGTTCCGCTCATCAAGGCGGAGGCCCCGCTCGTCGGCACCGGCATGGAGTACCGCTGTGCGGTCGACGCCGGCGACTCGATCAAGGCGGAGAAGGACGGTGTCGTCCAGGAGGTCTCGGCCGACTACATCACCGTCGCCAACGACGACGGCACGTACACCACGTACCGCGTCGCCAAGTTCTCCCGCTCGAACCAGGGCACCTCGGTCAACCAGAAGGTCATCGTCAACGAGGGTGACCGCATCATCGAGGCCCAGGTCCTCGCCGACGGTCCTGCGACCGAAGAGGGCGAAATGGCCCTCGGCAAGAACCTGCTCGTCGCGTTCATGCCCTGGGAAGGTCACAACTACGAGGACGCGATCATCCTGTCGCAGCGCCTCGTGCAGGACGACGTCCTCTCCTCGATCCACATCGAGGAGCACGAGGTCGACGCCCGTGACACCAAGCTGGGCCCCGAGGAGATCACCCGGGACATCCCGAACGTCTCCGAGGAGGTCCTCGCGGACCTCGACGAGCGCGGCATCATCCGCATCGGTGCGGACGTCGTCGCCGGCGACATCCTGGTCGGCAAGGTCACGCCCAAGGGTGAGACCGAGCTGACCCCGGAGGAGCGCCTGCTCCGCGCGATCTTCGGTGAGAAGGCCCGCGAGGTGCGTGACACCTCGCTCAAGGTCCCTCACGGTGAGATCGGCAAGGTCATCGGTGTCCGCGTCTTCGACCGCGAGGAGGGGGACGAGCTTCCCCCGGGCGTGAACCAGCTGGTCCGCGTCTACGTCGCCCAGAAGCGCAAGATCACCGACGGTGACAAGCTCGCCGGCCGCCACGGCAACAAGGGTGTCATCTCCAAGATCCTTCCGATCGAGGACATGCCCTTCCTTGAGGACGGCACGCCGGTCGACATCATCCTGAACCCGCTGGGTGTCCCGTCCCGAATGAACCCGGGACAGGTCCTGGAGATCCACCTCGGCTGGCTCGCCAGCCGCGGCTGGGACGTCTCCGGGCTCGGCGAGGAGTGGGCCGAGCGTCTGAAGGTCATCGGGGCCGACCGTGTCGAGCCCGGTACCAACGTCGCCACCCCCGTGTTCGACGGTGCCCGCGAGGACGAGCTCGCCGGCCTCTTCGAGCACACCATCCCGAACCGCGACGGCGACCGCCTGGTCCTCCCGTCCGGCAAGGCGCGCCTGTTCGACGGCCGCTCCGGCGAGCCGTTCCCGGACCCGATCTCGATCGGGTACATGTACATCCTCAAGCTCCACCACCTGGTCGACGACAAGCTCCACGCCCGTTCGACCGGTCCGTACTCGATGATCACGCAGCAGCCGCTGGGTGGTAAGGCACAGTTCGGTGGCCAGCGCTTCGGTGAGATGGAGGTGTGGGCGCTGGAGGCTTATGGCGCCGCTTACGCCCTCCAGGAGCTGCTGACCATCAAGTCCGACGACGTCACCGGCCGCGTGAAGGTCTACGAGGCCATCGTCAAGGGCGAGAACATCCCCGAGCCGGGCATTCCCGAGTCCTTCAAGGTGCTCATCAAGGAAATGCAGTCGCTCTGCCTCAACGTGGAGGTGCTGTCCTCGGACGGCATGTCCATCGAGATGCGCGACACCGACGAGGACGTCTTCCGCGCGGCGGAGGAGCTCGGTATCGACCTGTCCCGGCGTGAGCCGAGCAGCGTCGAAGAGGTCTGACGGGCCTGACGGGGGGCTCGCTCAAGAGCCCCCCGTCATCCCCGGGACCGTTCAGACCATGATTGAGACTCGACCCCGAAAGAGGGATTGACGCACAGTGCTCGACGTCAACTTCTTCGACGAGCTGCGGATCGGCCTTGCCACCGCGGACGACATCCGAACCTGGTCGCACGGCGAGGTCAAGAAGCCGGAGACCATCAACTACCGCACCCTCAAGCCCGAGAAGGACGGACTCTTCTGCGAGAAGATCTTCGGTCCGACCCGGGACTGGGAGTGCTACTGCGGCAAGTACAAGCGTGTCCGCTTCAAGGGCATCATCTGTGAGCGCTGTGGCGTCGAGGTCACGCGCGCCAAGGTGCGTCGTGAGCGGATGGGCCACATCGAGCTTGCCGCTCCCGTCACCCACATCTGGTACTTCAAGGGCGTCCCGTCGCGACTGGGCTACCTGCTGGACCTCGCGCCGAAGGACCTCGAAAAGGTCATCTACTTCGCCGCGTACATGATCACGTTCGTGGACGACGAGCGCCGCACCCGCGACCTCCCGTCGCTGGAGGCCCACGTCTCCGTCGAGCGCCAGCAGATCGAGAACCGCCGTGACGCGGACCTCGAAGGCCGTGCCAAGAAGCTCGAGACCGACCTGGCCGAGCTCGAGGCCGAGGGCGCGAAGGCCGACGTACGCCGCAAGGTGCGCGAAGGTGCCGAGCGCGAGATGAAGCAGCTCCGTGACCGCGCCCAGCGCGAGATCGACCGCCTCGACGAGGTGTGGAACCGCTTCAAGAACCTCAAGGTCCAGGACCTCGAGGGCGACGAGCTGCTCTACCGCGAGCTGCGTGACCGCTTCGGCACGTACTTCGACGGTTCGATGGGTGCCGCGGCGCTGCAGAAGCGCCTGGAGTCCTTCGACCTGGAGGAGGAGGCCGAGCGCCTCCGCGAGATCATCCGTACCGGCAAGGGCCAGAAGAAGACCCGTGCGCTCAAGCGCCTCAAGGTCGTCTCCGCGTTCCTGCAGACCAGCAACAGCCCCAAGGGCATGGTTCTGGACTGCGTGCCGGTGATCCCGCCGGACCTGCGTCCGATGGTGCAGCTGGACGGTGGCCGCTTCGCGACCTCCGACCTGAACGACCTGTACCGCCGCGTGATCAACCGCAACAACCGCCTGAAGCGCCTTCTCGACCTCGGTGCCCCCGAGATCATCGTGAACAACGAGAAGCGCATGCTCCAGGAGGCCGTGGACGCCCTCTTCGACAACGGTCGTCGTGGTCGCCCGGTGACCGGTCCCGGTAACCGTCCGCTGAAGTCCCTGAGCGACATGCTCAAGGGCAAGCAGGGTCGATTCCGTCAGAACCTCCTCGGCAAGCGCGTGGACTACTCCGCGCGTTCCGTGATCGTCGTCGGCCCGCAGCTGAAGCTGCACCAGTGCGGTCTGCCCAAGGCCATGGCGCTGGAGCTCTTCAAGCCGTTCGTGATGAAGCGCCTGGTGGACCTGAACCACGCGCAGAACATCAAGTCGGCGAAGCGCATGGTCGAGCGCGGCCGCACGGTCGTCTACGACGTGCTCGAAGAGGTCATCGCCGAGCACCCGGTTCTGCTGAACCGTGCGCCCACGCTGCACCGCCTCGGCATCCAGGCCTTCGAGCCCCAGCTGGTCGAAGGCAAGGCCATCCAGATCCACCCGCTCGTCTGCACCGCGTTCAACGCGGACTTCGACGGTGACCAGATGGCCGTGCACCTGCCGCTCTCCGCGGAGGCGCAGGCCGAGGCCCGCATCCTGATGCTGTCCTCGAACAACATCCTCAAGCCGGCCGACGGCCGTCCGGTCACGATGCCGACCCAGGACATGGTCCTCGGTCTGTTCTTCCTGACCACCGACGGTGAGCTCCGTGACACCAAGGGCGAGGGCCGCGCGTTCGGCTCCACGGCCGAGGCGACCATGGCGTTCGACAACGGCGAGCTCGCGCTCCAGTCGCAGGTCGACATCCGCTTCCCGGTGGGCACCATCCCGCCGCGCGGCTGGGTCGCGCCCGTCGCCGAAGAGGGCGAGCAGGAGTTCCAGCCGGGCGACAGCTTCCGTCTGCGCACCTCCCTGGGCCGCGCGCTCTTCAACGAGCTGCTGCCCGAGGACTACCCGTTCGTCGACTACTCGGTGGGCAAGAAGCAGCTCTCCGAGATCGTCAACGACCTGGCGGAGCGCTACCCCAAGGTCATCGTGGCGGCGACGCTCGACAACCTGAAGGCGGCCGGCTTCCACTGGGCGACCCGTTCGGGCGTCACCGTGGCCATCTCCGACGTCGTCGTGCCCGAGGCCAAGAAGGCCATCGTCGCGGGCTACGAGGCGCAGGACGAGAAGGTCCAGAAGCAGTACGAGCGCGGTCTGATCACCAAGGACGAGCGCACGCAGGAGCTCATCGCGATCTGGACCAAGGCGACCAACGAGGTTGCCGAGGCGATGAACGCGAACTTCCCCAAGACGAACCCCATCTTCATGATGGTTGACTCGGGTGCCCGAGGAAACATGATGCAGATGCGACAGATCGCCGGTATGCGTGGTCTGGTGTCGAACGCGAAGAACGAGACCATCCCGCGTCCGATCAAGGCGTCCTTCCGTGAGGGCCTCACCGTTCTGGAGTACTTCATCTCCACGCACGGTGCCCGTAAGGGTCTGGCGGACACCGCCCTGCGTACCGCCGACTCGGGTTACCTGACCCGTCGTCTGGTGGACGTCTCGCAGGACGTCATCATCCGCGAGGAGGACTGCGGCACCGAGCGCGGTCTGAAGCTGAAGATCGCCGTTCGCGACGAGACCGGCGTGCTGCGCAAGGCCGACGACGTCGAGACCTCGATCTACGCCCGCATGCTGGCCGAGGACGTCGTCATCGACGGCAAGGTCATCGCGCCGGCCAACGTCGACCTCGGTGACGTCCTGATCGACGCCCTGGTCGCCAACGGCGTCGAGGAGGTCAAGACCCGCTCGGTCCTGACCTGTGAGTCCGCGGTCGGCACCTGTGCCTTCTGCTACGGACGCTCGCTCGCCACCGGCAAGCTGGTCGACATCGGTGAGGCGGTCGGCATCATCGCCGCCCAGTCCATCGGTGAGCCCGGTACCCAGCTGACGATGCGTACCTTCCACACCGGTGGTGTGGCCGGTGACGACATCACCCAGGGTCTGCCGCGTGTCGTCGAGCTCTTCGAGGCCCGTACCCCGAAGGGTGTCGCCCCGATCTCCGAGGCCGCCGGCCGCGTGCGGATCGAGGAGACCGAGAAGACGAAGAAGATCGTCATCACGCCCGACGACGGCAGCGAGGAGACGGCCTTCCCGATCTCCAAGCGCGCCAAGGTCATCGTCGGCGAGGGCGACCACGTCGAGGTGGGCCAGAAGCTCACCATGGGTGCCACCAACCCGCACGACGTGCTGCGCATCCTCGGCCAGCGTGCCGTCCAGGTGCACCTGGTCGGCGAAGTCCAGAAGGTCTACAACTCGCAGGGCGTGTCGATCCACGACAAGCACATCGAGATCATCATCCGGCAGATGCTGCGCCGCGTGACGATCATCGAGTCCGGCGACGCGGAGCTCCTGCCGGGCGAGCTCGTCGAGCGGTCGAAGTTCGAGACCGAGAACCGTCGTGTGGTCACCGAGGGCGGTCACCCCGCCTCCGGCCGTCCGCAGCTGATGGGTATCACCAAGGCCTCGCTCGCGACCGAGTCCTGGCTGTCGGCGGCGTCCTTCCAGGAGACGACCAGGGTTCTGACGGACGCGGCGATCAACGCCAAGTCCGACTCCCTGATCGGCCTCAAGGAGAACGTCATCATCGGTAAGCTCATCCCGGCCGGTACGGGCCTCGCCCGCTACCGCAACATCCGGGTGGAGCCCACCGAGGAAGCCAAGGCCGCGATGTACTCGGCCGTCGGCTACGACGACATCGACTACTCGCCCTTCGGCACCGGCTCCGGCCAGGCTGTCCCGCTGGAGGACTACGACTACGGCCCGTACAACGGCTGAGGTCACAAGTAGCCAGTAAGAAGCCCCCCGCGGCTCCGAGAGGAGCGGCGGGGGGCTTCTTCGTTTGCCGGGGGCGGGCCCGGGCGGCTCGGCGGGCCCGGTCAGGGGTGGCGGCGGCGGAGGGTGGTGATCGAGGCGGCGATCAGGACCATCAGGCCTAGGGCGCCGCCGGCGAGGCCGGCCTTGAGGCCCTTCGGGGTGAAGGTGCAGGAGACCTTGGTGGTGCCCGGCGCCAGGGGGACCGCCAGGAGGCCGTGGAAGTCCTGGAGCGGGGCGGAGCACTGCCAGCCGGGGACGGCCGTCGTGGCGATGACCGCCGTGCCCTTGGCGCCCTCGGGGAGGGTGGCCTCGATGCTGTGGCCGCCCGCGCTGACGTGCATGGCGCCGGTGGCCTTGAGGTGGCCGACCGCCGCGTCGAGCCCGGCGGGGTCCAGGCAGCCGATGGGGTGCTCGCCGGCCGTGGCGCCCCGGGTGGCGGTCCTGACCGTGATGTCGAGCCGGCCCGAAGCCGGGACCTTGCCCAGGCGCAGGACGCCGGACATGCGGTCCTGGAGGGCCTGCTCGGGGCCGCCGCCGGCGCGGAGGCTGCCGTAGATCTCGGGGGAGAACCAGAAGGCCTCGGAGCCGGGGGCGCACTGGGCGGCGTACGTCTGCTCCGTGGGGGTGCCGCCGCGGGTGACGGGCGGGACCTGGTAGACGGTGGCCCCCAGGACGTTCTCCTGGCGGGCGTAGACGCTGCCGGCGGGGTTGGGGGAGGTGTACGGGCCCGGGCGGACCGTCACCAGGGGAGGGGCGGGGAAGAGGCGGGCCGCCCAGCTGTTCTTCGCCGGGCCCGGCTCGACCCGGGCGCCGATGGAGAAGATCGCGTCGAGCACCGGGTTGTCGGCGCCGAAGAAGGTCCGGCCGTCGTTCTTGAAGCCGTAGCCGAGCGGCTCCAGCGCCCGGTAGGTGACCTCGGGCAGGTAGCTGCTGTAGTACTGCGGGCCCTCCGCGCGCAGGGCGAGGGCGTCGTTGTACGAGCTCTGCGGCGCGCCCGAATCGGTCCGGTACGCGGGCCAGCCGTCCACGCCCCGGACGGCGGCGAACTGGTTGGTGATCGACTGGTTCGAGGTGGCGACCGGCTTCGCCCAGCGCTCGCGGGCCCGCCGGGAGTCCGCGTTGACCGCGGCGACCGTGGATTCCGCGAAGACGACGCCGATCATCAGGGCGGCGGCCACGGGGATCAGTGCGCGGCGCTTCTCGCCCAGCGCCAGCAGGACCAGCGCCAGCAGCGAGACGGATCCGCCGCCGAGCACGGCGGGCCAGGTCCAGCCGCCGAAGTCGTCGGTGTGCCGGAGCACGAAGGTGGCTGCGACGAGCAGCGCGGCGACCAGGGCCAGGTGCAGCGGGCGCGGGCGATGGGCGAGCGAGAGCCAGGCGACGACGACGACCATCCCGCTGAAGACGAAGGCCTCGCGGTACGGGTTGCCGTTCGGCACCGCCAGCCCGTGCCACACGTACTGGGTCGGCGGGAACTGGAACGAGGCCACGACCAGCAGCGTCGCCGCCGCCCACACCAGGCGGGTCCGCTTCGCGATGCCCGAGTTGAGCACGAAGGCACCGGCCAGGATCAGCCCGAGCGAGGCCACGTACAGCCGCGGCCGGCCGCCCCACAGGTAGGTCGCCGGGAGCATGCCGGTCAGGAAGACCTCGATGCGCACCGGGTCGAAGGCGCCGGCCTGGGTGGGCTGCGCGGAGCCGCTGGACAGGAACGACGGCAGCAGGAGCGGCAGCGTGAGGAGGATGCCCGTCGTCGCCGCGGTGGCGGCCCGCCAGAGCGCCCGCAGCCGCTGCGCGCCGGTCATGTCGCGGGTGACGAGGCGGATGGCGAGGAGGACGCAGGCGGCCATCGTGGCCATCATCGCGGTGTAGAAGTTCCCGAACCACGCGAGCGCGACGAGCGCCGCCACACCGGGCCAGCGGCGCTCCTCCAGGCACCATTCGACGGCGATGCCGAGGAGTGGGAGCGCGACGAGGCCCCACAGCCACATCGGGATGTACGAGGCGTCGCTGAGCGCCCATCCGCAGAGGCCGTACGTGGCTCCGAGCACGCCGCGCTGCCACCACGGGCCGGGTTTCAGCTTCCCGAGGTACACGGTCATCAGGGCGGCGGCGGTGCCCATGGTGATCGGGGTGATCGCGAAGACCGCGAGGTCGACGTGGGCGCGGGGGACGAGCACAACGAGCCAGGAGAAGGGGTTGCCGAGGTACGTGTAGTAGTCGGACAGGAACTGCTGTCCGAAGCCGCCGCGCCAGGTGAAGAAGACGTCGCCGGCGGCGTGGCCGTGGACCAGGTCCCACAGGGCCCGGTGGAAGGGCACGTACTGGTTGGCCTGGTCGTTGACGGCCCGGCCGGTGTTGCCGAAGGGGAACGTGCCGCGCAGCACCCAGGAGGCGCAGAAGGCGCCCGAGGTGACCAGGAAGGCGAGCAGGGGCCCGTACAGCCGGGAGCGCCGTGGGAGCCGGGTGAGCCGGGTGAGCCCGGAGAGGCGGCGCCCGGCTGCGGGGCGGGGAGGGGCGTCCGTGTCCGTCGGCTCGGTCGTGGCCGTCCCCAATGTCCCGCTCCCTGATGTGGTCGTGCCCTTTGGGCCGAATCGTGGGCTGAATCGCAGGGCAGTTTAGTGGCCGGGCCGCCCGCGCATTCCCGCTTGCGCACTTCGGGCGGAGGTTCGCGGCCGGGTTGCGGATGGCCCCGTACCACATCCGTGCGTCGGTACGACATCGGCGGGGCCGCGCGGAGGCCTCGCCCGTGCGGCGCATGGCCTGTGGGGGTCTGCCGGGCCCGGGGCCGGGGCTTTTGTTTTGACCGGAGTGGATGCGGTAGGTACGCTCAGACCTTGTGCCTGGGGTGTGCCTGGGCTCACGTGCGTGTCCACCAACCGCACTGGAGCCCGTATCCGCCACCGCGATCCATGCGTTTCCGTGCTTGCGCGGAGGTCCGCCGGATCCGACACACCCGACCGCGTGGGTCGGCAAAGTTCCAGGTTAGCTTCACTACACGGCACACAGAAACCGGAGAAGTAGTGCCTACGATCCAGCAGCTGGTCCGTAAGGGCCGGCAGGACAAGGTCGAGAAGACAAAGACCCCCGCGCTTGAGGCTTCGCCCCAGCGTCGCGGCGTCTGCACGCGTGTGTTCACGACCACCCCGAAGAAGCCGAACTCGGCGCTGCGTAAGGTCGCGCGTGTGCGTCTGACCTCTGGCATCGAGGTCACCGCTTACATTCCGGGTGAGGGACACAACCTGCAGGAGCACTCGATCGTGCTCGTGCGTGGTGGCCGTGTGAAGGACCTGCCGGGTGTTCGTTACAAGATCATCCGCGGTGCGCTTGACACCCAGGCTGTCAAGAACCGCAAGCAGGCCCGCAGCCGCTACGGCGCCAAGAAGGAGAAGTAAGAATGCCTCGTAAGGGCCCCGCCCCGAAGCGCCCGGTCATCATCGACCCGGTCTACGCATCTCCTCTGGTGACCTCGCTCATCAACAAGATCCTCCTGAACGGCAAGCGCTCCACCGCCGAGCGCATCGTTTACGGCGCCATGGAAGGCCTCCGCGAGAAGACCGGCAACGACCCGGTCATCACGCTGAAGCGCGCGCTGGAGAACGTCAAGCCGTCCCTCGAGGTCAAGTCCCGCCGTGTCGGTGGCGCGACCTACCAGGTTCCGGTTGAGGTCAAGCCGGGCCGCCAGTCGACCCTCGCGCTGCGCTGGCTCGTGGGTTACTCCCGCGCCCGCCGCGAGAAGACCATGACCGAGCGCCTCATGAACGAGCTGCTCGACGCCTCCAACGGTCTTGGCGCTGCCGTCAAGAAGCGCGAGGACACGCACAAGATGGCCGAGTCCAACAAGGCCTTCGCGCACTACCGCTGGTAGTCCCACCCCACATCGAGACCGAGAGAAGACCGAAGCCTTATGGCTACCACTTCGCTTGACCTGGCCAAGGTCCGCAACATCGGGATCATGGCTCACATCGACGCGGGCAAGACGACCACCACCGAGCGCATCCTGTTCTACACCGGTGTGTCGTACAAGATCGGTGAGGTCCACGACGGCGCCGCCACGATGGACTGGATGGAGCAGGAGCAGGAGCGTGGTATCACCATCACGTCTGCCGCGACCACCTGCCACTGGCCTCTCGAAGAGGTCGACCACACCATCAACATCATCGACACCCCGGGTCACGTTGACTTCACGGTCGAGGTGGAGCGTTCGCTCCGCGTCCTCGACGGTGCCGTCACCGTTTTCGACGGTGTCGCCGGTGTGGAGCCGCAGTCCGAGACGGTCTGGCGTCAGGCCGACCGTTACGGCGTGCCGCGCATCTGCTTCGTGAACAAGCTGGACCGTACCGGCGCCGAGTTCTTCCGCTGCGTTGACATGATCACGGACCGCCTCGGCGCGACCCCGATCGTCATGCAGCTGCCGATCGGTGCCGAGATGGACTTCCAGGGTGTTGTCGACCTGGTCCGCATGAAGGCGCTCGTCTGGTCCGCCGAAGCCTCCAAGGGCGAGATGTACGACGTCGTCGACATCCCGGCCTCGCACACCGAGCTCGCCGAGGAATGGCGCGGCAAGCTCGTCGAGGCCGTCGCGGAGAACGACGAAGAGATCATGGAACTGTTCCTGGAGGGCGTCGAGCCCACCGAGGAGCAGCTCTACGCCGCTGTTCGTCGTATCACCATCGCGTCCGGCAAGGGTGGCGACACCACTGTCACCCCCGTGTTCTGCGGCACCGCGTTCAAGAACAAGGGCGTTCAGCCCCTGCTCGACGCCGTCGTGCGCTACCTCCCCTCCCCCCTGGACGTCGAGGCCATCGAGGGCCACGACGTCAAGGACGCCGAGGTGGTCGTGAAGCGCAAGCCGTCCGACGCCGAGCCGCTGTCGGCCCTCGCGTTCAAGATCGCGAGCGACCC
The DNA here is from genome assembly GCF_040682455.1 of Streptomyces sp. NPDC051183. Classification (NCBI taxonomy): domain Bacteria; kingdom Bacillati; phylum Actinomycetota; class Actinomycetes; order Kitasatosporales; family Streptomycetaceae; genus Streptomyces; species Streptomyces sp. NPDC051183. The sequence goes on from NZ_JBFBBA010000011.1 coordinate 106,838, forward strand.
GCACCTCGGCAAGCTCACCTTCGTCCGGATCTACTCCGGTCGCCTGGAGGCCGGCACCGCGGTGCTGAACTCCGTCAAGGGCAAGAAGGAGCGCATCGGCAAGATCTACCGCATGCACGCGAACAAGCGTGAGGAGATCGAGTCGGTGGGCGCCGGCGACATCGTCGCCGTCATGGGCCTCAAGCAGACCACCACCGGTGAGACGCTGTGTGACGAGAAGAACCCGGTCATCCTGGAGTCCATGGACTTCCCGGCCCCGGTTATTCAGGTCGCCATCGAGCCCAAGTCCAAGGGTGACCAGGAGAAGCTGGGTGTTGCCATCCAGCGTCTCGCGGAGGAGGACCCCTCCTTCCAGGTTCACTCGGACGAGGAGACCGGCCAGACCATCATCGGTGGTATGGGCGAGCTTCACCTCGACATCCTCGTCGACCGCATGCGTCGCGAGTTCAAGGTCGAGGCGAACGTCGGCAAGCCGCAGGTCGCGTACCGCGAGACGATCCGCAAGGCCGTCGAGCGTCACGACTACACCCACAAGAAGCAGACCGGTGGTACCGGTCAGTTCGCCAAGGTGCAGATCGCGATCGAGCCCATCGAGGGCGGCGAAGCGGCGTACGAGTTCGTGAACAAGGTCACCGGTGGTCGTATCCCGCGGGAGTACATCCCGTCGGTCGACGCCGGTGCGCAGGAAGCCATGAAGTTCGGCATCCTCGCCGGCTACGAGATGACTGGCGTCCGCGTCATCCTTCTCGACGGTGGCTACCACGAGGTCGACTCCTCCGAGCTCGCGTTCAAGATCGCCGGTTCGCAGGCCTTCAAGGAGGCCGCGCGCAAGGCTTCCCCCGTGCTCCTTGAGCCGATGATGGCCGTTGAGGTCACCACGCCCGAGGACTACATGGGTGAGGTCATCGGCGACATCAACTCTCGCCGTGGCCAGATCCAGGCCATGGAGGAGCGTCACGGTGCTCGCATCGTGAAGGGCCTCGTGCCGCTTTCGGAGATGTTCGGCTACGTCGGAGACCTCCGCAGCAAGACCTCGGGTCGCGCCAGCTACTCGATGCAGTTCGACTCCTACGCCGAGGTTCCCCGGAACGTCGCCGAGGAGATCATCGCGAAGGCCAAGGGCGAGTAACTCTTCGGAGTACACGCTTTAGGCTTGTCACCGGCAGCCTCTGGGGCAACAGGAGCAACACTCCCGTTGCCCCGGGGACCGGCCGGCTTTCCAGCAAAGATCACCTGGCGCCGATCTGTAAGGCGTACAGAACCACTCTCAGGAGGACCCCCGTGGCGAAGGCGAAGTTCGAGCGGACTAAGCCGCACGTCAACATCGGCACCATCGGTCACATTGACCACGGTAAGACGACCCTCACGGCCGCCATTACCAAGGTGCTGCACGACAAGTACCCGGACCTGAACGCGGCTTCGGCCTTCGATCAGATCGACAAGGCTCCTGAGGAGCGCCAGCGCGGTATCACCATCTCCATCGCGCACGTCGAGTACCAGACCGAGGCGCGTCACTACGCCCACGTCGACTGCCCGGGTCACGCGGACTACATCAAGAACATGATCACCGGTGCCGCGCAGATGGACGGCGCGATCCTCGTGGTCGCCGCCACCGACGGCCCGATGCCGCAGACCAAGGAGCACGTGCTCCTGGCCCGCCAGGTCGGCGTTCCGTACATCGTTGTCGCCCTGAACAAGGCCGACATGGTGGACGACGAGGAGATCCTGGAGCTCGTCGAGCTCGAGGTCCGTGAGCTGCTCTCCGAGTACGAGTTCCCGGGCGACGACCTGCCGGTCGTCCGCGTCTCCGCGCTGAAGGCGCTCGAGGGCGACAAGGAGTGGGGCGACAAGCTCCTCGGCCTGATGGACGCCGTCGACGAGGCCATCCCGACCCCGCCGCGTGACACCGAGATGCCGTTCCTCATGCCCGTCGAGGACGTCTTCACGATCACCGGTCGCGGTACGGTCGTCACCGGCCGTATCGAGCGTGGTGTCCTGAAGGTCAACGAGACCGTCGACATCATCGGCATCAAGGAAGCCAAGACCACCACCACGGTCACCGGCATCGAGATGTTCCGCAAGCTGCTCGACGAGGGCCAGGCGGGCGAGAACGTCGGTCTGCTCCTCCGTGGCATCAAGCGCGAGGACGTCGAGCGCGGCCAGGTCATCATCAAGCCGGGTTCGGTCACGCCGCACACCCAGTTCGAGGCCCAGGCCTACATCCTGTCGAAGGACGAGGGTGGCCGTCACACCCCGTTCTTCAACAACTACCGCCCGCAGTTCTACTTCCGTACCACGGACGTCACGGGTGTCGTCACCCTGCCGGCCGGCACGGAGATGGTCATGCCGGGCGACAACACCGAGATGACGGTCGAGCTGATCCAGCCGGTCGCCATGGAGGAGGGCCTGAAGTTCGCCATCCGTGAGGGTGGTCGTACCGTGGGCGCCGGCCAGGTCACCAAGATCACGAAGTAATTTCGTGCTCTGACCCGGTAGCTCGCGCGAGCGGGCAGCCAAGTTGCACTGAAGGGCCCCGTTCCACCGCTTCGGCGGTGGGGCGGGGCCCTTCGGCGTTACGCGGCCTCCGTCGTGCCGCAGCCGGCGCAGTGCCCCGGGGCGGGGGCGCGGAAGGCGAGGCCGCACTCCTCGCAGGTCTGGAAGGGGTCCGGCGGTACGTACGCGGCTCTGGGCGGTACGGGGACCAGCTCGGGCGGCAGCCCGACGGTCAGTGTTGCCGACCACCGTGAAGCTGCGGGCGTGCTTCACGTTGACGTGGACTACACCGGATCGGGGGGTCTCGGCGGGATTCCGGACCGAGGCGCGTGCGAGCACGCTAGGCTGCTGAGCATCCATCGGGAAGGGTTGTCTTCCTTGCTGGCTAGGCCCTCGGCCGGGATTGCGAGTCCCGCCGGGGGCCGACGCGTTTCTGGGGGCTGTCGCGGCGAGCATATGCCAGCGAACCCCCGTGAAAGCCAGCCCAGTTGGCGTTGTTCACCCGTGTGAGGTACGGGCCCCCGACGGGAGGCTGGAGGGGTTTGGAAGGGTTCTTTGCTTCCCCGGTACTTGGAACCAATGCGTCCCGCGCCACCGGCACGCGGTCAACCGGGAGGCGGCTGTCGCGTTCCGGTGCGGGAGGTCGTCCCGCCTGGTCAGACCCCGTTCCACTGTCTGTCGGCGGGCTGTGAGAAGCTCCCCACCGCATGGTGTGAAAGGGCATCTCAGGGTGGGGGACATGGCACAGAACGAAGGCGGCAGACCGGGCGTCTCCGACGAGGAGTGGGCGCAGTTCGTCGAGCAGGCGGAGCGGGGTGCGGGGGAGGCTCCCAAGGAGCCGTCCGCGCGGGCGCGGATGGTGACCGAGCGGTTGCGGCGCGAGGAGGAGCAGCGCGCCGAGGGGCAGAAGAAGCGTTTCGGCAGGGCGAAGCCCGTGTCCGCAGAGCCCCCGGGGTGGCGTACGGGTCCCGCCTGGCAGGAGATGGACGGCCGCGGCACGGCGAAGCGGCGGCTCAAGGCCACCCTGGCCGTGGTCCTCATCGCGGGACTGGCGCTGATCGTCGTACGGCCCGAACTGCTGATCGACAAGGTCACGGGCAAGGCCGGGCAGGATGCCGGGGCCGGCGTTCCGCTGGCCCCCGAGACCGCCCGGCCGACGGCCGCGCCCCCGGAGTCGTACCCGGACCGCCCGACGCTCCAGGACCCCTTCAAGGGCTCCCCGGCGCTCCAGTGGGCCGACGGGGCGGCGGGGATCGAGGTGCCCGAGGCGACGGCCGTCGGGGGAATGTCCAAGGAGCAGGTCGCCGACGCGCTGGCGAAGACCCGGCAGTTCCTGATCGCGGCCAACCTGGACGCGGCCACCCTGCGCGGGGAGCGTCCGGCCGCGGCCCTGGCCCTGCTGGACCCCCGGCAGCCGGAGGTTCCGGGGCGGCTGGAGCGGTCACTGACGCATCCGAGCGCGGAGGACACCCCGGTGGAGCTCTTCACCCGCTTCGACCCCGCCGAGGTCACGCCGGTCGGCGACGTCGTCAAGGTGCGGGGCAGCATGCGCGCGGAGCCGGGGGAGCGGGGGGAACTGCTGGTGGTGGCGGACTACACCTTCGTCCACCCGCTGACCAAGGGAGGCGCGAGTGTCCAGCGGACCATCGTGCGCCGGCAGGTGACCCTGGCGCTGCTCGACCCGGCGCGCTGGGAGACCACCCGGGGCCGCCTGCAGGCGCGGAGCTACACCGCGGAGTGGTCGAACGTGGAGTGCGAGGCGGCTGACGGGTTCCTGCACCCGTACTTCCCGCAGGACGTGGCGGACGGACCGGAGCCCACGGGGCCCGCGTCGGACCCGTACGACCGGAGCCAGGACATCAAGGGTGAAGGGTGCGGGACCATCACGCGGTCCTGACCGAGGTAGACCCCGCCCTGGGGACACGGGTGCGGCGGTTTGACCACTCAGCGTGGCGGGGTATTCTCTTCGGCCCGATTGGCCAGGTACGTGCCTCGTATGGCAGACTACTCAAGTTGCTCGGCTGAGTGCCGATGCTGCGCGCCTCCCGCCGGGAGGACCGGAAGCGAGTCCCACAGTACTCGTCGCTCTACCTGCCTCTCGGGGCAGCAATGGGGCGGACGTACGGGAATCTTCTGGGAAGCGTCAGCACGGTCCCGGCCAGGCACTCGGTGGGTGTTTTCCCCCGATGCGCGGTCTTGGGACCGCACCCCCTTGGAGAGGGAATTTCCGTATGGGAATTTTTTCTAGAGGGAGTGCGACACGCCCGACCGCGTGGGTCGGAGGAAAGCGGCGGAGTCATCCGCAGCCGACCGAGAGCCAGAGCGTTTCCACAACAGACAGGACTACGGAGTAGCCATGGCGGGACAGAAGATCCGCATCCGGCTCAAGGCCTACGACCACGAGGTCATCGACTCCTCGGCGAAGAAGATCGTCGAGACGGTGACGCGCACTGGTGCGTCGGTCGCGGGCCCGGTGCCGCTGCCCACTGAGAAGAACGTGTACTGCGTCATCAAGTCGCCGCACAAGTACAAGGACTCGCGCGAGCACTTCGAGATGCGCACGCACAAGCGCCTGATCGACATCCTCGACCCGACGCCCAAGACCGTTGACTCGCTGATGCGCCTGGACCTTCCGGCCGGCGTTGACATCGAGATCAAGCTCTGAGAGGCGTCGAGAAGATGGCAAAGCAGATCAAGGGCGTCCTGGGCGAGAAGCTCGGCATGACCCAGGTCTGGGACGAGAACAACCGTGTCGTCCCGGTGACCGTTGTCAAGGCCGGGCCCTGCGTCGTTACCCAGGTCCGTACGAACGACATCGACGGCTACGAGTCGGTCCAGATCGCCTTCGGCGAGATCGACCCGCGCAAGGTGAACAAGCCCCTCAAGGGCCACTTCGCCAAGGCCGACGTGACCCCCCGCCGCCACCTGGTGGAGCTCCGCACCTCCGACGCCAGCGAGTACACGCTCGGCCAGGAGATCACTGCTGAGGTGTTCGAGTCCGGCGTCAAGGTTGACGTCACGGGCAACAGCAAGGGCAAGGGCTTCGCCGGTGTCATGAAGCGCCACAACTTCCGGGGCCTCGGCGCCGGTCACGGTGTGCAGCGCAAGCACCGCTCCCCCGGTTCGATCGGTGGCTGCGCCACCCCTGGGCGTGTCTTCAAGGGCATGCGCATGGCCGGTCGCATGGGTAACGAGCGTGTCACCACCCAGAACCTGACCATCCACGCGGTTGACGCGGAGAAGGGTCTGCTCCTGATCAAGGGTGCGGTCCCCGGTCCGAACGGCGGCCTCGTCCTGGTCCGTACCGCGGCCAAGGGGGCTTGAGGTAATGAGCACCATTGACATCCTTTCGCCGGCAGGCGACAAGGCCGGTACCGTCGAGCTCCCCGCGGAGATCTTCGACGCCAAGACCAGCGTTCCGCTGATCCACCAGGTCGTTGTCGCTCAGCTGGCTGCTGCCCGTCAGGGCACGCACAAGACCAAGACCCGTGGCGAAGTCCGTGGTGGTGGCCGCAAGCCGTACCGCCAGAAGGGCACCGGCCGCGCCCGTCAGGGTTCGACCCGCGCTCCGCAGTTCGCCGGCGGTGGCGTCGTCCACGGCCCGCAGCCGCGTGACTACTCGCAGCGGACCCCGAAGAAGATGAAGGCCGCCGCCCTCCGCGGTGCCCTCTCGGACCGTGCGCGTCACTCCCGCGTCCACGTCATTACCGGCGTGGTCGAGGGTGCCGCCTCCACGAAGGCCGCCAAGACGCTGTTCGGCAAGATCTCGGAGCGCAAGAACCTGCTCCTGGTCGTCGACCGCTCCGAAGAGGCCGCGTGGCTGTCCGCCCGCAACCTGCCCCAGGTTCACATCCTGGAGCCGGGCCAGCTGAACACGTACGACGTGATCGTCTCTGACGACGTGGTCTTCACCCAGGCCGCTTTCGAGTCCTTCGTGTCTGGCCCCAAGGCCGATGAGACCGAAGGGAGCGACGCCTGATGTCTGAGGCGACCGTTACCAGCAAGACCTTCACTGACCCGCGCGACCTGCTGATCAAGCCGGTTGTCTCGGAGAAGAGCTACGCGCTGCTGGACGAGAACAAGTACACGTTCATCGTCGCGCCCGGCTCCAACAAGACCCAGATCAAGCAGGCCGTGGAAGCGGTCTTCGGGGTCAAGGTCACCGGGGTCAACACGATCAACCGTCAGGGTAAGCGCAAGCGCACCAAGACCGGTTTCGGCAAGCGCGCTGACACCAAGCGCGCCATCGTGACCCTCGCTGAGGGCGACCGAATCGACATCTTCGGCGGCCAGGCCTCCTAACGGAGGTCTAGTCGTCCGGAATCGGACGAGGACTGAGAAATGGGTATCCGCAAGTACAAGCCGACGACCCCGGGCCGTCGTGGCTCCAGCGTCGCCGACTTTGTCGAGATCACGCGGTCCACGCCGGAGAAGTCGCTGGTTCGCCCTCTGCACAGCAAGGGCGGCCGTAACAACACCGGCCGGATCACCGTTCGCCACCAGGGTGGTGGACACAAGCGCGCCTACCGTGTGATCGACTTCCGTCGTCACGACAAGGACGGCGTGCCGGCCAAGGTCGCGCACATCGAGTACGACCCCAACCGCACCGCGCGCATCGCGCTCCTGCACTACGCCGACGGCGAGAAGCGCTACATCATCGCGCCGAAGAGCCTGAAGCAGGGCGACCGGATTGAGAACGGCCCCACGGCCGACATCAAGCCCGGCAACAACCTCGCGCTCCGCAACATCCCGGTCGGTACCACGATCCACGCGATCGAGCTCCGTCCCGGTGGCGGCGCGAAGTTCGCCCGTTCGGCCGGTGCCTCCGTGCAGCTGCTGGCGAAGGAGGGCACCATGGCCCACCTCCGCATGCCGTCCGGTGAGATCCGTCTCGTCGACGCGCGCTGCCGTGCCACGGTCGGCGAGGTCGGCAACGCCGAGCAGTCGAACATCAACTGGGGCAAGGCCGGCCGTATGCGCTGGAAGGGCGTTCGCCCGTCCGTCCGCGGTGTCGCGATGAACCCGGTTGACCACCCGCACGGTGGTGGTGAGGGCAAGACCAGTGGTGGTCGCCACCCGGTCTCCCCGTGGGGTCAGAAGGAGGGTCGTACTCGCTCGCCGAAGAAGGCTTCGAGCAAGTACATCGTCCGCCGCCGCAAGACGAACAAGAAGCGCTAGGAGCGGGTTTAGATGCCGCGCAGTCTCAAGAAGGGGCCCTTCGTCGACGACCACCTCGTAAAGAAGGTGGATGTCCAGAACGAAGCCGGCACCAAGAACGTCATCAAGACCTGGTCCCGTCGCTCGATGATCATCCCCAGCATGCTGGGTCACACCATCGCGGTGCACAACGGCAAGACCCACGTCCCGGTGTTCGTCACCGAGTCGATGGTCGGCCACAAGCTCGGCGAGTTCTCGCCGACTCGCACCTTCCGCGGCCACGTCAAGGACGACCGGAAGTCGAAGCGCCGCTAAAGGCGGGGTGGTTACGACTATGACTTACACCGAAGGGACAACCATGGAAGCCAGGGCCCAGGCGCGGTACATCCGCGTCACGCCCATGAAGGCCCGCCGAGTGGTGGACCTTATCCGTGGCATGGATGCCACGGAGGCTCAGGCGGTCCTGCGTTTCGCCCCGCAGGCCGCGAGCGTGCCGGTTGGCAAGGTGCTTGACAGCGCCATCGCCAACGCCGCACACAACTACAACCACCCGGACGCCTCCACGCTGGTCATCAGCGAGGCGTACGTGGACGAGGGCCCGACCCTGAAGCGGTTCCGTCCGCGTGCCCAGGGCCGTGCCTACCGGATCCGCAAGCGGACCAGCCACATCACCGTGGTCGTCAGCAGCAAGGAAGGTTCCCGGTAATGGGCCAGAAGGTAAACCCGCACGGGTTCCGACTCGGCATTACCACCGACTTCAAGTCGCGTTGGTACGCCGACAAGCTGTACAAGGACTACGTCAAGGAAGACGTCGCCATCCGTCGGATGATGACGTCCGGCATGGAGCGCGCCGGCATCTCGAAGGTTGAGATCGAGCGCACCCGTGACCGCGTGCGTGTGGACATCCACACCGCTCGTCCGGGCATCGTCATCGGCCGCCGTGGCGCCGAGGCCGACCGCATCCGCGGTGACCTCGAGAAGCTCACGGGCAAGCAGGTCCAGCTGAACATCCTCGAGGTCAAGAACCCCGAGCTCGATGCCCAGCTGGTCGCTCAGGCCGTTGCCGAGCAGCTCTCCTCCCGCGTCTCCTTCCGTCGCGCCATGCGTAAGAGCATGCAGGGCACGATGAAGGCCGGCGCCAAGGGCATCAAGATCCAGTGTGGCGGCCGTCTCGGCGGCGCCGAGATGTCCCGCTCCGAGTTCTACCGCGAAGGCCGTGTGCCGCTGCACACCCTCCGCGCGAACGTGGACTACGGCTTCTTCGAGGCCAAGACCACCTTCGGCCGTATCGGTGTGAAGGTCTGGATCTACAAGGGCGACGTCAAGAACATCGCCGAGGTTCGCGCCGAGAACGCTGCGGCCCGTGCGGGTAACCGCCCGGCCCGTGGCGCGCAGGGCGCTGGCGACCGTCCCGCCGGCCGTGGTGGCCGTGGTGGCGAGCGCGGCGGCCGTGGTGGCCGCAAGCCGCAGCAGGCTGCTGGTGTCGAGGCCCCCAAGGCCGACGCTCCCGCCGCCGCTCCGGCTGAGAGCACCGGAACGGAGGCCTGACCGACATGCTGATCCCTCGTAGGGTCAAGCACCGCAAGCAGCACCACCCGAAGCGCCGCGGTATGGCCAAGGGCGGTACTGAGGTCACGTTCGGCGAGTACGGCATCCAGGCGCTGACCCCGGCTTACGTGACGAACCGCCAGATCGAGGCGGCTCGTATTGCGATGACCCGCCACATCAAGCGTGGCGGCAAGGTCTGGATCAACATCTACCCGGACCGCCCGCTCACCAAGAAGCCTGCCGAGACCCGCATGGGTTCCGGTAAGGGTTCTCCCGAGTGGTGGATCGCCAACGTGCACCCGGGCCGGGTCATGTTCGAGCTGTCCTACCCGAACGAGAAGATTGCTCGTGAGGCGCTCACCCGCGCTGCTCACAAGCTTCCGATGAAGTGCCGGATTGTTCGGCGCGAGGCAGGTGAGTCGTGATGGCGACGGGAACCAAGGCGTCCGAGCTGCGTGAGCTCGGCAACGAGGAGCTCGTTGGCAAGCTGCGCGAGGCCAAGGAGGAGCTGTTCAAGCTCCGCTTCCAGGCGGCCACGGGTCAGCTGGAGAACAACGGCCGGCTCAAGTCCGTCCGTAAGGACATCGCTCGCATCTACACCCTGATGCACGAGCGTGAGCTCGGTATCGAGACGGTGGAGAGCGCCTGATGAGCGAGAACAACGTGACTGAGACGACCGCGCGCGGATTCCGCAAGACCCGTGAGGGTCTGGTCGTCAGCGACAAGATGGACAAGACCGTCGTCGTCGCTGTCGAGGACCGCGTCAAGCACGCCCTGTACGGCAAGGTCATCCGCCGTACGAACAAGCTCAAGGCGCACGACGAGCAGAACGCTGCCGGCGTCGGCGACCGCGTCCTCATCATGGAGACGCGTCCGCTGTCGGCGAGCAAGCGCTGGCGCATCGTCGAGATCCTCGAGAAGGCCAAGTAAGCACCTGAGGGGTTTCCCTCAGGTTCGTTCCGCCAGGCTCGGTGGGGGCGGTAGCTCTTCGGAGTGAGGCCCCCGCCGGGAACCGGCAGACAAACAGGAGATACACGTGATCCAGCAGGAGTCGCGACTGCGTATCGCCGACAACACTGGTGCCAAGGAAATCCTTTGCATCCGTGTTCTCGGTGGTTCCGGTCGCCGCTACGCGGGCATCGGTGACGTCATCGTCGCCACCGTCAAGGACGCGATCCCCGGTGGCAACGTGAAGAAGGGTGACGTCGTCAAGGCGGTCATCGTTCGCACCGTCAAGGAGCGTCGCCGCCAGGACGGCTCGTACATCCGCTTTGACGAGAATGCCGCCGTCATTCTGAAGAACGACGGCGACCCTCGCGGCACCCGTATCTTCGGCCCGGTGGGCCGTGAGCTGCGCGAGAAGAAGTTCATGAAGATCATCTCGCTCGCGCCGGAGGTGCTGTAAGCATGAAGATCAAGAAGGGCGACCTGGTTCAGGTCATCACCGGTAAGGACAAGGGCAAGCAGGGCAAGGTCATCGTTGCCTTCCCCGCTGAGAACCGCGTCCTCGTCGAGGGTGTCAACCGGGTCAAGAAGCACACCAAGGCTGCGCAGAACCAGGCCGGTGGCATTGTGATCACCGAGGCCCCGGTCCACGTCAGCAACGTTCAGCTGGTTGTGGAGAAGGACGGCAAGAAGGTCGTCACCCGCGTCGGCTACCGCTTCGACGACGAGGGCAACAAGATCCGCGTTGCCAAGCGGACGGGTGAGGACATCTGATGGCTACCACTCCGCGTCTCAAGACGAAGTACCGCGAGGACATCGCGGGCAAGCTGCGTGAGGAGTTCTCCTACGAGAACGTCATGCAGATCCCCGGCCTCGTGAAGATCGTGGTCAACATGGGTGTGGGCGACGCCGCCCGCGACTCCAAGCTGATCGACGGCGCCATCAAGGACCTGACGACGATCACCGGTCAGAAGCCGGCCGTCACGAAGGCCCGCAAGTCCATCGCGCAGTTCAAGCTTCGCGAGGGTCAGCCGATCGGCTGCCACGTCACCCTCCGTGGTGACCGCATGTGGGAGTTCCTGGACCGTACGCTGTCGCTCGCGCTGCCGCGTATCCGTGACTTCCGTGGTCTGTCGCCGAAGCAGTTCGACGGCCGTGGCAACTACACCTTCGGTCTCACGGAGCAGGTCATGTTCCACGAGATCGACCAGGACAAGATCGACCGTACCCGGGGTATGGACATCACCGTGGTCACCACGGCGACCAACGACGCTGAGGGCCGCGCGCTCCTTCGTCACCTCGGCTTCCCCTTCAAGGAGGCGTAAGCGAGATGGCGAAGAAGGCTCTCATCGCGAAGGCTGCCCGCAAGCCCAAGTTCGGTGTGCGTGCGTACACCCGCTGCCAGCGCTGCGGTCGTCCCCACTCCGTGTACCGCAAGTTCGGCCTGTGCCGCGTGTGCCTTCGTGAGATGGCTCACCGTGGCGAGCTGCCGGGCGTGACCAAGAGCTCCTGGTAAATCCCCCTCGTCCGCAAGGACTTGGGAAGTACCAGGCACTCTCGGTAAGCATCTGGTCGGCGGATGCCCGGCCGCGCATGCCTTAGGCTTGTGTGGTTGGGCGTCCGCCGCCCATAACGACTTACTACGCCGTAGGTCCCCGCACCGCACCCGTCCCGCCACTGAGTGGGGAGAGGGATGGCGCATACAGGAAACCCCGGCGAGAGAGGCCGAAGGCCACTTCATGACCATGACTGACCCGATCGCAGACATGCTGACCCGTCTGCGTAACGCTAACTCGGCGTACCACGACACCGTCGTGATGCCGCACAGCAAGATCAAGTCGCACATCGCGGAGATCCTCAAGCAGGAGGGTTTCATCACCGGCTGGAAGGTCGAGGACGCCGAGGTCGGCAAGAACCTCGTCCTCGAGCTGAAGTTCGGGCCGAACCGTGAGCGCTCCATCGCGGGCATCAAGCGGATCTCGAAGCCCGGTCTGCGCGTGTACGCAAAGTCCACCAACCTGCCGAAGGTCCTCGGCGGCCTGGGCGTGGCGATCATCTCCACGTCCCACGGTCTCCTGACCGGCCAGCAGGCAGGCAAGAAGGGCGTAGGTGGGGAAGTCCTCGCCTACGTCTGGTAGTCGGGAACGGAGGAAAAGCAATGTCGCGAATCGGCAAGCTCCCCATCCAGGTTCCCGCCGGTGTGGACGTCACCATCGACGGCCAGACGGTCGCGGTGAAGGGCCCCAAGGGTTCCCTCACGCACGTCGTCAAGGCGCCGATCGAGATCGTCAAGGGTGAGGACGGCGTTCTGAACGTCACCCGCCCGAACGACGAGCGTCAGAACAAGGCCCTGCACGGCCTGTCCCGCACGCTGGTGGCGAACATGATCACCGGTGTGACCACGGGGTACGTCAAGGCTCTCGAGATCAGCGGTGTCGGTTACCGCGTCGCCGCGAAGGGCTCCGACCTGGAGTTCCAGCTTGGTTACAGCCACCCGATCCTGATCGAGGCGCCCGAGGGCATCTCCTTCAAGGTCGAGTCGCCCACCAAGTTCTCGGTCGAGGGCATCGACAAGCAGAAGGTCGGCGAGGTCGCCGCCAACATCCGCAAGCTGCGGAAGCCCGACCCGTACAAGGCCAAGGGTGTCAAGTACGCCGGCGAGGTCATCCGCCGCAAGGTCGGAAAGGCTGGTAAGTAGCCATGGCATACGGTGTGAAGATCGCCAAGGGCGACGCGTACAAGCGCGCTGCCAAGGCTCGCCGCCACATCCGCATCCGCAAGAACGTCTCGGGTACGGCGGAGCGTCCGCGCCTCGTCGTGACGCGTTCCAACCGCAACATCGTTGCTCAGGTCATCGACGACCTCCAGGGTCACACCCTGGCGTCGGCGTCGACCCTGGACGCTTCGATCCGCGGTGGCGAAGGCGACAAGAGCGCCCAGGCCCAGGCTGTCGGCGCGCTCGTCGCCGAGCGTGCCAAGGCTGCGGGTGTCGAGACCGTCGTGTTCGACCGCGGTGGCAACCGATACGCCGGGCGCATTGCCGCTCTGGCTGACGCCGCCCGCGAAGCCGGGCTGAAGTTCTAAGCCCCGGTTCCGGGACTCACGGACGTAACAGAGAGAGGTAATCCAATGGCTGGACCCCAGCGCCGCGGAAGCGGTGCCGGTGGCGGCGAGCGGCGGGACCGGAAGGGTCGCGACGGTGGCCCTGCCGCCGAGAAGACCGCTTACGTTGAGCGCGTTGTCGCGATCAACCGCGTCGCCAAGGTTGTCAAGGGTGGTCGCCGCTTCAGCTTCACCGCGCTGGTCGTGGTGGGCGACGGTGACGGCACCGTAGGTGTCGGTTACGGCAAGGCCAAGGAAGTTCCCGCGGCCATCGCCAAGGGTGTCGAGGAAGCCAAGAAGAACTTCTTCAAGGTTCCGCGCATCCAGGGCACCATCCCGCACCCGATCCAGGGCGAGAAGGCGGCCGGCGTTGTCCTGCTGAAGCCTGCTTCCCCCGGTACCGGTGTTATCGCCGGTGGCCCGGTGCGCGCCGTTCTGGAGTGCGCCGGCGTTCACGACATCCTGTCGAAGTCCCTGGGCTCCGACAACGCGATCAACATCGTGCACGCGACCGTGGCGGCCCTCCAGGGCCTGCAGCGTCCCGAGGAGATCGCGGCTCGCCGTGGTCTGCCCCTCGAGGACGTCGCCCCCGCGGCTCTGCTTCGTGCACGTGCCGGGGCGGGTGCCTAATGGCTCGCCTCAAGATCACGCAGACGAAGTCGTACATCGGCAGCAAGCAGAACCACCGCGACACGCTGCGTTCGCTCGGGCTCAAGCGCCTGAACGACGTCGTCGTCAAGGAGGACCGCCCCGAGTTCCGCGGAATGGTGCACACCGTCCGCCACCTCGTGACGGTTGAGGAGGTTGACTAACATGGCTGAGAGCAGCCCGCTGAAGGCCCACAACCTCCGTCCCGCCCCCGGCGCCAAGACCGCGAAGACCCGTGTCGGTCGTGGTGAGGCGTCGAAGGGTAAGACGGCCGGTCGTGGTACGAAGGGCCAGAAGGCCCGTTACCAGATCCCGCAGCGCTTCGAGGGTGGGCAGATGCCCCTCCACATGCGCCTGCCGAAGCTCAAGGGCTTCAAGAACCCGTTCCGCACCGAGTTCCAGGTCGTGAACCTGGACAAGCTCGGCGCTCTCTACCCCGAGGGTGGAGAAGTCACGGTGGCCGACCTGGTCGCCAAGGGCGCGGTTCGCAAGAACAGCCTCGTCAAGGTCCTGGGCCAGGGCGAGATCTCCGTTGCGCTGCAGGTTTCGGTTGACGCCGTCTCCGGCTCCGCCAAGGAGAAGATTGCCGCCGCCGGTGGCACCGTCACCGAGCTCGTCTAAGACGAACTCAGTGATTAATAGCTGAAACCCGACCGGGGATGCCTCACATTTGGGGCATCCCCGGTTGGTCGTTCCACGGGGGGCAGTATCGCCGGTAAGGTGGCCTGCACCTTTAGCTTTGTCGTATACGTCGATCCCTCAGACCGTCACCTCTGACGCAGTAGCGCGGGGGTCGCAGGAGGCACCGTGCTCACCGCGTTCGCCCGGGCGTTCAAGACGCCCGACCTGCGCAACAAGCTGCTCTTTACGCTCGGCATCATCGTGCTGTTTCGGCTCGGGTCCCACATCCCGGTTCCCGGCGTGAGCTACAAGAACGTTCAGATCTGTGTCGACTCGATGGGCAGCAGCAACAGCCTGTTCGGGCTCGTCAACATGTTCAGTGGCGGTGCGCTGCTGCAGATCACGATCTTCGCGCTCGGCATCATGCCGTACATCACGGCCAGCATCATCCTGCAGCTGCTGACCGTGGTCATCCCGAAGCTGGAGACCCTCAAAAAAGAGGGTCAGTCCGGCACGGCGAAGATCACTCAGTACACGCGCTATTTGACGGTCGCGCTCGCGATCCTGCAGGGCACCGGCCTCGTCGCCACGGCCCGCAGCGGCGCCCTGTTCGCGGGCTGCCCGGCCGCGCGCGAGATCGTTCCGGACCGATCGATCTTCACCACCGTCGTCATGGTCGTCACCATGACCGCCGGTACCTGTGTCGTCATGTGGCTCGGTGAGCTCATCACCGACCGCGGCATCGGCAACGGCATGTCGATCCTCATGTTCATCTCGATCGCCGCCGGCTTCATCGGCGCGCTGTGGCAGATCAAGCTCCAGGGCAAGATCGCCGACGGCTGGGTCGAGTTCGGCGTGGTCATGCTCGTCGGCCTCGCGATGGTCGGCCTGGTGGTCTTCGTCGAGCAGGCGCAACGCCGGATTCCGGTCCAGTACGCGAAGCGCATGATCGGCCGCCGTGCCTACGGCGGTACGTCCACCTACATCCCGCTCAAGGTGAACCAGGCGGGCATCATCCCCGTCATCTTCGCCTCGTCGCTGCTGTACATCCCGGCGCTGATCGTTCAGTTCAGCGGTTCGCAGGCCGGCTGGGCCACCTGGATCCAGAAGCACTTCGTCAAGGGCGACCACCCGTACTACATCGCGGCCTACTTCCTCCTGATCGTCTTCTTCGCGTTCTTCTACGTGGCGATTTCCTTCAACCCCGAGGAAGTTGCAGACAACATGAAGAAGTATGGTGGGTTCATCCCGGGTATCCGCGCCGGTCGACCTACCGCCGAGTACCTGAGCTACGTACTCAACCGGATCACCTGGCCGGGGTCGCTGTACCTGGGTCTCATCGCTCTTGTGCCGACGATGGCGTTGGCCGGCTTCGGAGCGAACCAGAACTTCCCGTTCGGCGGGACGAGCATCCTGATCATCGTGGGTGTGGGTCTGGAAACCGTGAAGCAGATCGAGAGCCAGCTCCAGCAGCGTAATTACGAAGGGTTCCTCCGCTGATGCGAATCGTCCTCGTCGGACCGCCCGGTGCGGGCAAGGGAACGCAGGCCACCGTCCTTGCCAAGACCCTGTCGATCCCGCACATCTCCACGGGCGACCTGTTCCGGGCCAACATCAGCCAGGGCACCGAGCTCGGCCGGCGCGCGAAGGCGTTCATGGACGCCGGAGACCTCGTCCCCGACGAGATCACCATCGGCATGGCCAAGGACCGCATGGAGCAGCCGGACGCCGCGAACGGCTTCCTGCTCGACGGCTTCCCGCGCAACGTGTCGCAGGCCGAGGCCCTCGACGTGATGCTGAAGGCCGAGGGCATGAACCTCGACGCCGTCCTCGACCTGGAGGTCGAGGAGGACGAGGTCGTCAAGCGCCTCGCCGGTCGGCGCACCTGCCGCAACGACGGCGCGCACGTCTTCCATGTCGCGTACCACCCGCCGAAGACCGAGGGTGTCTGCGACATCTGCGGCGGCGAGCTGTACGTGCGTGAGGACCAGTCCGAGGACGCGGTCCGCAACCGTCTGGACGTGTACCACACGCAGACCGAGCCGATCATCGACTACTACAAGGCCCAGGGCCTCGTGTCGACGATCCCGGCCCTCGGTGAGGTCGCGGACGTGACGCAGCGCGCGATGGACGCCCTCAACAAGTAGTTCCCCTTGCTGTGAAAGTTCGGCCGCGGTGTCCTTCGGGCGCCGCGGCCGTACTGTTGAGAAGACCCAGCAGACCCAGCAGACCCCGGTTCAGAAGGTGGAAGGCACGGCATGGTGCAGATCAAGACCCCCGAGCAGATCGCGAAGATGCGCGAGGCGGGGCTGGTCGTCGCGGCGATCCACGCGGCGACCCGTGAGGCGGCCGTCCCGGGCGCCACGACGCGGGATCTGGACATGGTGGCCCGCAAGGTCATCGCCGACGCCGGCGCCAAGTCGAACTTCCTCGGGTACGGCGGTTTCCCCGCGACCATCTGCACCTCGGTGAACGAGGTCGTCGTCCACGGCATCCCGGACGACAAGACGGTCCTCAAGGACGGCGACATCATCTCGATCGACGCCGGCGCGATCGTCGACGGCTGGCACGGCGACGCCGCGTACACCGCCTTCGTGGGCACTGGGCACGCGCCTGAGCTCCTGGAGCTCTCCCGGGTGACCGAGGAGTCCATGTGGGCCGGCATCGCCGCCATGAAGCTCGGCAACCGCCTCGTGGACATCTCGAAGGCGATCGAGACGTACATCAAGCGCCAGCCGCGGCCGACGACCGGTGAGCACAGCCTCGGCAAGTTCGGGATCATCGAGGACTACGGCGGCCACGGCATCGGTTCCGAGATGCACATGGACCCGCACCTGCTGAACTACGTCTCGCGCAAGCGGGGCAAGGGGATCAAGCTCGTCCCGGGCGTCTGCCTGGCGATCGAGCCGATGGTCTCCCTGGGCACGGCGCAGACCGAGGTCCTGGCGGACGACTGGACGGTCATCACGACCGACGGCACCTGGTCCTCGCACTGGGAGCACTCCATCGCGCTGACCGAGGCGGGGCCGATCGTGCTGACCAGCCCGGACTGCGGCAAGGCGAAGCTGGCGGAGTACGGCGTGTCCACCGCGCCGGACCCGCTTGGTTAATGATCTAGTCTGTGGGGCAAACTTTCCGGATTCGTCTTTCTGGGTGCCCTGACGTAGACTGACTCGTCGGCTCCTTTGCACCCGCATGTCCTCATGCGAAGCAGGGAGCTGATCAAGGTAGCCGATTCGAAAGGCGAAGCGTGGCCAAGAAGCAAGGTGCCATCGAAATCGAGGGCACCGTGATCGAGTCCCTCCCGAACGCGATGTTCAAGGTGGAACTCCAGAACGGTCACAAGGTCCTCGCGCACATCAGCGGCAAGATGCGCATGCACTACATCCGCATCCTGCCCGATGACCGGGTTGTCGTGGAGCTCTCCCCGTACGACCTGACGCGTGGCCGGATCGTCTACCGATACAAGTAGATCTTGCTTTCACTCCGTCCGGGCGTCTTGTCCGGCGCGGGTGGTGGCACTGACCCGGAGAACCTCACCAACATGAAGGTCAAGCCGAGCGTCAAGAAGATCTGCGACAAGTGCAAGGTGATCCGCCGTCACGGCCGGGTCATGGTCATCTGCGACAACCTGCGCCACAAGCAGCGCCAGGGCTGACGCACGCCGACCGACCTGCACTACGCAGTTCTTCGCGCGACGTAAGAAAACGTACATACGCAGAACCCGCCCAGCCCTGAGAAGGGCCGGCGGCACCTCCGGCGGGGGCCGGGGACCCGGACGTACCACCACCCATCAGGCGTGGTCGGCGGTCGGGGTCGGTTCTGCGGAAGACCCCCGAACACACAGGAGCCATTGAATGGCACGCGTTTCCGGTGTTGACATCCCGCGCGAAAAGCGTGTGGAGATCGCACTCACCTACGTCTTCGGTATCGGGCGCACCCGGTCCAAGGAGATCCTCGCCTCCACCGGCGTGAACCCGAACACCCGCGTTCGTGACCTGGCCGAAGAGGACCTGGTCAAGATCCGCGAGTACGTGGACGCCAACCTCCGCACCGAGGGTGACCTCCGCCGCGAGATCCAGGCCGACATCCGTCGCAAGGTCGAGATCCAGTGCTACCAGGGCATCCGCCACCGTCGCGGCCTCCCGGTGCACGGTCAGCGCACCAGCACGAACGCGCGTACCCGCAAGGGCCCGCGTCGCGCGATCGCCGGTAAGAAGAAGCCGGGCAAGAAGTAGTCCTGTTCAGCGGTCTTGCGCTGTAGGACCGACCACCTCCCGTAGGAGATTTAGATGCCCCCCAAGGGTCGTCAGGGCGCTGCCAAGAAGGTGCGCCGCAAGGAAAAGAAGAACGTCGCTCACGGGCACGCCCACATCAAGAGCACGTTCAACAACACCATCGTCTCGATCACGGACCCCTCGGGCAACGTGATCTCCTGGGCCTCCGCCGGCCACGTCGGCTTCAAGGGCTCGCGCAAGTCCACCCCCTTCGCCGCGCAGATGGCTGCCGAGTCGGCCGCCCGTCGCGCGCAGGAGCACGGCATGCGCAAGGTTGACGTCTTCGTCAAGGGTCCGGGCTCCGGCCGCGAGACCGCGATCCGCTCCCTCCAGGCCACCGGCCTGGAGGTCGGCTCGATCCAGGACGTCACCCCCACCCCGCACAACGGCTGCCGCCCGCCGAAGCGCCGCCGCGTCTGACGCAGCGGACGCACCTGTGCGTTCTTGAGTGTCCGGGCGGTACGACCCCTTCGGGGGCCGTGCCGCCCGTACCCTTGCAGTAGCCGTACTCCGGTACGGCATCCCGTCGGGCGTCAAATAGTGGGCGTCCACGAATGAAGGAACACAGACATGCTTATCGCTCAGCGTCCTTCGCTGACCGAAGAGGTCGTCGACGAGTACCGCTCGCGGTTCGTGATCGAGCCGCTGGAGCCGGGCTTCGGCTACACCCTCGGCAACTCCCTGCGCCGTACGCTCCTGTCGTCCATCCCGGGTGCCGCTGTCACCAGCATCCGCGTGGACGGCGTCCTGCACGAGTTCACCACCGTGCCGGGCGTCAAGGAAGACGTCACCGACATCATCCTCAACATCAAGCAGCTGGTCGTCTCCTCGGAGCACGACGAGCCGGTCGTGATGTACCTGCGCAAGCAGGGTCCCGGCCTGGTCACCGCTGCTGACATCGCGCCCCCGGCCGGTGTCGAGGTGCACAACCCGGACCTGGTCCTCGCCACGCTCAACGGCAAGGGCAAGCTGGAGATGGAGCTGACCGTCGAGCGCGGTCGCGGCTACGTCTCCGCCGTCCAGAACAAGCAGCTGGGCCAGGAGATCGGCCGCATCCCGGTCGACTCCATCTACAGCCCGGTCCTCAAGGTCACCTACAAGGTCGAGGCGACCCGAGTCGAGCAGCGCACCGACTTCGACAAGCTGATCGTCGACGTCGAGACCAAGCAGGCCATGCGCCCGCGCGACGCCATGGCGTCCGCCGGTAAGACCCTGGTCGAGCTGTTCGGTCTGGCGCGCGAGCTCAACATCGACGCCGAGGGCATCGACATGGGCCCGTCCCCCACGGACGCCGCCCTGGCCGCCGACCTGGCGCTGCCGATCGAGGAGCTGGAGCTCACGGTCCGCTCGTACAACTGCCTCAAGCGCGAGGGCATCCACTCCGTGGGTGAGCTCGTGGCCCGCTCCGAGGCCGACCTGCTCGACATCCGCAACTTCGGTGCGAAGTCGATCGACGAGGTCAAGGCGAAGCTGGCCGGCATGGGCCTGGCCCTCAAGGACAGCCCGCCCGGATTCGACCCGACCGCTGCGGCTGACGCCTTCGGCGCCGATGACGACGCCGACGCCGGTTTCGTCGAGACCGAGCAGTACTAAGCAGCACCAGCAGTACGAAGACTTTCCCGCGGCATCCGCCTCGGGGGAACTGACACCGGTACCTGACACGGCCGGTGCAGATATGAAGGAGTAACACCATGCCGCGTCCCGCAAAGGGTGCCCGTCTGGGCGGCAGCGCTGCGCACGAGAAGCACCTCCTCGCGAACCTCGCGAAGTCGCTCTTCGAGCACGGCCGCATCACCACGACCGAGGCCAAGGCCCGTCGCCTGCGTCCCTACGCCGAGCGTCTGGTCACCAAGGCGAAGAAGGGCGACATCCACAACCGTCGCCTGGTGCTGCAGACGATCACGGACAAGAGCATCGTGCACACGCTGTTCACCGAGATCGCCCCGCGCTACGAGAACCGCCCCGGTGGTTACACGCGCATCACCAAGATCGGCAACCGTCGTGGCGACAACGCCCCGATGGCCGTGATCGAGCTGGTCGAGGCCCTTACGGTCGCCCAGCAGGCCACTGGTGAGGCCGAGGCCGCCACCAAGCGCGCCGTGAAGGAGGCGGAGGCCACCGAGGCTCCCGCCGCCGAGGAGACCAAGGAGGCCTGATCCCGCTTCGGGATCACGCTGAACGGCTCTGAACGGGCCCGCCCCCTTCCGGGGCGGGCCCGTTTGCCGTTCGTCCGCAAGACGCAGCTGAGAGGATCTGTCACGTGAGTGACGAGGTGGAGCCCGGGCACGTCCGGGTGCGGCTGGACCTGAGCTACGACGGCAAGGACTTCTCCGGCTGGGCCAAGCAGCGCGTGCTGCGGACCGTGCAGGGGGAGCTGGAGGCGGCCCTGCAGACCGTGATGCGGCTGCCGGACCCCGTCGAGCTGACCGTCGCCGGGCGCACCGACGCCGGTGTGCACGCGCGCGGGCAGGTCGCACAGTTCGACCTGGCCGAGGAGGTCTGGGCCGAGCACCACGACAAGCTGCTGCGGCGCCTCGCGGGCCGGCTGCCGCACGACGTACGGGTGTGGAGGGCCGCCGAGGCCCCCGAGGGCTTCAACGCGCGGTTCTCCGCGATCTGGCGCCGCTACGCCTACCGCGTCGGCGACCACCGGGCCGGCGTGGACCCGCTGCGCCGCGGGCACGTGCTCTGGCACCAGTGGCCGCTGGACGTGGACGCCATGAACGAGGCCGCAGCTGCGCTGGTGGGGGAGCACGACTTCGCCGCGTACTGCAAGAAGCGCGAGGGCGCCACGACCATCCGTACGCTCCAGCAGCTCAGCTGGGAGCGCGCCGAGGACGGGATCATCACCGCGACCGTCCGCGCCGACGCCTTCTGCCACAACATGGTCCGCTCGCTCGTCGGGGCCCTGCTGCACGTCGGGGACGGCCACCGGCCGACCGACTGGCCCGGGAAGGTGCTGGCCGCGGGCGTACGGGATTCCTCGGTGCACGTGGTCAAGCCGCACGGGCTGACCCTGGAGGAGGTCGGCTACCCGGCCGACGAGCTGCTGGCCGCCCGCAGCAAGGAGGCGCGGAACATGCGCACCCTGCCCGGAGCCGGCTGCTGCTGACCTCCGGGAAACCGGTTTGGGCGGATCGCCGCCGGGCCTGGACAATGCCCCGCATGGGACATCTCGAAGCCAGCCACCTGGAGTACTACCTTCCCGACGGGCGGGTCCTGCTCCCCGACGTCTCCTTCCGGGTGGGGGAGGGGTCGGTCGTCGCCCTGGTCGGGGCGAACGGGGCCGGCAAGACGACTCTGCTCAAGATGATCTCCGGCGAGCTCCAGCCGCACGGCGGCGCCGTCACCGTCAGCGGCGGGCTCGGCGTGATGTCGCAGTTCGTGGGCTCGGTCCGGGACGAGACGACCGTACGGGACCTGCTGGTCTCGGTCGCGCAGCCGCGGCTCCGGGACGCCGCGAAGGCCGTCGACGCGGCCGAGCAGCTGATCCTGACGGTCGACGACGAGGCCGCGCAGATGGCGTACGCGCAGGCGCTCAGCGACTGGGCCGACGTACAGGGCTACGAGGCGGAGACCCTGTGGGACGTCTGCACGATGGCCGCGCTGGCCATCCCGTACGACAGCGCGCAGTTCCGCGAGGTGCGCACGCTGTCGGGCGGTGAGCAGAAGCGGCTCGTCCTGGAGGCGCTGCTGCGTGGGCCGGACGAGGTGCTGCTGCTCGACGAGCCTGACAACTACCTCGACGTCCCGGGCAAGCGGTGGCTGGAGGAGCAGCTGAAGGCCACCCGCAAGACGGTGCTGTTCGTCTCGCACGACCGGGAGCTGCTGACCCAGGCCGCCGAGAAGATCATCAGCCTGGAGCCGAGCCCCATGGGCACGGACGTGTGGGTGCACGGCGCCGGCTTCGGCACGTACCACGACGCCCGCAAGGAGCGCTTCGCCCGCTTCGAGGAGCTCAAGCGGCGCTGGGACGAGGAGCACGCCCGGCTGAAGGCCCTGGTGCTGCGGCTGCGCGGCCAGGCCGCGAGCAGCCCCGACATGGCCTCGCGGTACAAGGCGATGCAGACCCGCTTCCAGAAGTTCGAGGAGGCCGGCCCGCCGCCGGAGCCGCCGCGGGAGCAGGACATCCGGATGCGCCTCAAGGGCGGCCGTACGGGCGTGCGGGCGCTGACCGTGGAGAACCTGGAGCTCACGGGCCTGATGAAGCCCTTCTCGCTGGAGGTCTTCTACGGGGAGCGGGTCGCGGTCCTGGGCTCGAACGGCTCCGGCAAGTCGCACTTCCTGCGGATGCTGGCGGGCGAGGACGTCAAGCACACCGGTACGTGGAAGCTGGGCGCCCGGGTGGTTCCCGGCCATTTCGCGCAGACCCATGCCCACCCGGAGCTGTTCGGGCGCACTCTCGTCGACATCCTGTGGACGGAGGCGGCGAAGCCGCTCGGCGCGGCGATGGGCGCGCTGCGCCGCTACGAGCTGGAGCGCCAGGGGGACCAGCCGTTCGAGAGGCTCTCGGGCGGCCAGCAGGCGCGTTTCCAGATCCTGCTGCTGGAACTGGCCGGGACGACGGCGCTGCTGCTGGACGAGCCGACGGACAACCTGGACCTGGAATCGGCGGAGGCGCTGCAGGACGGGCTGGAGGCGTACGAGGGCACTGTGCTGTGCGTCACGCACGATCGCTGGTTCGCGCGCACTTTTGACCGTTACCTGGTCTTCGGTTCGGACGGTGTTGTGCGGGAGACTCAGGAACCCGTCTGGGACGAACGTAGGGTCGAGCGGGAGCGCTAGGGGAGACCGCCCCGGCGAGCAGGCCGAGGGGGAGGCGTCGTGGGGCTGCGGCCGAGCATCTGGCTCATGAGGTGGGACGGCCCGTCCCACGGGGACCGGCTGGTGGAGTGGCTGCTGCGGCCGGCGTCGCGGGTGTGGCGGGCGGTGTCGCTCGCGGTCCTGCTCTCGATCGCCGTCTCCGTGAGCCTGCGGGCGAACTGGGGCTCGGACAACGCCTTCGTCGTGAAGGCCGCGGACGCGCTGCTGGCGGGCGTCTCGCCGTACGACGACAAGCGGTTCCTCTACCTGCCCAGCGCCGTGATCATGGCGATCCCGGAGGCGCTGCTGCCGCACACCCTGCTGCGGTGGCTGCTTCCGCTGGGGATGACCGGGCTCGTGGGCACCGGCTGGTGGGCCGCGCTGAAGCTCTTCTCGGTGCCGGTGTGCTCGCGCTTCGCGGTCGGCGGCCTCGCGCTGTTCGCCCTGCTGTACAAGCCGTACCTGAACCTGGTGCTGATCGGGAACTGGACGGCCATCTCGGCGGCCGCGCTGCCGGTGGCGCTGCTGCTGGCGCACCGAAGGCAGTGGGGGGTGGCCGGGCTGGTGGTCGGGCTGGCCATCGCCTGCAAGCCGATGCTGGTGCCGATCGCACTGTTGTTCGTGCTGGCGCGGCAGTGGCGGGGGCTGGCCGCGACGGTGCTGGTGCCGCTGGGGCTGTCGCTGGCCGGGGCGCTGCTGATGCCGAGCCCGACGCTGTTCTTCACCAAGACGCTGCCCTTCCTGCTCCAGGGGCAGGACGACTACGCCCTGCCCTGGGACGCCTCGCCGATCGCGGTGCTGCCCCGGCTGGGGATGCCCGCGCTGCCGGCGGTGCTGCTCGCCTTCGGCGGGGCCTCGGTCGCGCTGTGGGGGGCCTGGCGGCGGTGGCGGCGTACGGACGAGGACACCGACGGGGGCGAGCTGAGGCTAGTGGAGACGGCCTGCATGGTGATGCTCGCCGCATTCCTGGTGTCGCGGCCGTCCTTCGACCACTACCTGCTGGTGGTGCTTCCGCTGCTGCTGGCGTCGGGGGTGCGGGCGGGCTCGATGCCGCGCTCGCCCTGGTTCTGGCTGGCCCTGACGCCCCAGATGGCCCTGATCCCGTGGCCCTCGGAGCTGGCCCAGAAGCGGCGGGCCTTCAAGGACTGCGCCACCCTGTGCGGGCTCACGATTGTGCTGGCGCGTCGTGCACTGCGCTCGGGTCGGGTTACTCTGGACCCGGTAACAACTGCGGGGTCCCCACCCAGGACCGAACCGGAGTGCGCCGCGAAGCCCGTAGAACCGGCATCGCGGACCGCGTTTTGACCCGTATGGGTCTGCTTGGGTATCCTGCTGGTTTGTTATGCGTATTGGCTTTCTCATTCTCACGTGAAAGGGCCTTGCGCCGGTCCACCGGACCGATGACCAGCAGTTCACACGGGTTGCGTCCCCGTTGTGAACGAGGGCTGTCGTGATCGTCCGTGGTGACCCTGTCAGGACCTTCCCGCTGGGCTTGTGCCCTATGGGATACCACCACTGAAGAAGCGAAGGCATACGCGTGCGTACGTTCAGCCCCAAGCCCGGCGACATCTCGCGCCAGTGGCTCGTCATCGACGCCCAGGACGTTGTCCTCGGCCGTCTGGCGACCCAGGCCGCTGCCCTCCTGCGGGGTAAGCACAAGCCGACTTACGCCCCCCACATGGACATGGGCGACTTCGTCATCATCGTCAACGCCGACAAGGTTCACCTGTCCGGCAACAAGGCGTCCCAGAAGATGGCGTACCGCCACTCCGGCTACCCGGGTGGTCTCCGCTCCGTGCGTTACGACGACCTCCTCGCGAACAACCCGGAGAAGGCCGTCGAGAAGGCCATCAAGGGCATGCTCCCCAAGAACACCCTGGGCCGTCAGATGCTCTCGAAGCTGAAGGTCTACTCGGGCGACCGGCACCCCCACGCTGCCCAGCAGCCGGTGCCGTTCGAGATCACCCAGGTCGCGCAGTAGTTCCGGCCACCCCCTAAGACGTAGAAAATTCTGAGGAGCATCGTGGCCGAGACCACCGCCGAGACGACCGTCGAAGAGTTCGAGGGCAACGTCGAGGAGTACACCACCGAGTCTGTGGACGCCGTCGAGGGCGACTACACCTCCGAGTCCCTTGCCGGTCGCTTCGGCGACCCCCAGCCGGCTGCCGGCCTGGGCCGTCGCAAGAACGCCATCGCCCGCGTCCGGATCGTTCCGGGCACCGGCAAGTGGAAGATCAACGGTCGCACCCTTGAGGACTACTTCCCCAACAAGGTGCACCAGCAGGAAGTCAACGAGCCCTTCAAGCTCCTGGAGCTCGACGGTCGCTACGACGTCATCGCCCGCATCTCGGGTGGCGGCGTCTCCGGTCAGGCCGGCGCCCTGCGCCTCGGCGTGGCCCGTGCGCTGAACGAGGCGGACGTTGACAACAACCGCCCGGCGCTGAAGAAGGCCGGCTTCCTTTCCCGCGACGACCGTGCGGTCGAGCGCAAGAAGGCCGGTCTCAAGAAGGCCCGTAAGGCTCCGCAGTACAGCAAGCGTTAATCTGCGCCTGCTGTTCTGCAACAAACCGCCCCGGCAGCACTCTCCGTGCTGTCGGGGCGGTTCGTTTACCGCCACAAGCGGCAAATTACTGTCACAAGCGGTCACAAGCGAAGCGTGAACTCGGGAGGACAACAGTGGGACGACTCTTCGGGACGGACGGTGTACGAGGCGTCGCCAACGCGGATCTGACGGCTGAGCTCGCGCTCGGCCTCTCCGTGGCGGCCGCACACGTACTGGCCGAGGCGGGAACCTTCGCGGGCCACCGCGCGACCGCCGTGGTCGGCCGAGATCCCCGGGCCTCCGGCGAGTTCCTGGAGGCCGCGGTCGTCGCGGGCCTCGCGAGCGCGGGCGTGGACGTCCTGCGCGTCGGTGTGCTGCCCACCCCGGCGGTGGCGTATCTCACCGGTGCGCTGGGCGCCGACCTCGGCGTGATGCTCTCGGCCAGCCACAACGCCATGCCCGACAACGGCATCAAGTTCTTCGCGCGCGGCGGCCACAAGCTCGCCGACGAGCTGGAGGACCGCATCGAGTCCGTCTACGAGGAGCACCGCACCGGAGCTCCCTGGGACCGGCCCACCGGCTCGGGCGTCGGCCGGGTCTCCGACTACACCGAGGGCTTCGAGAAGTACGTCGCCCACCTCATCGGGGTCCTCCCCAACCGCCTCGAAGGCCTGAAGGTCGTCCTGGACGAGGCGCACGGCGCGGCCGCGTACGTCTCACCCGAGGCCTTCGCCCGGGCCGGCGCCGAGATCGTCACGATCGGCGCGGAGCCGGACGGCCTCAACATCAACGACGGCTGCGGCTCCACCCACCTCGGGCTGCTCAAGGCGGCCGTGGTCGAGCACGGCGCCGACTTCGGCATCGCCCACGACGGCGACGCCGACCGCTGCCTGGCCGTGGACGCCACCGGCGCCGAGGTCGACGGCGACCAGATCCTCGCGGTGCTGGCCCTGGCCATGCGCGAGGCCGGACAGCTGCGCGAGAACACCGTGGTCGGCACCGTCATGTCGAACCTGGGCTTCAAGCTGGCCATGGAGGCCGAGGGCATCCAGGTCGTGCAGACCGGGGTCGGCGACCGCTACGTGCTGGAGTCGATGAAGGAGCACGGCTACGCGCTGGGCGGCGAGCAGTCCGGCCACGTGATCATCCTCGACCACGCGACCACCGGTGACGGCACGCTGACCGGCCTGCTGCTGGCGGCGCGGGTCGCGGCGACCGGCAAGTCGCTGGCGGAGCTGGCCGGGGTCATGCGGCGGCTGCCGCAGGTGCTGATCAACGTCCCCGACGTCGACAAGTCCCGGGTCGCGACCTCGGGCGAGCTGGCCGCGGCGGTCGCCGACGCGGAGCGCGAGCTCGGCAGCACCGGCCGGGTGCTGCTCCGTCCGTCCGGTACGGAGCCGCTCGTTCGGGTGATGGTCGAGGCCGCCGACATCGAGCAGGCCCGCGCGGTGGCGGGGCGGCTCGCGGACGTCGTGAAGTCGGCCCTCGGCTAGATCGCCCCCGGGCCCCCTCCCGGCCCTACTTGTTGGTACCGCCCCGTGGCGCGCCCGGCTTCCGGATCATCCGGCTCTGCTGGGTGCGCCACAGCAGTTTCCAGGCGACGAGGGTGAGCGTCCCGGCGATGATGATGCCGAGCAGGTTGAGCAGCAACTGCTCGGCCGATCCCCACATCTGGCCGAACTCGCCGTAGCTGAGGGCGATGGCGGCGTTGGCGGCCGCCGGGACGGTCGTCACGGAGATCGCCACGCCGACCAGCGCACCCGACTTCGCCGACGTCAGCGACAGCATCCCCGCCATGCCTGCGAGCACCGCCACGACGAACGAGAACGGGTCCGGCTGCCAGATGAAGCTGGTGTTCGGCCGGGGCTTGTCGAGCATCCCCGGCTGGAACTGGCCGATCGAGTCCATCACCAGGCTGAACACGGTCGTCGCCACGATGGCCGCGGCGAAACCGACCAGCAGGGCGACCAGCGAGCGCGCGGCGAGCCGCGGCTCGCGCTGCACGAGGCCCGTACAGATGCCGGCGAGCGGGCCGAACTCCGGGCCGACCGCCATGGCGCCCACGATCAGGATCGCGTTGTCCAGGGCCACACCGCAGGCCGCGATCATCGTGGCGATGATCAGGAAGGCGCTGTAGGTGATCGTGAGGGTCGACTCCTCGTGGGTCGACTCGGCGAGCTGCTCCCAGATGACCGCGTCGGCGGCCTCGCCCGGGGCCTCCTCCTCCGCCTCGTCGGCGCGCTTGGAGATGGAGAGGTCGATGTTCTCGACCGCGATCGACCCGCTCTGGTCGATGCCGAGGGACCGCATCTCCTGCAGCAGCTCGTCCGCCGCCTCGCGGGCCACGTCGCACGTCACGACGTCGCCCTCGGGATTGCGGGCGACGCCGGTCAGTACGACCAGGTGGGTGGTTCCGACCGTCCGGTCGATCAGTGACACCACCTGGTCCGTGAGGTGGTGCGGGGTGATCATCCGCAGATGCAGCATGCCCGCACCCTAGAGCTTGCGCAGGCTCAGTTTCTGCACCTTGTGGTCGGGACCCTTGCGGACGACGAGCGTGGCGCGGCCGCGGGTGGGGGCCACGTTCTCCAGGAGGTTGGGCTTGTTGATGGTCCGCCACATCGTCTGCGCGTACTCCAGGGCCTCCTCCTCGGAGACCTGGGTGTACTTGCGGAAGTAGGAGAAGGGGTTCTGGAAGGCCGTCTCGCGCAGCTTCCGGAACCGGTTGAGGTACCAGCGCTCGATGTCCTCGGGGCGCGCGTCCACGTACACGCTGAAGTCGAAGTAGTCGGCGAGCCCGACGCGGGTGCGGCCGTCCTTGCCGGGCATGGCCGGCTGCAGGACGTTGAGGCCCTCGACGATCAGGATGTCCGGGCGGCGTACGACGAGCTGCTCGCCCGGGACGATGTCGTAGATCAGGTGCGAGTAGACGGGCGCGGTGACCTCGTCCTTGCCCGCCTTGATGTCGGCGACGAACCGGGTGAGCGCGCGGCGGTCGTAGGACTCCGGGAAGCCCTTGCGGGAGGTGAGCCCGCGCCGCTGGAGCTCCTTCATGGGGTAGAGGAAGCCGTCGGTGGTGACCAGCTCCACGCGGGGGTGCTCGGGCCAGCGGGCGAGGAGGGCCTGGAGCAGACGGGCCACGGTGGACTTGCCGACGGCGACGGAGCCCGCGACCCCTATGACGAAGGGGGTGCCCTGCTGGGCGCCGTGGCCGTTGCCGGCGTCGCCGAGGAAGGTGTTGAGGGTGCCGCGGAGGTTGCTGGTGGCGCCGACGTAGAGGTTGAGGAGGCGGGAGAGCGGCAGGTAGACGTCGCGGACCTCGTCGAGGTCGATGACGTCGCCGAGGCCGCGCAGCCGCTCGACCTCGTCGGCGGTGAGGGGCAGGGGCGTGCGCTCGCGCAGGGCGCTCCACTCGGCGCGGGTGAGGTCGACGTACGGGGACGCGTCGGCCCGGCGGTGGGCAGGGCGCCCGGCCCGGTCGGTGCGCTCCGTTGCGCTGTCCGGCGTGCTTCGTGGCGGCGAAGTGATCACACGGCCATTGTCGGGGGTCGGGGCCGGTTGTGGGTGGTGTGGTCGGTCACGTGGCCGAGGCGGTTGTACCGAGGGCGGTATCGATTGGAGGGCCCTGGGGTCTCATGCCGGTCACGATGCGTGGTGGTGGCACCCAGGGGGGCTTTCGAAGCAGCCGCGCCCCGTAGCGTGCTGGTCATCACCGCGGTTCTTGACGGCGCGCTCTTCCGGGGCGCCGCCGAGTGCTGCTCTTTGCCGCTTTTCCTGTGGGGAAACATCATGCGTACCGCACTCGTCCGCCGTACCGTCCTGACCGCTTCGGCCGTGTCCCTGGCGCTGCTCGCCACCGCCTGTGGCGGCTCCGACAAGGCTGACGCGAAGAAGGACGACGTCAAGCCTTCCGCGGCTCCTTCTCCGTCCGCCCCGTCGGCCCCGGCTGTCAAGGCGCTCACGGAGGCGGAGCTGGAGAAGGCGGTGCTGGCCGACGGTGACGTGCCGAAGCACAAGATCCGGAACCCTGAGGCAGGGGACGTTTCCGCGGCCGCCGATGTCACGTCGGACAAGCCGGAGTGCCAGCCGTTGGCCCTGGTCGGCGGTCTGGCCCCGATCGGTACGGTCTCCGCAGGTGTGGCGCGCCTCGGTGCGAGCGAGCCCACCATCGCGGGCGACCCGACGAGCAGCGGCATTATGGCCCTCAGGCTCGCCTCCTACGAGGGCAAGGGTGCCGCCGACGCGTTCGCATCGCTGAAGAAGGCCGGTGCGGACTGCGCCGGCGGGTTCGTCGTGACCGAGGAGGGTGAGAAGACCACTATCAAGTCGGTCACCCCGGCGACCGCCACCGGCGGCGACGAGGTCGCGGCCTGGACCCTGGTCATCGAGGAGGACGGCGAGACCATGCAGAGCCCGATCGTCGCCGTCCGTAGGGGCGCCACCCTGGTGACCGTCCAGAGCGTCTCCTTCACGGGCAAGACTGCGGTTCCCCAGGACATCGTCGACGCGCAGCTGAAGAAGCTCGGCTGACCTTTCCCCGGCGAGCGTCAACCCCGCTCCGGCGCATTCGCCGGGCGGGGTTTCGTCTTGTTCGGGTACGGGGCAGGAGCCCAACTACGGCGTACGCTGCGGCCTATGTGCGGAATTGTGGGTTACGTGGGAGCGCAGTCGGCGCTCGATGTGGTCATCGCCGGACTCAAGCGGCTGGAGTACCGCGGCTACGACTCGGCGGGCGTGGCCGTGCTCGCCGACGGGGAGCTCGCCACCGTCAAGAAGGCCGGCAAGCTGGTCAACCTGGAGAAGGAGCTGGTCGGGCACCCGATGCCCGCGGGCTCCACCGGGCTCGGACACACCCGGTGGGCGACGCACGGCGGCCCCACCGACGCCAACGCGCACCCCCACCTCGACAATTCGGGGCGCGTGGCCGTCGTGCACAACGGCATCATCGAGAACTTCGCCGCGCTGCGCGCCGAACTGGCCGAGCGCGGGCACCGGCTGGAGTCCGAGACGGACACCGAGGTCGTGGCGCACCTGCTGGCCGAGCACTTCGCGTCCTCGGCCGGGGACCTCGCGGAGGCCATGCGGCGGGTGTGCCGGCGGCTGGACGGGGCGTTCACGCTGGTCGCGGTGCACGCCGACCAGCCCGACGTGGTCGTCGGCGCGCGCCGGAACTCGCCCCTGGTGGTGGGCGTCGGAGAAGGCGAGAACTTCCTCGCCTCGGACGTGGCAGCGTTCATCGCCCACACCCGGTCCGCGATCGAGCTGGGCCAGGACCAGGTCGTCGAGCTCCGCCGCGACGGTGTCACGGTGACCAACTTCGACGGTTCGGCCGCGTCGGTGCGGGCGTACCACGTGGACTGGGACGCCTCGGCGGCCGAGAAGGGGGGGTACGACTACTTCATGCTCAAGGAGATCGCCGAGCAGCCGAAGGCCGTCGCCGACACCCTCCTGGGCAGGATCGACGCGAGCGGCTCGCTGACCCTGGACGAGGTGCGCATCCCCGCCTCGGTGCTCAGGGAGGTCGACAAGGTCGTGATCGTGGCGTGCGGTACGGCCTACCACGCGGGCATGATCGCGAAGCTGGCCATCGAGCACTGGACCCGCATCCCGTGCGAGACGGAGCTGGCGAGCGAGTTCCGCTACCGCGACCCGATCCTGGACCAGCGGACGCTGGTCGTCGCGATCTCGCAGTCCGGCGAGACCATGGACACCCTGATGGCGCTGCGGCACGCGCGCGAGCAGGGTGCGAAGGTGCTGGCCATCTGCAATACGAACGGCTCGACGATCCCGCGCGAATCGGACGCGGTGCTGTACACCCACGCCGGTCCGGAGGTCGCCGTCGCCTCCACCAAGGCGTTCCTGACGCAGCTGGTGGCCTGCTACCTGGTCGCCCTCTACCTCGGGCAGGTACGGGGTACGAAGTGGGGCGACGAGATCCAGGCCGTGATCCGGGAGCTGTCGGACATCGCCGCGGCGGTGGACACCGTACTGGAGACCATGGAGCCGGTACGGGAGCTGGCGCGCTCCCTCGCCGACAAGGACACCGTGCTGTTCCTGGGGCGGCACGTCGGGTACCCGGTGGCCCTGGAGGGCGCGCTCAAGCTCAAGGAGCTGGCGTACATGCACGCCGAGGGCTTCGCGGCGGGCGAGCTCAAGCACGGGCCGATCGCCCTGATCGAGAAGGACCTGCCGGTGGTGGTGGTCGTGCCGTCGCCGCGCGGGCGGTCGGTGCTGCACGACAAGATCGTGTCGAACATCCAGGAGATCCGCGCACGCGGGGCCCGCACGATCGTCATCGCCGAGGAGGGCGACGAGGCGGTCGTCCCGTACGCCGACCACCTGATCCGCATCCCGGTGACGCCGACGCTGCTGCAGCCGCTGGTGGCGACGGTGCCGTTGCAGGTGTTCGCGTGCGAGCTGGCGACGGCGCGGGGCAACGAGGTGGACCAGCCGCGTAACCTCGCAAAGTCCGTCACCGTGGAGTGAGCGGTGGACCGAGCGAAGCGGGTTTGTGGTCGTGATCATTGGTGTGGGTATCGATGTTGCCGAGATCGATCGGTTCGCCGGTGCGCTTGAGCGCACGCCGAACCTCGCGCGGCGGCTGTTCGTCGATGCCGAGTTGACGCTGCCGAGCGGCGAGCGGCGCGGAGTCGCCTCGCTCGCCGCGCGGTTCGCGGCCAAGGAGGCCCTGGCCAAGGCGCTCGGCGCGCCCGGCGGGATGCTGTGGACCGACGCCGAGGTGTACCTGGAGGAGACCGGGCAGCCGCGCCTGCGGGTCTCCGGCACGGTCGAGGCGCGCGCCGCGGAGCTGGGCGTGAAGTCCTGGCACGTGTCGCTGAGCCACGACGCCGGGGTCGCCTCCGCGGTGGTGATCGCGGAGGGGTAGCGGGCAGGGTGGTGGCATGCGTACTGCTTACAGCGTGGAGAAGGTCCGGGCCGCCGAGCGGGAGTTGATGCGGCGGCTGCCGGACGGGGCACTGATGCAACGGGCCGCGGCCGGGCTCGCCGCCGTCTGCGCGGGGCTGCTGACGCGGGTCTACGGGGCGCGGGTGGTGCTGCTGGTCGGCCCCGGGGACAACGGCGGCGACGCCCTCCACGCCGGTGCGCGCCTTGCGCGGCGCGGAGCCGGGGTGACCGCGGTCCCGATGGACCCCGAGCGGGTGCACGCGGGCGGGCTGGCGGCGCTTCGGGCCGCCGGGGGCCGGCTGGCGGAGCGGGTGCCGGGGGGCAGGGTGGACCTGGTGCTGGACGGGCTCGTCGGGATCGGCGGCCGGGGCGGGCTGCGGCCGGCGGCGGCCGCGCTGGTGGAGCAGATCCCCGCGGGTGCGGTCGTGGTCGCCGTGGACCTGCCGAGCGGGGTGGACGCGGACACCGGAGAAGTGGCGGGGGAGGCCGTACGGGCCGATGTCACGGTCACCTTCGGGGCGTACAAGCCGGGGCTGCTGATCGACCCGGGGGCCTCGCGGGCGGGGGCGCTGCGGCTCGTGGACATCGGGCTGGCCCTCGGCGCGCCCGACGCGCAGGCCCTGCAGCACGCCGACGTGGCGCGGCTGCTGCCGGTGCCGACGGCGTCGAGCGACAAGTACCGGCGGGGCGTGGTCGGGGTCGTCGCCGGGTCGGCGCAGTATCCGGGGGCGGCGGTGCTCGCGGTGGCGGGCGCGCTGCGCGGCGGCGCGGGTGCGGTGCGGTACGTGGGACCGGCGGCCGAAGCCGTGCTGGCGCGCTACCCCGAGGTGCTGATCGGGCCCGGGCGGGTGCAGTCCTGGGTGGTCGGCCCGGGGCTCGGCGAGGGGCGCGCGGGGGAGGTCGCGCGGTGCCTCGCGGAGCCGGTGCCGGTGCTGGTGGACGCCGACGGGCTGCGCGGGCTGGACTCCGGGGCGCTGCGGGAGCGCGCGGCCCCGACGGTGCTGACCCCGCACGCGGGCGAGGCTGCGGCGCTGCTGGGGGTCGCGCGGGAATCGGTGGAGGCCGGGCGGCTCGCCGCCGTACGGGAACTGGCCGGGCGGTACGGCGCGACGGTGCTGCTGAAGGGGTCGACCACGCTGGTCGCCTCCGGCGGCGGTGCGGTGCGGGTGAACCCGACGGGCACGCCGTGGCTGGCCACCGCCGGCAGCGGGGACGTGCTGTCCGGCCTGGGCGGCTCGCTGCTGGCGGCGGGACTGCCCGGGGCCGATGCCGCCTCGGTGGCGGCGTACCTCCACGGGCTGGCGGCCCGGCGCGGCGCCTCGGGGGCGCCCCTGCTGGCCCACCAGGTCGCGCAGGCCCTGCCGGACGCGTGGCGCGACGTCTCGCGCTGACGCCGGCACGGCGGGGCTGGGCCGGTGCCGTCCGGGGGTGCGGGGTGCCGCTGCGCGGAGCTGCTCCCCGCCCCGCCCTTTCTCCGTTTCCTGGGGCTCCGCCCCAGACCCCGCGCCTCGAACTCCCCAGACTCCGTCCGGGGACCCCCTGGCGAGGCTGGATCTCGGCTGATGCCGTCTGCCCGCGCAGTCGGCAGGGGCCCGGCGGTGGGTTCTGAGAGACTGTGGGGGATGAACGAGACACCGACGCGCGTGTACGCCGAGATCGATCTTGACGCTGTGCGGGGGAACGTACGCGCACTGCGCGAGCGGGCGCCCCGGGCCGAAGTGATGGCCGTCGTCAAGGCGGACGCCTACGGGCACGGGGCCGTCCCCTGCGCCCGGGCGGCCCTCGAAGCCGGCGCCACCTGGCTCGGAACCGCCACCCCCGAGGAGGCGCTCGCGCTGCGCGCCGCCGGGATCCAGGGGCGCGTCATGTGCTGGCTGTGGACCCCCGGCGGGCCCTGGCGGGAGGCGGTCGAGGCCGACCTGGACGTCTCCGTCAGCGGGATGTGGGCCCTGGAGGAGGTACGGGCCGCCGCGCGCGCGACGGGCCGTACGGCCAGGATCCAGCTCAAGGCCGACACCGGCCTCGGCCGCAACGGCTGCCAGCCGGCCGACTGGGCCGAGCTCGTCGGCGCCGCCGTCGCCGCGCAGGCCGAGGGCACCGTCCACGTCACCGGAATCTGGTCGCACTTCGCCTGCGCCGACGAACCCGGCCACCCCTCCATCACGCTCCAGCTCGCCGCCTTCCGCGACATGCTCGCGTACGCCGAGAAGGAGGGCATCGAGCCCGAGGTCCGGCACATCGCCAACTCGCCCGCGACCCTGACCCTGCCCGAGAGCCACTTCGACCTGGTGCGCTGCGGGCTGGCCGTCTACGGGGTCTCGCCCGCCCCCGAGCTCGGCACCCCCGAACAGCTCGGACTGCGCCCGGCCATGGCCCTGAAGGCCTCCGTGGCCCTGGTCAAGGAGGTTCCCGCCGGGCACGGCGTCAGCTACGGGCACCACTACGTCACCGAGTCCGACACCCGTCTCGCGCTGATCCCCGCCGGGTACGCCGACGGCGTCCCGCGGCACGCCTCCGGCCGCGGCCCGGTCCTGGTCGGCGGCAGGATCCGGCAGGCCGCCGGACGCGTGGCGATGGACCAGTTCGTCGTCGACCTCGACGGCGACGAGCACGTGCGGGCCGGCGACGAGGCCGTCATCTTCGGCGACGCCCTGCGCGGCGAGCCCACCGCCGAGGACTGGGCTCAAGCGGCACACACGATCGCGTATGAGATCGTCACTCGTATCGGGAGCCGCGTACCCCGGGTGTACCGCAACGGGTGAAATGGCCGAGTCGACGGCTGAGTGAGGACGGCGTGAGCGAGAACTGGCGCAAGGCCGGCTGGGCCGGCGCCGCCATCGGAGTGATAGCCGCAGGCGCGGCCGCCGGTGTCGCGGTCGAACGGATCACCGTCGGGAGGGGCATGCGCATGAAGGCGCGCCTCGCACTGGACTCCACCGGGGACTACGGGTCCCTGCGCGGGGCCGAGGGCTCCGCTTGGGCCGAGGACGGCACCGAGCTGTACTACGAGGTCGACGAGCTGCCCGAGGAGGGCAAGCGGCGCCGGCTGCTCCGCAAGGCCGCCGCCCCGCCGACCGTGGTGTTCTGCCACGGCTACTGCCTCGGCCAGGACTCCTGGCACTTCCAGCGGGCGGCCATGCGCGGCCTGGTCCGCGCCGTCTACTGGGACCAGCGCAGCCACGGCCGCAGCGCGCGCGGCCTCGGCCAGGCCGACGGCGAACCGGTGAGCTTCGAGCTGCTCGGCCGCGACCTGAAGGCCGTCATCGACGCCGCCGCCCCCGAGGGCCCGCTGATCCTGGTCGGTCACTCGATGGGCGGTATGACCATCATGGGATTCGCCGAGCAGTTCCCCGAGCTCGTACGCGACCGCGTGGTCGGGGTGACGCTCGTCGGCACCTCCAGCGGCCGCCTCGGCGAGGTGACGTACGGGCTGCCCGCCGTCGGGATGGGCGCGGTACGGCGCTTCCTGCCGGGCGTGCTCAAGGCGCTCGGCTCGCAGGTGGAGCTGGTGGAGAAGGGCCGCCGGGCCACTGCCGACCTCTTCGCCGGCATGATCAAGATGTACTCGTTCCGCTCGCGCGACGTCGACCCCGGCGTCGCCCGGTTCGCCGAACGGCTCATCGAGGCCACGCCCATCGACGTCGTCGCCGAGTTCTACCCGGCCTTCCAGACGCACGACAAGACGGCCGCGCTCCAGCGGTTCGCGGACATCCCCGTCACCGTGATCGCCGCCGACCACGACATGGTCACCCCGGCCGCCCACAGCCAGGCCATCAAGGACGCCCTGCCCTCCGCCGAACTGGTCGTGCTGGAGAACGCCGGACACCTGATGATGCTGGAGCACCCCGACACTGTGACGGGGCTGCTGACCGACCTGCTGGCGCGCACCGGAGCGGTCTCCGTACCGGCTAACGTTGGCGGGCATGGAAGAAGTACCGCGGGAAGCGCAGCCCAGTCCGGCTCCGGAGCAGGCGCAGGGGCCTGACGCCGAGACCCACATCACCGTCGACTCCCCCGATGCCATGCGGGAGCTCGGCCGCAGGATCGCCGGCGTGCTGCGCCCCGGCGACCTGGTCCTGCTGACCGGCGAGCTCGGCGCGGGCAAGACCACCCTGACCCGGGGCCTCGGCGAAGGCCTCGGCGTCCGCGGGGCCGTGACCTCGCCGACCTTCGTGATCGCCCGGGTGCACCCGTCCCTGGTCGGCGGTCCGGCGCTGGTGCACGTGGACGCGTACCGGCTGGGCGGCGGGCTGGACGAGATGGAGGACCTGGACCTCGACGTCTCGCTGCCCGAGTCCGTGGTCGTCGTCGAGTGGGGCGACGGCAAGGTGGAGGAGCTGTCCGACGACCGGCTGCACGTGGTGATCAAGCGGGCGGTCGGCCACGAGGAGGTCCTGGACGACGTGCGCGAGGTCGTGGTGCGCGGGGTCGGCACGCGCTGGTCCGGAGCGGACGCGCTGGTGGCCCTGGCCCCCGCGCAGGCGGAGTAGCCCGGGAACGTACCGACAACTCGTCGGCAACATATTGCGCTGACAGAGGCGCACGTGGTGACATGGTACCGAGGGCTGGTTAGGCCTACCTAAGTACAGGCCGGCCCGGGCCAGGAGGCACACCATGTCGGCAGCCGCAGGAGTACAGCGCGACCCCCGCCCGTCCGCCGTGTCCATGGGGGCGCTGCTCGCCGCGGGCGCGGCCGCGACCGCGGTGTCGACCCCGCCCGCGCGCCGGCACCTCGACGAGCCGGAAGACCACGCGGACCCGCAGGGCCCGGCGGACGGGCCGGACGCGCAAGAGGCGGCCCCGGAGTCCGAGGCCGCCTGAGGTCCCACGTCCGGGTGAAGTCCGCACGGAGCGGAACGGCCCCCGGGGTGTCAGGGTGTCAGGGCGTCAGGGGACGACGACCACCTTCGAGTTGATCGTCGCGAAGTTCCACATCGCGTCGCCGTCCGCGCGCGCCATGCGGATGCCGCCGGTCTTCTTGTTCGGATCGGGCTCCGGCAACTGGCCGTCCACCCGGGCGCTGAAGCCGACCGCGACCCCCTCCGGGGTCGCGAAGCGGACGACGTGCTCGATCGGCACCCCGTCCGAACCGGTGACCGCGCCCGACCGCGAGGCGACCGCGTAGGTGCCCGGCTTCGGGTGCACCGTGCTCGGCACCACCGCGAAGGACTTGGGCTCCTGGCCCGCGGCGTCGCCGACCAGCCACACCCGCTTGAGGCCCACCGAGTACACGACGCGCACCCCGCTGCCCGATCCGTCCGGCAGCGGCACCGGCTTCGCCGGGTCCTGCTTGGCGGGGGACTGGCTGGGGGCGGGGGCCTGGCTCTGCCCGGCGGCCTTCGGCGGGTGCGCGGGCGCGGTGGCGGAGGCCTGGTAGCCGAGGAAGCCGACGGCGGCGATTGCCGCGGCGGTGAGCCCGGCCACGATTCCCGAGCTACTGCGTGCCACCTTGCTCCACCTCTCCGCGCTTCCCCTGGAACACCTGCGTCGAAGGTAGCAGCCGGGTCGCCCGGACACCGGCCGCAAGGCTGCCCGCCCCCGGAGTCGTAGGCTGTTCGCGTGCTCTTGCTTGCCGTAGATACCGCCACGCCCGCCGTCACCGTCGCCCTGCACGACGGGGAGTCCGTCGTCGCCGAGTCGAACCAGGTCGACGCCCGCCGCCACGGGGAGCTCCTGCTGCCCTCCGTGGACAAGGTGCTCGCCGAGGCCGGGCTGAAACTCGACGCCGTCACCGGGATCGTCGTCGGCGTCGGTCCCGGCCCCTACACCGGGCTGCGGGTCGGCCTCGTGACCGCCTCCACCTTCGCCGCCGTGCTCGGCGTGCCCGTCCACGGGCTGTGCACGCTCGACGGGCTCGCGTACGCCGCGGGCCTCGCCGGGGTCGAGGGCCCCTTCGTCGTCGCCACCGACGCGCGGCGCAAGGAGGTCTACTGGGCGCGCTACGAGGACCCGCGCACCCGGGTCGACGGGCCCTCGGTGGACCGGCCGGCCGAGATCGCCGAGCGGGTCGCGGGCCTGCCCGCCGTCGGGCAGGGCGCGCTGCTCTACCCGGACGTGTTCCCGGACGCGCGGGCCCCCGAGCACCAGTCGGCCGGGGCACTGGCGGCCCTCGCCGCGGAGCGCCTGGCGGCCGGCGCCGAGTTCGAGAACGGCGCGGGCCTGCCTCCGAGCCCGCTCTACCTGCGCAGGCCCGACGCCGAGGTGCCCAAGAACTACAAGGTGGTCACCCCCAAGTGACCTCCTCGACCGTGGTGCTGCGCGAGATGCGCTGGTGGGACATCGACCCGGTGCTGGAGCTGGAGCACGAGCTGTTCCCCGAGGACGCCTGGTCGGCCGGCATGTTCTGGTCCGAGCTCGCACAGGCCCGCGGCCCCAAGGCAACCCGCCGCTACGTCGTCGCCGAAGACCCGACGGGCCGCCTCGTGGGCTACGCCGGGCTGGCCGCCGCCGGCGACCTGGCCGACGTACAGACCATCGCGGCCGCCCGCGACCAGTGGGGCACCGGGCTCGGCGCCCGGCTGCTGACCGACCTGTTGCGCGCGGCCACCGCGTTCGAGTGCGCCGAGGTGCTGCTGGAGGTACGGGTGGACAACACCCGGGCCCAGAAGCTCTACGAGCGCTTCGGCTTCGAGCCGATCGGCTTCCGGCGCGGCTACTACCAGCCCGGCAACGTCGACGCGCTCGTGATGCGCCTCGCCGACCCCGCCACGTCCCTGCCCCCGACCGACCAAGACGCCGTAAGAAGTGAGACCCATGGCTGACGAACCCCTCGTCCTCGGCATCGAGACCTCCTGCGACGAGACCGGCGTGGGCGTGGTCCGCGGTACGACCCTGCTCGCGGACGCCATCGCGTCGAGCGTGGACGAGCACGCGCGCTTCGGCGGAGTCGTGCCCGAGGTGGCCTCCCGCGCGCACCTGGAGGCGATGGTCCCGACCATCGAGCGCGCCCTGAAAGAGGCCGGGGTCAGCGCCCGCGACCTCGACGGCATCGCGGTCACCGCGGGTCCGGGCCTCGCGGGGGCGCTGCTCGTGGGCGTCTCGGCGGCCAAGGCGTACGCGTACGCGCTCGGCAAGCCGCTGTACGGGGTGAACCACCTGGCCTCGCACATCTGCGTCGACCAGCTGGAGCACGGGCCGCTGCCCGAGCCGACGATGGCGCTGCTGGTGTCGGGCGGGCACTCCTCGCTGCTGCTGGCCCCGGACATCACGAGCGACGTACGGCCGCTGGGCGCGACCATCGACGACGCGGCGGGCGAGGCCTTCGACAAGATCGCGCGGGTGCTGCAGCTGGGCTTCCCGGGCGGCCCGGTCATCGACCGGCTCGCGCGCGAGGGCGACCCGAAGGCGATCAACTTCCCGCGCGGGCTGACGGGGCCGCGCGACGCGGCGTACGACTTCTCCTTCTCCGGGCTCAAGACGGCGGTCGCCCGCTGGATCGAGGCGAAGCGGAAGGCCGGCGAGGAGGTGCCGGTGCGCGATGTGGCGGCGTCCTTCCAGGAGGCCGTGGTGGACGTGCTCACGCGCAAGGCGATCCGCGCGTGCAAGGACGAGGGCGTCGACCACCTGATGATCGGCGGCGGTGTGGCGGCCAATTCGCGGCT
Organism: Streptomyces sp. NPDC051183; assembly: GCF_040682455.1. Taxonomy (NCBI): domain Bacteria; kingdom Bacillati; phylum Actinomycetota; class Actinomycetes; order Kitasatosporales; family Streptomycetaceae; genus Streptomyces; species Streptomyces sp. NPDC051183. The sequence goes on from NZ_JBFBBA010000011.1 coordinate 147,481, forward strand.
GCGCTCGCTCGCGCAGGAGCGGTGCGACGACGCGGGGATCATCCTGCGGGTGCCGCGGCCGAAGCTGTGCACCGACAACGGCGCGATGGTGGCGGCGCTGGGTGCGGAGATGGTCAGGCGGAACCGGCCGGCCTCGGACTGGGACCTGTCGGCGGACTCCTCGCTGCCGGTGACGGACCCGCACGTGCCGGGAACCGCGCATGCGCAGGGCCACTCGCACGGCCACGACCACGACCACGTGCACGAGTTGAGCAAGGACAACCTGTACTCATGAGCACGGTCGCGCTGATGTGGGAGGCCCGGGCGGTGCCGGGCCGGGGCAACGAGCTGCTGGAGTGGGCCCGTTCGCGGGTGCTCGCCCGGGAGCCCGTGCGGCGCGAGGTGTTCAGGGCCCCGCAGGACCGGGTGCTCGTGATCACGTGGTGGGAGACGTCCGAGGGGGTGGCTGCGGACCTTCCCGAACTCCCGGAACCCGCAGCCGACTTGATCACGCGGGCGGTGCACCGCTGGCGGTTCGAGTCGGTGGAGGCCGACGGGGGCTGAGCCTTCGGCGGCGGTCGGCGGTCGGCGCCCGGAGCCCGGAGCCGGGCCCGGAGCTGGGCTTCAGGCGAATCTCGAACGCCTGCCGCTATGGTCATGCCCATGCCTTCCCGTGACCTGCCGCCGCCGCCCCCTCCGGCGCACCTGCGCGACTGGATGGACGAGGCCGCCGTACGGGCCGACCGGGCCCGGTTCCTGCGCGAGCTCGGCCGACGCAGCCTGGGGCTGGGGCGGTTGCTGCTGCTCTGGACGGTGTCGGCGGTCTTCGCGCTCGGCTGGTCCTTCGTCGGCATGGGCCTGATGGCCTTCGAGGAGGGGGACCCGGTCTCCTTCCTCCTCGGCCTCGTTTTCGTCACGCTCGGCGTGGGCGTACTGGTCCCGGCCGGGTTCTGGCTCGCCTCCGGCGCCCGACGCGACCGCCAGGTCCGGCAGCTGCTGTGCGCCTGGGCCGAGTTGTGCCGGGATCCGGCCGCCGACTCCGGGGTCCGCGCGCCGGGGCGGAGCCTGGCCTGGCTGCTGACCTCCTTCGCACTGGGCGTGCTCGGGCTCTGGGTGACCTTCGGGGTCGCCGTGTCGGCGCGGCCGGGCGAGGAGACGTACGCAGAAGTCGCGTACTACATGGGCCTCGGCATGATCCTGTGGATCACGGGCCTGCTGGGGCTGGGCAAGGCGGGCGCGCACTACCGGTGGGCGGTGCGCGCCTTCCGCGGCGGCCGTCCTACGGCGTAGGAGCAGGGGTAGGCGCAGGCGCAGACACCGGCATCGGTGCCGGCGCGCCGATCAGCATCGAGGGGGCCCCGGCCACCCGGGTCAGGAACACGGTCGCGGAGTTCGGCCCCTGCGGCTTGACCTTCCGGCGCAGCTCCTCGGGTTCGATGGCGGAGCCGCGCTTCTTCACGGTCAGGATGCCGACCCCGCGCTCGCGCAGCAGCGCCTTCAGCTTCTTCAGGCCGAAGGGCAGCACGTCGGTGATCTCGTACGCCGTCGCGTACGGCGTCGCGCGCAGCTCGTCGGCGGTGATGTAGGCGATGGTCGGGTCGATCAGCCGGCCGTCGAGCTGCTCGGCCACCTCGGCGACGAGGTGGGCGCGGATGACGGCGCCGTCGGGCTCGTAGAGCCAGCGGCCCACGGTCCCCGCCTCCGGGTCCGGCAGCGGGTCGGCGGTGTGCAGGGCCCGCGGGCCGGGCAGCAGGGTGGCGCGGATCTCGCCCGGCGAGGTGCCGAACCAGAGCACCGCCTCCTTGACGTCCCCCTGGTCGGAGATCCACTCGGCCTCGGCCTCCGCGGGGACGGCCTCGTGCGGGATCCCGGGTGCGATCTTGATGGCGGCGTACTTGGCACCGCGGGCGGTCTCCACGGCCCAGGACAGCGGCGGAGAGTAGCTCTCGGGGTCGAAGATCCGGCCGCGCCCGCCGCGCCGGGCCGGGTCGATGAAGACGGCGTCGTACGAGGACACGTCGACCTCCGTCACGTCCGCCTCCCGGACCTCGATCAGGTCCGCCAGCCCCAGCGCCCCGGCGTTGGCGCGCGCGACGGCGGCGGTCAGCGGGTCGTGGTCCACCGCCAGCACCCGGATGCCGAGCCGGGCCAGGGCGAGGGCGTCCCCGCCGATGCCGCAGCACAGGTCCGCGACGCTCCGTACGCCGAGGGCCGCGAGCCGCTCGGCGCGGTACGAGGCCACGGACGCGCGGGTGGCCATCTCGCCTCCGCCGGGGGTGAAGAACATCCGGAAGGCGTCCTCGGGCCCGAACTTCGCCACCGCGCGCTGCCGCAGGCGGGCCTGGCCGAGTGCGGCGGACACCAGCCCGGCGGGGTGCTCGCGGCGCAGCCGGGTGGCGACGGCCAGCTCCTGGGCGGGGTCGTAGGCGCGGAGCGAGTCGAGGAGGGCGAGGCCCTCGGGGGTGAGGAGCGCGGCGAAGTCTTCGGGGGTCACGGCTCCATTGTCGTCTGCTGTGCGCCACTCGGAGGAAGGTCGGATTCCGTTCGCGGTGTCGGCCGTAACGGGGGCGTGTCGGATGCCAGGATGCGCAGCTATGCAGCTAGTCGGACAAAAGGAACATAAGACGCAACAAGGTCACCGGTTCGCGGCGGGTCCGCGCGGCCGGTTCGGGGTGGCACTGGCCGCACTGCTGGTCGCGGCCCTCGGAACGGCATGCGGCTCCACGGAGTCCGCGCCGGACAAGGCGGCGAAGGCCAAGGCCGCCAAGGGCGCCGAGGCGGGCGCGGCCGGTGCGCTCGGCGGCTATGCCGAGAAGCTGAAGGCCGCCCAGGCGGCGCGGATCGTCGCCGCCAAGAAGTGGGGCCTGGTCAAGCCGCCGCTGATGGCCCCGGCGGCGCCGAAGGAGAAGCCCGAGATCACCACGCGCGAGGGCTTCGAGGTCGAGGACCAGGAGAACCTGCCGCCGGTCTTCACCACCGTGCCGACCGAGGACAAGGTCGTCTTCCTGACGATCGACGACGGTGCGGAGAAGGACCCCGAGTTCCTGAGGATGATGCAGGAGCTGAAGATTCCGTACACCGCGTTCCTCAGCGACTACCTGGTGCAGGACAACTACCCGTACTTCAAGGAGATGCAGGCCGCCGGCGTCTCCCTGAACAACCACACCCTCAACCACCGGTACATGCCGGCGCTCTCGTACGAGAAGCAGCGCCAGGAGATCTGCGGCCAGCAGGACACCATCCAGAAGCAGTTCGGCAAGCGGCCGACGCTCTTCCGGCCGCCGTACGGGAACTACAACGAGGACACGCTGCGGGCCGCCAAGTCCTGCGGGATCAAGGCCGTGCCGCTGTGGAACGCCGAGGCCTTCCCGAACCGCATGGACTGGCGCGAATGGGACCGCGATCTGCACGCCGGTGACATCATCCTCACGCACTTCCGGGGCCGTGAGGACTGGAAGGGCACGATGCCTGACATGATCCGTCATGTCATGAAGACCGTCACGGACAAGGGGTATGCCGTGGCTCGCCTGGAGGACTACTTGTGAGGTACGCGCGCCGGTTGGTAGCCGGAACGCTGGTGGCCGGCGCGCTCGCGCTGTCCCTGTCGGGGTGCGGGGACAGCGTCGAACCCATCGAGCGGCTGGGCCGCAAGGCGATGGAGGAGAAGCCGGACTCGCCGTCCGCCTCCGCCTCCGCCTCGCCGTCGGGGTCGGCGGCGGCAGCGGCTCCGGGCGACGAGGCGTACCGGAAATGGGGCCTGACCGCCCCCGTCCAGTACGCCCCCAAGCCCGCCGCCAAACCCCAGCTCCCGCCGGCCAAGCCGGGCAAGGTCCCGGTGACGGACCGAATACCCATGCCGGGCGGGGAGAAAATAGTCTTCCTGACCTTCGACGACGGCGCCGAGAAGAGCCCCGAGTTCCTCAAGATGGCGGCCGATCTCAAACTGCCGATCAGCATGTTCCTGACGGACAGCATCGCCTCGTCGGACTACGGCCACTTCGAGAAGCTCCGCGACAACGGCTCCGGCAGCACGATAAACAACCACACCCTGACGCACCCGAACCTCCGGACCCTGCCCTTCGCGGCGCAGAAGAAGGAGATATGCGGCCAGCAGGAACGCCTGGAGAAACGCTTCGGCACCAAGCCGCCGTGGTTCCGGCCGCCGTACGGGAACTACAACGACGACACCCTCAAGGCCGCCTCCGAGTGCGGCGTCTCGCAGCTCGTCCTGTGGCGCGTGTCGATGCAGATCAACAACTTCCAGTACGCCGAGGGCTCCGCCCTCAAGCCGGGCGACATCATCCTGGCCCACTTCCGCGGCCCGTCCGAACTCAAGGGCGCGACGGAGGTGGAGATGACGACGCGCATGCTCCAGCGGATCCAGGAACAGGGGTACCGGATCGGGCGGCTGGAGGATTACTTGTAGGGCGGGGGTGTCGGGACGGCGGGGCGGCTGGTGGGGGTGTGAGGGGCGGGTCGGGCGGGGAGCGGGGTTTTGCGGGGGTGTGGCGGGTCGGGGGTGTGAGGGGCGGGTCGGGAGCGGGGTTTTGCGGTGCTGCTCCTGGGCGGGGGCGTTGACGGGTTTGGGGGTTTCCCGTCAGTCCCAGCGTCTCTCCGTGTCGGTCCGCCCTGTCAAGGGCGCTCCCTGCGGTCGCGTCGCTGCGCGATGGCCTTCGGCCACCCTTGACAGGCCGGCCCGCCACGGAAAGACAGGACTGTCGGGAACCCCCCAAAAGAACGGGCCGGGTGCCGATCCATGCCTTCCCGGCCCGGAACTCCCATGCAGGGCGGAACCACCTGCGGGGACCAAAGACGACCCCAACCTGCCCCAAACAGCGGTGAAATGACCCTGGCGGGGGGTCAGGCGCCCCAAATCGCTACGCGCTCCTCGCGAATGGCGTCCGACGACCGTCTGGGGTTGGACATAAGCCGCCCACAATCGCTACGCGCTCCTCGCGAATGGCGTCAGCGACCCTCTTGGGCTGGACATAGGCCGCCAACGATCGCTCGCGCTCCTCACCGACGGCGTCTCCGACCCTCTTGGGCTGGACATAGGCCGCCCACAATCGCTACGCGCTCCTCCAGGACGGCGTCAGCGACCGTCTGGGGTTGGACATAGGCCGCCAACGATTGCTCGTGCTCCTCCGAGGCGGCGACTGCCGGCTGCTAGGGGCTGAGATGGCCCCCACAGGGCCAAATCCAGGATGGTGGCGCCCAAATGCGGCTGACTGGGGCCATTTTGAGGCTGTTGGGAGGCCGGTGGGCCTCTGACGGAGTCTGAGGTTGACGGATCCGGCCTCACGCTCCACCTGGACCGCTTTCCACCCTCCGGCAGGCCCCAACGGGCCCCACAAACCACAACAGCCCCAGACCAGGGCCAGTCGCGGGCGGTGGGAGGACCTGAAAGTCGTGGGCGGGCTCTGCCCGGCCCTAGACGGGTGTCAGTCTCCGTCGTTGAGGGGCGTGAGGGTCGTGGTCGGCCCATGACCAGCCGCAGACGAGGGTCAGTCGCGGTCGATGGGAAGGCTTGATGGCTGTGGGCGGCCTCTGCCCAGCTACAGACGGTCGTCGGTCGCCGTTGATGAGTGGGCCTGATGGTCGTGGGCGGCCTCTGTCCAGCCACGGACGGTCGTGGGTCGCCGTCAGGGAGAGGATCTGATGGTCTTGGGCGGCCTATGTCCAGCCACGGACGGTCGTGGGTCGCCGTCAGGGAGAGGATCTGATGGTCGTGGGCGGCTTATGTCCAGCCACAGGCGGTCGTCGGTCGCGGTTGGCGGGGAGCGCGTAGCGATTGTGGGCGGCTTATGTCCAGCCCAAGAGGGTCGCTGACGCCGTCATGGAGGAGCGCGTAGCGATTTGGGGCGCCTGACCCCCCGCCAGGGTCATTTCACCGCTGTTTGGGGCAGGTTGGGGTCGTCTTTGGTCCCCGCAGGCGGGTTTCGCCCTGCATGGGAGTTCCGGGCCGGGAAGGCATGGATCGGCACCCGGCCCGTTCTTTTGGGGGGTTCCCGACAGTCCTGTCTTTCCGTGGCGGGCCGGCCTGTCAAGGGTGGCCGAAGGCCATCGCGCAGCGACGCGACCGCAGGGAGCGCCCTTGACAGGGCGGACCGACACGGAGAGACGCTGGGACTGACGGGAAACCCCCAAACCCGTCAACGCCCCCGCCCAGGAGCAGCACCGCAAAACCCCGCTCCCGGCCCGCCCCTCACACCCCCGCCAGCCGCTCCATCCCGACAACCCCCGCCCTACACCCCCGCCCCCACCCCCGCCGTGATCGTCGTTTCCGCCGGGTCGCGGGAGTCGGCCTCGCGTTGGCGTTCCGCGCTGTCGCTGATGCGTAGGAGCAGGGCGATCATGACCCAGTTGGCCAGCAGGGACGAGCCGCCCTTGGCCAGGAACGGCAGGGCCTTGCCCGTCAGGGGGATCAGGCCCGTCACGCCGCCCGCCACCACGAAGACCTGGAGGGCCAGCGCCGCGGCCAGGCCCACCGCCAGGAGTTTGCCGAACGGGTCGCGGGCGTCGAGCGCCATCCGCAGGCCCCGCTGCACGAGGAGCCCGTACAGGAGCAGCACGGCCATGACCCCGGCCAGGCCCAGTTCCTCGCCGACCGTGGTCAGGATGAAGTCGCTGCGCCCCGCGAAGGCGATCAGCTCGGGGTGCCCGCTGCCGAGGCCCGTGCCGGAGACGCCGCCGGTGCCGAAGCTGAACAGGGCCTGTGCCGACTGGTCGGAGATGACCCCCGGCGGCCGGTCCTTCCAGTAGTACGACAGCGGCTCCAGCCAGGCGGCCACGCGGGCCTTGACGTGCGGCTCGGTCGAGCCGACCACGAAGGCGCCCGCCGAGGCCATGAGTACGCCGAACACCACCCAGCTGGTGCGCTCGGTCGCGACGTACAGCATCACCACGAAGACGCCGAAGAAGATCAGCGAGGTGCCGAGGTCGCGCTCGAAGACGAGCACGAGCATCGAGACGATCCACACGGTGATGATCGGGCCGAGCTGGCGCATCGGGGGCAGCCGCATGCCCAGGAACTTCCGGCCGGTCAGGGCCAGCGAGTCCCGGTGGATGACCAGGTACCCGGCGAAGAAGACCGCGATCGTCAGCTTGACGAACTCGCCGGGCTGGAAGGACAGCGCGCCGAGTTTGATCCAGCGCTTGGCGCCGTACGCGTCCGCGCCGAAGAGCGCCGGGGCGATCAGCAGCACCAGCGAGACGGCCATCGTGATGTAGATGAACCGCTGCAGCAGCCGGTGGTCGCGCAGCAGCGCCACCACGACGATGCAGGCCGCGACCCCGATCACCGTCCACAGCAGCTGCCCCGGCGCGTTCGCCACCGAGTTGTAGCGCTCGATGTACCCCTGGTCGAGGCGGTGCAGCAGCACCAGTCCGAGCGAGGTCAGCAGCATGGCCAGCGGGAAGATCAGCGGATCCGCGTACGCCGCGAACCGGCGGATGCCCAGGTGCCCCACCAGGGCCAGCAGCGACAGGCTGACCGTGAAGCCGGTGAGGTTGGGCGGCAGCGCGTCGTTCATCGCCAGGCCCGCCACGGTGTGGCCGAAAACTGCGATGCCGACGACGAAGACCAGCAGCAGTGCCTCGGTGCGACGCCGGGCGCCCGACGTCGTGATGGGCCTCAGTCCACGCACGGAACGCCGCCGCCGTCGATGGCGGGGGTGCCGCTGCTCTTCTGGGACGGGGCGGGGGCCGGGGCGGTGCTCGGGGCGTCCGAGGAGCCGCGCGAACTCGGTGAGCCGGTGGTCGGGGGCGGTGCGGGCGTCCCCGGTGAGGAGGGAGCGGCGCCCGGTGCGCTCGGGCTCGCGGTGCCCTTGGGCCCTATCTGCTCGGCAATGAGGCGCTTTATCTTCATATCGTCTACGACGTTTATCTCGGCGCCATGGTTCCTGTCGAACCCCTCGATGGGCAGTGTCGTGAAGTCCACATTGCCCCCGGACAGGTTCTTAGCCTGCTTGATGAAGGACAGCAGATCCCATCCCTCATCGGTCACCACGTCCTCCTTCGCCGTATTGACCAGCTTGAGCAGCTTCACCGGATCCGTGAACGTCCCGGCCTGGTTCAGCTTGTAGGTCGCCCCCGCCAGGAAGGCCTGCTGCCGCTTCGTCCGGTCCAGGTCGCCCATGGTCAGACCGTGCCGCTGCCGGACGAAGGCCAGGGCCTGCTGGCCGTTCAGGGTCTGCTTGCCCGCCGGGAAGTCGGCCCCCGAGTAGGAGTCCTTCGTCGCCTTCTTCAGGCACACCGGTACGCCGTCCAGTGCGCTCGCCAGGTGGTAGAAACCGGCCAGGTTCAGCTCGGCGAAGTGGTCGATCGGGACGCCCAGGAAGTTGCGCACCGTCTCGATCTCGGCCTTGCGCCCCGCCTCGCGGCCCTCGTGCTCCAGCTGCCGCTTGTCCTTGACCCCCTTGGCGACGAGCTGGTCCTCGACCTTGGCCTTGGCCAGCCCGTACGCCTCCTTGATCTTGCTCTTCCCGGTGAACCCGGGCACGCCGTACAGGGTGACGAAGTCGTCGCGCGGTATCGAGAAGGCCTTCGCCTTGCCCCCGTCGCCGGGGACGTGCAGCAGGATCAGGGTGTTCGTGTTGTACCCGCCGACGTCCGAGCTGGCGCCGGCGTGCAGCTTGTCGAGGATCTCCTTCGGCAGGTCCTCGCCGTTCTGGTCGCGGCGGCTGTCGAGACCCATCAGCAGGATGTTCGTATCGCCGTGCTTCGACTTCTCGGCGCCCTCCAGCGCCTTGGAGCTGCCGATGCTGGAGACCAGGTCCTTGTAGACGTACCAGGCGCCGCCGCCCGCCATCACGGTCAGCGCGCAGCCGGTGATCAGCAGCGTGCGGCCGAGCCGGCGCCGGCGCGTCAGCGGCTTGCGGCGGCTGGTCTTCCTCCGTTGCGCAGTCATGCCTGTCGATGGTGGGGGCACGGTGCTGAAGAAAAGCTGAAGGTCCTGAACCCGCCTTCAGACCCGGGGCGCGGCGGTGCCCCCGGGCGGGCGCCCCGGCAGGCGCAGCAGCAGCTGCGCGCCCCCGGACGGCGCCGCCGGCGCCCGTACGTCGCCCCCGTGCGCCCGCGCGATCTCCCGGGCGATGGCCAGGCCCAGACCGGTCCCGCCGCTGGCCCGGCCCCGGTCCGCGTCCAGCCGTACGAACCGCTCGAAGACCCGGTCCCGGTCGGCCTCCGGGATGCCGGGGCCGTCGTCCGTGACCTCCAGCAGAGCCCAGCCGTCCTCCTGCGCCGCCCGTACGACGACCTCCGCGCGGGCGTACCGCAGGGCGTTGTCCACCAGGTTGGCCAGCGCCCGCTCCAGCCGCGCCGGGTCCCCGGCCGCCGGTACGGGCGCCCGCGCGTCCAGCCGTAGCCGGGCCCGGGGGTTCGGGCGCCGCGCCGCGTCCTCGGCGGCGAGCAGCGCGAGGTCCACCGGCTCGGTGCGCGGCGCCGGCCCGCCGTCGAGCCGGGCCAGCAGGAGCAGGTCGGCGGCGATGCGCTGGAGCCGCTCGGTGTCGGCCAGTGCGGCGGCCACCGACTCCCGGTCGGGGCGGTCCATGGCCAGCGCCACTTCCAGCCGGGACCGGACGGCCGCGAGGGGGTTGCGCAGCTCGTGCGAGGCGTCGGCGGTGAACTGCCGCTGCCGGGCGTCGCTGCGCTCCAGCCGGTCGAGCGTGTTGTTGACCGTCCGGGCCAGCTGCGCGATCTCGTCGGCGCCGCCCGGGTCCGGGACCCGCCGGTCGAGCTCGCTCGCGGTGACGGCCGCCAGCTCGGTTCGGATCGCGGTGACGGGGCGCAGCGCGTGCCCGGCCACCCACCAGGCCAGGCCCGCCGCGAAGGCGATCAGCGGGGGTGAGCCGGCGAGCAGCCCGACGGCGGCCGCGCTGGTCGCGTCGTCGACGTCGCCGAGCACGGTCATCGCGTACACGAGGTGCGGGTCGTGCGCCCCCGGCGGACCGGGGGCCTGGACCACGACGACCACGCGCCGTTCCGCGCCGGGGCGCTCGGGCGGCAGGACCGTCGACCGGGAGTCCGTCCCGGCGCCGGGGCGCAGCCCGCCGAAGTCGGGGGAGTCCTTGCCGGTGCCGGTGCCGGTGCCGGTGCCGGCCGGGTCCGCCGTGCTGTTGACGGTGCGCCCCTGCGCGTCCCGTACGAGGACCAGGTCCACCCCGCCCTCGGGCACGGGCAGCCGGCCGCCCGGCTGGAGGGTGCGGGCGTCGAGCTGGGCGGCGACCTTGCGGGCGGCGAGCTCGGTGCGGCCGGTGGTGTTCTCCAGGAGGTTGGCGCGCAGCAGGGTGTACAGCCACAGCCCTCCGGTGGCGAGTACGGCGGCCATCGCGAGGGCGGCGGCAGCGGCGGCGCGGGCACGGACGGTCCTAACCACCGTCGGGCGCCATCCGGTAGCCGGTGCCGTGGACGGTGAGGATCGAGCGGCGGCCGAAGGGGGCGTCGATCTTCTTGCGGAGCGAGGACACGTAGACCTCGACGATGTTCGGGTCGATGCCGTGCGGGGTGTCCCAGACGACGTCGAGGATGTCCTGCTTGGCGACGGCCCGGCCGGGCTGCTCCATCAGGCAGGCGAGTACGCCGAGCTCGCGGGCGGTCAGCTCGATGTCCTGCGCGCCGCGGCGGCAGCGGCGGCCCTGGGGGTCGAGGACGAGGTCGCCGGCCTGGAGGGTGGTGGCGCGTTCGGGGGCGCCGGCGCGGCGGGCGAGTGCGCGGATCCGGGCGGCGAGGACGACGAAGGAGAACGGCTTGGTGAGGTAGTCGTCGGCGCCGGAGTCCAGGCCCTCGGCCTCGTCGTACTCGCCGTCCTTGGCGGTCAGCATCAGGACGGGGGTGCGGTTGCCGTGGGCTCGCATCCGGGTGCAGATCTCGTACCCGGTGAGCCCGGGGAGCATCAGGTCGAGGAGGACGACGTCGTACGGTCCGCCCGCGGCTCCGGGGGAGGCGCCGCCGGTGAGAGCGAGTTCGAGGCCGCGGTGGCCGTCGTGGGCGACCTCGACCCAGTGGCCGTCGGCGGCCAGGCCGCGCCGCAGGGACTCGGCGAGGCCGACTTCGTCTTCGACCACCAGGATGCGCATCGCTCAAGCGTCACATATCGGACGTGACTGCTGCGTGCGGGGCCCCGCGTCCCGCACGCCGACGGCCGAGGAGCTCGCGGCCGGCCGCGGTCAGGGCCCATGCGGGGAAGGCGAGGGCCACCAGGCCCAGGCCCATGGGGGCCAGCGAGGTGATGACGCCCGGGCGCACGGCCTTGTCGGCCGACGGGCCGCTGACCCGGGAGACGACCGGTCCGGTCGGCGGGGTCTCGAACCAGCCCTCCGCCCTGATCCGGCTGATCGTGAAGGATCCGTCGGACGCGGTGAAGGACCCCGTGCACGCCGCCTCCAGGTCCTCGGCCGAGACCTTCTCCCAGGTGCACCGCTCCGCGCGGAAGGTGCCGTCCACCCCCGTCAGCTGGGTCGCGAGCCTGGGTACGGCCAACGAGAACGCGTAGATCCCGCACGCGAGTCCGACGGCGACCGGGATGGCGTGCACCCGTCGGAGGCCGGAGTTCGTCCTGGTCATGGCGCGGACAGTAGCGGGTCGGAGTCGCTCGCGCGTGCGGATTCCAGGGGCCGGGCGGCCACCTCCGCGCAACGCCCACGGCAGTGATTGGCACTCCGCTTGACCGAGTGCTAATCACCGGAATAGTCTCGCACCTGGCACTCGCCCCCGGTGAGTGCCAACACAGCGACAGGCAGGTCCGGCACCCGCGACGACGGATCGACCTGGTCGCCACCTCAGACAGTTAACCCCGGATCTCCGAAGGGGGAGGTCGGATCGTGACGACCGCCAGCTCCAAGGTTGCCATCAAGCCGCTCGAGGACCGCATCGTGGTCCAGCCGCTCGACGCCGAGCAGACCACGGCCTCCGGCCTGGTCATCCCGGACACCGCGAAGGAGAAGCCCCAGGAGGGCGTCGTCCTCGCGGTCGGTCCGGGTCGCTTCGAGGACGGCCAGCGTCTCCCGCTGGACGTCAACGTCGGCGACATCGTGCTGTACAGCAAGTACGGCGGCACCGAAGTGAAGTACAGCGGCGAGGAGTACCTCGTCCTCTCGGCTCGCGACGTGCTCGCGATCGTCGAGAAGTAATTCACCAAAGCACTGCTTTGAGCTGCGCCCCTGGTCACCCCGCTGATTGCCGGGCGGCGAGGGGCGCAGTTCGTTAAACCCGAGTTATCGAGAGGGCTGAACCGCTTCCATGCCGAAGATTCTGAAGTTCGACGAGGACGCCCGTCGTGCCCTTGAGCGCGGCGTCAACAAGCTTGCCGACACGGTCAAGGTGACGATCGGCCCCAAGGGCCGCAACGTCGTCATCGACAAGAAGTTCGGCGCCCCCACCATCACCAACGACGGTGTCACCATCGCCCGCGAGGTCGAGCTGGACGACCCGTACGAGAACCTGGGCGCGCAGCTCGTGAAGGAGGTGGCGACCAAGACCAACGACATCGCGGGTGACGGCACCACCACCGCCACCGTGCTGGCCCAGGCGCTGGTCCGCGAGGGTCTGCGCAACGTCGCCGCCGGCGCTTCCCCGGCCGCCCTGAAGAAGGGCATCGACGCCGCGGTCAAGGCCGTGTCCGAGGAGCTCCTCGCGACCGCCCGCCCGATCGAGGACAAGTCCGACATCGCCGCCGTGGCCGCGCTCTCCGCGCAGGACCAGCAGGTCGGCGAGCTCATCGCCGAGGCGATGGACAAGGTCGGCAAGGACGGTGTCATCACCGTCGAGGAGTCCAACACCTTCGGCCTGGAGCTGGAGTTCACCGAGGGCATGGCCTTCGACAAGGGCTACCTCTCGCCGTACATGGTCTCCGACCAGGAGCGCATGGAGGCCGTCCTCGACGACCCGTACATCCTGATCAACCAGGGCAAGATCTCCTCGATCCAGGACCTCCTGCCGCTGCTGGAGAAGGTCATCCAGGCCGGCGGCTCCCGCCCGCTGCTGATCATCGCCGAGGACGTCGAGGGCGAGGCGCTCTCCACCCTCGTCGTCAACAAGATCCGCGGCACGTTCAACGCCGTGGCCGTCAAGGCCCCCGGCTTCGGCGACCGCCGCAAGGCGATGCTCCAGGACATGGCCACCCTCACCGGTGCCACCGTCATCGCCGAGGAGGTCGGCCTCAAGCTCGACCAGGCCGGTCTGGACGTACTGGGTTCCGCCCGCCGCGTCACGATCTCCAAGGACGACACGACCATCGTCGACGGTGGCGGCAGCCACGAGGAAGTCCTCGGTCGCGTCAACCAGATCAAGGCCGAGATCGAGTCCACGGACTCGGACTGGGACCGCGAGAAGCTGCAGGAGCGCCTGGCGAAGCTCGCCGGCGGCGTCTGCGTCATCAAGGTCGGCGCCGCCACCGAGGTGGAGCTCAAGGAGAAGAAGCACCGCCTCGAGGACGCCATCTCGGCGACCCGCGCCGCGGTCGAGGAGGGCATCGTCTCCGGCGGTGGCTCCGCGCTCGTCCACGCCGTGAAGGTCCTTGAGGGCAACCTCGGCCTGGCCGGCGACGAGGCCACCGGTGTCGCGGTCGTGCGCCGCGCCGCCGTCGAGCCGCTGCGCTGGATCGCCGAGAACGCCGGCCTCGAGGGCTACGTCATCACCTCGAAGGTCGCCGAGCTCGACAAGGGCCAGGGCTTCAACGCCGCGTCCGGCGAGTACGGCGACCTGGTGAAGGCCGGCGTCATCGACCCGGTCAAGGTCACCCGCTCCGCGCTGGAGAACGCCGCTTCCATCGCCTCCCTGCTGCTCACGACCGAGACCCTGGTCGTCGAGAAGCCGGCCGAGGAAGAGGCCGACGCGGGCCACGGCCACGGTCACGGCCACAGCCACTGATCGCGCCACGCATGGGGAAGGCCCCGTTCCGCAGCTGCGGAACGGGGCCTTCCCGTATGTGCGGGGCCTACATCACGCCCAGTTGGCGCATCAGGGCCATGGCGTCGTAGTGCCACCAGCCTTCCTTGATCATGCCGTCCTGACATCGGAAGACCGTCGTGCCGGTCATCGTGCAGGTCTTGCCGGTCGGTGCGACGCCCATGAACTCGCCCTTGTGCTTGCCGGTCCAGGTCCACAGGGTGGTGACGTAGTCGTCCTGTGCCATCTGGGCGTCCTTCGTGAAGCTGAAGTCGAAGGCGCTCCGCCATCCCTCCACGTCCTCGCGGATTCCGGCGGGCCCGATCTTGTCCTCGGGGTTGCTGATGTCGTGGTCGCGGTAGTCCGTCGCGAAGACCTCGGGGATGACGGACATGTCTCCCTTCATCGCGATCTCGTCGTACATCCGGTTCACCAGCATCGTGTTGAGGTGCTCGTCCCGGACGACGTCCAGGTTGGTGAAGCTGGGCATCCCGTCACAGAGGGCCACCATCTCCTGGAACATCTTGTCCGTCTCCGGGAGATGAGAGTTCCTCATGGCCTCTTCGTACGAGGGGAATTCGACCACGTCCACGTAGTGGTTCTCGTTCTCGCGGTCCTTGCCCACGATGCTGTGGGTGACGGTGCGCTTGCCCTGGCTCTGCGAGACGTACCGGTCGAGCAGCTGGTTGAGGTCGTCCTGCCGACTGGTCTTGTAATCGATTATCTGTACGAATGTCATGGCGTCTCCCGGGCTGGATGGACGTGTCCACTAAAGACGTGTCCATTTTAGGGAGATTTCGCCCATTTGGCGGATCGGGTGGCCCGGCTACTGCGGCCCGTACTTGCGGCCCGTACGCGAGGACACCCCGCCCAGCAGCCCGCGCGGCGTCAGCTTCACCACGCCCATCAGCGCCTTGTACCGGGGGTCCGGAACCGACACCGTCTTGCCGCGCGCCAGGTCGGCCAGTGCCGACGCCACCAGTTTGTCGGCGTCCAGCCACATCCAGCCGGGGATGTTGTCCGTGCCCATGCCCGCCCGCTGGTGGAACTCGGTGCGCACGAAGCCCGGGCACAGCGCCATCAGCCGCACCCCGGAGCCGCCCAGGTCCTTGGCCGCGCCCTGCGTGAACTGCACGACCCAGGCCTTGCTCGCCCCGTACGTACCGCGCGGTACGAAGGCCGCCACCGACGCCACGTTGATGACGCCGCCGCGCCCGCGCGAGCGCATGGACTCCGTGGCCGCCGAGGTCAGCCTCAGCACGGCCTCGATGTGCACCTTCAGCATGGTCAGCTCGTCGGCCATGGAGACTTCCAGGTACCGGCCCTTGTTCCCGAAGCCCGCATTGTTGACCAGCAGGTCCACCGGGTGCTTGCGGTCGCCGAGGCGTGCCTCGACCGCCGCGATGCCCTCGTCGGAGGAGAGGTCGGCGGGCAGTACCTCGGCCTCGATCCCGTGCCGGTCGTGCAGTTCGGTGGCCTGCTCGGCCAGCCGCTCGGTGTCCCGGGCCACCAGTACGAGGTTGTGGCCCTGGGCGGCGAGCCGCCGGGCGAAGGCGGCGCCGATGCCCGCCGTGGATCCCGTAATCAACGCAGTCGTCATGTGCGCAACCTAGCCGCCCGGGTGGCGGGCCGGTGCGGTGTCCCGCCACCGGCGCCGCCCGCGGCTACTTCCCGCCGTGCGAACCGTACTTCTCCACGTACGCCCGTACGGTCTCGTGCGCCTTCGGCTCCATCGCCGCGCCCGCCGCCAGTGTGCGCGGGAGCAGCGCGCGCTCGGTGGTGAAGGCCCGGAACCAGAACTCCACCGTCACCTCGTGCTCCGGACGGTGGATCACCTCGATGGTGTCGCCGGGCGAGACCGAACCCTCTTCGATCACCCGCAGGTACGCGCCCGGGCGGGCGGCCTGCGTGTACCGCTTGACCCAGGACTTCTCGTCGACCGCGCCCTGGAAGGTCCGGCAGGGGATGCGGGCCGAGGCCACTTCGAGGACCAGGTCCGGGCCGATGCGCCAGCGCTCGCCGAGCAGTGCGCCGTTCACGTCGAGGCCGGAGGTGGTGAGGTTCTCCCCGAAGATCCCGCCGGGCAGCTCGCGGTCGAGTTCGCGCTCCCACCAGTCCAGGTCCTCCCGGGCGTACGCGTACACGGCCTGGTGCTCGCCGCCGTGGTGGCGCAGGTCGCAGATGTCGTCGCCCTCGACCCCGCTCCCCCCGACGCCCTTGGGGCCCGGGGCGAAGACGCGGACCGGGCCGGGCGCGGGCCGCTTGCCGATGCCGGTCAGTCCGCTCGCTGCGTCGGTGTAGTCGACGGGGGTGGCGCGGCCGAGGTTGACGGAGACGAGGCGTGCGGGGGCCGTGGCCGCCGCGAGGGACGCGGAGGGCACGGCCGGCGTGGAAGGCGTGGGTGGCATGGTCCAACGCTAGCCGAGCCGCCTCAAAGCGGCACTGGAGTATTCCCCCGCTGGTCAAAGTAGGCCTTATGCTCGAAGTGTGATCGAGGCACGTCATCTCCGGGTTCTGCGCGCTGTCGCCGGGACCGGGTCCTTCTCCGCCGCCGCCCGCGAGCTCGGCTGCACCCAGCCCGCCGTCTCCCAGCAGATGAAGGCGCTGGAGCAGTCGGCCGGCACCCCGCTGCTCATCCGGACCGGGCGCGAGATGCGCCTCACCCAGGCAGGTGAGGCGCTGGTCCGGCATGCCGCCGGGATCCTCGCCGGGCTCACCGCCGCCGAGGAGGAGGTCGCGGCCATCGCCGGGCTGCGCGCGGGCCGGGTCCGGCTGGTGTCCTTCCCCAGCGGCAGCTCCACCCTGGTGCCGACCGCGCTGGCGGCGATGCGCGCCGCGCACCCCGGCACCCGGATCTCGCTGGTCGAGGCGGAGCCGCCGCGCTCGGTGGA
Source organism: Streptomyces sp. NPDC051183 (assembly GCF_040682455.1). Lineage (NCBI taxonomy): Bacteria > Bacillati > Actinomycetota > Actinomycetes > Kitasatosporales > Streptomycetaceae > Streptomyces > Streptomyces sp. NPDC051183. The sequence continues at coordinate 164,235 of NZ_JBFBBA010000011.1, forward strand.
GATGCTGCGCGAGGGCGACTGCGACGTGGCGCTGGCGTTCCGGTACGGCGGGGACGCCGACGGGCGGGGCTCCGCGGCCGAGTGGGAGGACCTCGTGGTCCGGCCGCTGCTGACCGACCGGCTCGTCGGGCTGGTCCCCGAGGGCCACCGGCTGGCCGGTGCCGGGCGGGTGGGGATGGCGGAGCTGGCGGGCGAGCCCTGGATCGCCGGCTGTCCGCGGTGCCGCCGCCACCTGGTGGAGGTGTGCGAGGGGGCGGGCTTCACCCCGCGCATCGACTTCGCCACCGACGACTACCCGGCCGTGGTCGGGCTGGTCGGGGCCGGGCTCGGGGTCGCGGTGCTGCCGGAGCTCGCGGTGGAGTCCGTACGGGCAAAGGGCGTGAGCACGCTGGCGGTGGAGCCGGCCGTGGAGCGCGAGGTGGTCGCGCTGACCCTGCCGGACCTGGCCCGGGTGCCGGCCGTGGCCGCGACGGTGGCCGAGCTGGAGCGGGCCGCGGCGCGCTGAAGCCGCCGCGCCGGCGCGGTGTGCGGACGCCGCGCGGGCGAAGCGCGGGCGACGCGCCGGGTGAGGTGCGCCCGTACGAGTGATGCGTACGGGTCCGGATGCGCGCATGCACCGGGCGGGCCGCCACGCGAGGGACCGTACGGCGGTACGGCCGATCGGGTGGCGCCCCGGGCCCGGGACGCACGACAGGGGAGAAACGTTCCTTCGGACGTTTCGACGGCTGCTAGTGCGGAGCGATCGGTCCGATCGCACTCGACGCGGGGATCAGGCGGTGCCTGGCGCGGCCCATCAGCTCTTCGCGCTCGTCCTCGGTGAGGCCGCCCCACACCCCGTAGGGCTCGCGGACGGCTAGTGCGTGCGCGGCGCATTCCGAACGCACCGGGCAACGCATGCAGACCTCTTTAGCCGAGGCCTCGCGCGCGCTCCTGGCCGCGCCCCGCTCGCCTTCCGGGTGGAAGAAGAGGGAGCTGTCGACTCCTCGGCAGGCGGCCAGCAGCTGCCAGTCCCAGAGGTCGGCGTTCGGTCCGGGGAGGCGGGAGAAATCTGCCATGGGTAGTCCTCTTGGTGCCGGTACTGAGGCGGATACGGTCCGTGTCTCCAAGGGTCTCCACACCTACTGTCGGAGTAGATGTAAATATGACTCATTGGGAATCTAGCCTCAGACACATGCCAAACGGAAGGAAAGCCGCCAAATAGGGCATAGCTCCAGATGGAGGACACGCGGCGAGTGGTGCCTGCGCCGTGATCGCTTCCTCACGTAGAGTGCCGAAGGTGTCCGTCCGACCCGTAACTCTTTCGAGTGACCATCGTTGAGAGAGCGAGTGCGGTTGAACCAAGAAGTTCTCGGACAGATGTCCGGGGGCATCGATCGCACAGGTGACGATACGTACCAGCCTGGAGGCTCAAGGTGACGCGCATCAGCAGCTGCGGAGGGCGGTCATGACTTCCGTCCTCGTCTGCGACGACTCCCCGCTTGCCCGAGAGGCGCTCCGTCGCGCGGTTGCCACCGTGCCCGGCGTCGAGCGTGTGACGACGGCTGCCAACGGCGAGGAAGTCCTCCGCCGCTGGGGTGCCGACCGCTCCGACCTGATTCTGATGGATGTACGGATGCCCGGGCTCGGCGGTGTGGAGACGGTCCGCCGCCTGCTCTCGGCCGACCCCGGCGCCCGCATCATCATGCTGACGGTCGCCGAGGACCTGGACGGCGTGGCCCTCGCGGTCGCCGCCGGCGCCCGGGGCTACCTGCACAAGGACGCCTCGCGCGCCGAACTGCGGGCCACGGTCACCCAGGCCCTCGCCGACCCGACCTGGCGACTGGCCCCGCGCCGGCTCCGCTCGGCCGAGATGGGCGCCGCGCCCACGCTCACCGCGCGCGAGATCCAGGTGCTGGAGGGCATGAGCCACGGCCGGTCCAACGCGGAGATCGGGCGCGAGCTCTTCCTCTCCGAGGACACGGTCAAGACCCACGCCCGCCGTCTGTTCAAGAAGCTGGGCGCATCCGACCGGGCACACGCCGTGGCGCTCGGCTTCCGCTGGGGCCTGGTCCGCTGACCCGCGGCCGTACGGCCCCGGGCCCCGTCGCCCCCGTCCGCTGACCGCGGGCCGCCCCGGAGCAGTCCCGTCCGCCACCGGCGGACGGGGCGGCGAGCTGGTGCCGCGCTCGGGTCCGCGCGGTGCCGCCCGGCTGTCCTGTCGTACCCGGTGCGCACCCGGGATCGGCGGGGCACAATCCAAGGGACGTGTCGCTTCGTGCGCGATGCCGCATCCTTGAGGGTGTGGGGACAGTTCGGCCGAGCGGGAGGGGAGGCGCAGACGATGGGTACCGGCGCACCCGCTCCGCATAACGCTTCGATGCACAACACGGGCCGCAGTGCCGCGAATACTCCGGCGCCAAGGCACCATGGATTGATGCGCGACGACGAGGCCCTGGGGTCACCCGCGGCCACAGGCCCCACCGGCGCCGCCAAAGGCGGCAGTGCCGGGGCCGTCAGCGCGCTCGTACGCCGTGCGGTGGACGGCGACGAGCAGGCCACGCACGACCTGCTCGCCTTCGTGCACCCCCTGGCCATCCGCTATTGCCGCACGCGGCTCTCGCGGCTTCCGGGTGATGCTCGTCACTTCGTCGAGGACCTGGCCCAGGAAGTCTGCGTCGCCGTCCTGATGGCCCTGCCGCGCTACCGGGACACCGGGCGCCCCTTCGAGGCCTTCGTCTTCGCCATCGCCGCGCACAAGGTCGCCGACCTGCAGCGGGCCGCCATGCGGCATCCGGGCAGTACGGCCGTGCCCTCCGACGAGATGCCCGAGCGCCCCGACGACTCGCTCGGCCCCGAGGAGCGGGCACTGCTGAGCAGTGACGCCGCGTGGGCCAAGAAACTGCTGGCCAACCTGCCGGAGAACCAGCGCGAGCTGCTCGTGCTGCGGGTCGCTGTCGGGCTGACCGCCGAGGAGACCGGGCAGATGCTCGGGATGTCGCCGGGCGCGGTGCGCGTCGCACAGCACAGGGCGCTCAGCAGGCTGCGCGCGCTGGCCGAGCAGTAGGCGAGCGGCAGGCGTCGTCGTAGGAAGCGACGAAACTTCTGCTTGACCTTGCTCGTGGAATGAGACGCGTCGGGATCCCGTTAGCATGGACATCCGCGCTGAGCAAGACCATTTGGGAAGGTGTCATGACCGACAGCGGTTCGACCGGAGTACCCGACAAATTCGCCACGCTCGGACTGACCTACGACGACGTGCTGCTGCTGCCGGGCGCGTCGGACATGTCGCCTGACGCCATCGACACCTCCTCCCTCATCTCGCGCAACGTCCGCGTGAACGTTCCGCTGCTGTCCGCGGCCATGGACAAGGTCACCGAGTCCCGCATGGCCATCGCGATGGCCCGCCAGGGCGGCGTCGGCGTCCTGCACCGCAACCTCTCCATCGCCGACCAGGCCAACCAGGTCGACCTGGTCAAGCGCTCCGAGTCCGGCATGGTCACCGACCCGATCACGGTCCACCCGGACGCGACGCTGCGCGAGGCCGACCAGCTCTGCGCGAAGTTCCGCATCTCCGGCGTCCCGGTCACCGACCCGGCCGGCAAGCTGCTCGGCATCGTCACCAACCGCGACATGGCCTTCGAGTCGGACCGCAGCCGCCAGGTGCGCGAGGTCATGACCCCGATGCCGCTGGTCACGGGCAAGGTCGGCATCTCGGGCGTGGACGCCATGGAGCTGCTGCGCCGCCACAAGATCGAGAAGCTTCCGCTGGTCGACGACGGGGGCATCCTCAAGGGCCTCATCACGGTCAAGGACTTCGTCAAGGCCGAGAAGTACCCGAACGCCGCCAAGGACAAGGACGGCCGGCTGCTCGTCGGCGCCGCCGTCGGCGTCGCGGGCGACGCGTACGACCGCGCCCAGGCCCTGATCGAGGCGGGCGCCGACTTCATCGTCGTCGACACCGCCCACGGCCACTCCCGCCTGGTCGGCGACATGGTCGCCAAGATCAAGTCGAACTCCGGCGTGGACGTCATCGGCGGCAACGTCGCCACCCGCGACGGCGCCCAGGCGCTCATCGATGCCGGCTGCGACGGCATCAAGGTCGGCGTCGGCCCCGGCTCCATCTGCACCACCCGCGTCGTCGCCGGCATCGGCGTCCCGCAGGTCACCGCCATCTACGAGGCCTCGCTGGCCGCCAAGGCCGCGGGCGTCCCGGTCATCGGCGACGGCGGCCTGCAGTACTCCGGCGACATCGCCAAGGCCCTGGTCGCGGGCGCCGACACGGTGATGCTCGGCTCGCTGCTCGCGGGCTGCGAGGAGTCCCCGGGCGAGCTGCTGTTCATCAACGGCAAGCAGTTCAAGTCGTACCGCGGCATGGGCTCGCTCGGCGCCATGCAGTCCCGCGGCGAGCAGAAGTCCTTCTCCAAGGACCGCTACTTCCAGGAGGGCGTGGGCGGCGACGACAAGCTCATCCCCGAGGGCATCGAGGGCCAGGTCCCGTACCGCGGCCCGCTCTCCGCGGTCGTGCACCAGCTCGTCGGGGGCCTGCGCCAGTCGATGTTCTACGTCGGCGGCCGCACGGTGCCGGAGCTCCAGGACCGCGGCCGGTTCGTCCGGATCACCTCGGCGGGCCTCAAGGAGAGCCACCCGCACGACATCCAGATGACCGTCGAAGCCCCGAACTACTCCCGCAAGGGCTGAGCGGTGTGATCGTATGAAGGGGCGGGTCCGGATCGGACCCGCCCCTTCGGCGTGCCCGCACTCCGTTCCGAGCGGCAGGGCCGTCCGTACGGCGGTCACCGGAACGCGAGCCGCCGGGGTTCGGGGATACTGGACGGGCAGACCCAGAGGAAAGGCCACCACACGTGACTGAGATCGAGATCGGGCGCGGCAAGCGCGGCCGCAGGGCGTACGCGTTCGATGACATCGCCATCGTCCCCAGCCGCCGCACGCGAGACCCGAAGGAGGTCTCGATCGCCTGGCAGATCGACGCCTACCGCTTCGAGCTCCCGTTCCTGGCCGCCCCCATGGACTCGGTCGTCTCCCCGCAGACCGCCATCCGCATCGGCGAGCTCGGCGGCCTCGGCGTGCTGAACCTCGAAGGCCTGTGGACCCGGTACGAGGACCCGCAGCCGCTGCTCGACGAGATCGCGGAGCTGGAGGAGGAGTCCGCCAACCGCCGCCTCCAGGAGATCTACGCCGCCCCGATCCAGGCGGACCTGATCCGCCAGCGCATCAAGGAGGTGCGCGACTCCGGTGTCGTCACCGCCGCGGCGCTCTCCCCGCAGCGCACCGCCGAGTTCTCCAAGGCCGTCGTCGACGCGGGCGTGGACATCTTCGTGATCCGCGGCACCACCGTGTCGGCGGAGCACGTCTCCGGCGCCGCCGAGCCGCTGAACCTCAAGCAGTTCATCTACGAGCTCGACGTCCCGGTCATCGTGGGCGGCTGCGCCACCTACACCGCGGCCCTGCACCTGATGCGCACCGGCGCCGCGGGCGTCCTGGTCGGCTTCGGCGGCGGCGCCGCGCACACCACGCGCAACGTGCTCGGCATCCAGGTCCCGATGGCCACCGCCGTCGCGGACGTGGCCGCGGCGCGCCGCGACTACATGGACGAGTCCGGCGGCCGCTACGTGCACGTCATCGCCGACGGCGGCGTGGGCTGGTCCGGCGACATCCCCAAGGCCGTCGCCTGCGGCGCCGACGCGGTGATGATGGGCTCCCCGCTGGCCCGTGCCACCGACGCGCCCGGCAAGGGCCACCACTGGGGCATGGAGGCCGTCCACGAGGACGTGCCGCGCGGCAAGAAGGTCGACCTCGGCACGGTCGGCACCACCGAGGAGATCCTCACCGGCCCGTCGCACACCCCGGACGGCTCGATGAACATCTTCGGCGCGCTGCGCCGCTCGATGGCCACCACCGGCTACAGCGAGCTCAAGGAGTTCCAGCGGGTCGAGGTCACGATCGCGGACTCGCAGCACAGCCGCTGACCGCCCCACCGCACGTACGGAAGGCCGGCGCCCCATGGGGGGCGCCGGCCTTCCGGCGTCCGCGGGCGGTCAGGCCGTGCCGCGCCGCTTGCGGAACATGTTGTGCCAGATGACGGCGCAGGCCCCCGTCCCCAGCACGAAGCCGCGGAGCATGCCCCAGTCCGCGCCGTCCGGAGTGATCTCCCGGTCGGTCTCCGCGACGACGAGCAGGGCCGTGACGACGGCCAGGACGACGGTGAAGACGCCGAACGCCCAGAACCCGACGGTGCCCGCGTTCCGCCCCCACCAGGTGGTGCCGGGCGCGTCCGCCGGGTTCGGCCGCGGGATCCGGGCCGGGTCGCGCGGCGGCATGCGGACCACGGCGCCGGCCGGGACGGCGGCGTCCAGCGGGGCCAGTTCGGCCGCGGTGATCCCGTACAGGGTCGGCTCGACGGTCAGGGTGAAGCCGTCGTTGCCGACGAGGTGGCGGGCGCCGTCCGGGTAGACCTGGAGCAGCGAGCACTCGGCGTACAGGACGGTGATCTGGTTGTCCGGCACGAGCAGGCTGATGCCTTCGGAGCCCACGATCAGCCTGATACCGGGGTGCTCCACGGAGATGTGGCACTGCCCGGTGACGGTCCGCTCGGAGGCGGCGGGCGCGGCCGTGAACCCCGCCCAGTCCAGGCCGCGGCCGGGCACCTGCACCAGCGCGTCGGCCCAGACGGCGCGCGCGACCCGGTGCAGGTCCTCGACGGTGACGGCCTCCAGCTCGGCCCTCGCCCCGGCGACGGTGAGGTCGCGGTGGCGCAGCAGCTGGTTCATGGCGGTGCCCGGGAGCATGAGGGCGGCGAGCTCGGGGGCGTCGAGCCGGGCCAGCGCGGAGGCCCGTACGGCGTCCAGGTCGGCCTGCTCGATCCGTCCGGCGCGCAGCTTCGCGAGGACGTCCACGAACGCGCCGACCATCGCGTCCTGCTTCTGCGGGAGGGCGTCGGCATACGCGACGACGGTCGCGGCCCCGGTGTCGCGCGGGCAGTACTCGGCGGTGGCCGTGTAGGAGTAGCCGCCCTTCTGGCGCAGATCGCGGAACAGCTCCTTGCCCAGCACCTCGGCGAACAGGCTCGCCTCGGTGGAGCGGGGGACCACGGCGGTCAGGACCATGCCGCCCTCGTCGCCGTGGAAGTAGGCGGGGGTCGCGGGCAGCGCGGAGGTCGCCTCGGGGGCCGGGCGCCACTCGCCGGCCGGGAGGGTGAGGTCGAGGCCCTCGGGGACGGTGTCGGAGGAGATCCACAGGACGGCGTTGGCGGCGGTGAACCAGGTCCGTGCCCAGTCGCGCACGTCGTGTTCGGTGATCCGGGGGAGGCCGGCCTCGGAGTAGCCGGTGAGGCCGTAGGAGCGCGAGCCGTAGCGCCACACGGCGGAGGCGTGGGCCGGTCCGTGGCTCTTGCCGGCGGCCTCGGTGCGCAGGATCTCCTTCTCGGTCTCCAGCCGGTCCATGGGCAGGTCGCGCAGGGACGCGCAGACGCCGTTGAGGTACTCGACCACGTCGGCGGGGCTGCCGGTGACGTGGAAGTGGGTGTAGGTGGCGGCGGTGGCGCCGTTGTAGTGCAGGTCGCCCACGCCGTGGCGGTGGAGGGCGAGGTGCTCGACGAGGTGGGTGATGCCGCTGGTGGCGAGGGTCTCGTCGGCTCGGCCGACGCGGAAGAGCAGGCCGGCGGTGACGGGGCCCGGGCGCGGGGCGAGGACGGTGCGGATGCCGCCCACGGTGGTGTGCGTGGTGCCGTCGGCGTCGGTGGTGCTGCCGGTGTCGGCGGCGGTGTCGATCTCCATGGGACTCCTCAGCCCTCAGCCCTTGGCCAGTGCGGTCTTGCGGTGGCGGACGAACGCGGCCTCGTGGTCGTTGTCGAGGTAGCCCCACGGGAACTCGCAGGCGCGGTCGCCCAGGGCGCGGAAGTGCGGGGCGGCCTCGGCGGGCCGGCCGGCGGCGCTGTGCACGGCCGCGAAGGCGTTGTGCGCGCCGACGTACGCGTACGCGTCGGTACGGGCGGCGGGGTGCAGTGCGGAGCCCGCGGCGGCGGCGAGCAGCCGCTCGTGGTTCTCCGGGGCGCGCAGATACGTTTCCGCGGTGCGCTTGCCCTCGCCTTCCACCAGGGACAGGTACTGCTCCATCTGCGCGACGGCGACCAGCGCGCCGTTCGGGGCGCCCGCCGGCGCGGCCTTCGCGCACTCCTCGGCGAAGCCGTGCGCGGCCTCCCAGGTGCCGCCCCACTTGGGGCACAGCTGCTGGAGGAGCTGCTGCTGGCCGGCGTAGTGGTGGGGGTGGTGCTCGGCGAGCCGGTCGTAGCGGCGTCGGGTCTCGCTCAGGCCCAGCTGGAGGCCGCGCGAGGTGATCGTGCGCAAGTACCAGGCGAGCGCGTACTCGGGATGCTCGGCGCAGACCTCGATGAGCAGCCCCTCGGCACGCCGCAGGTATCCGTGGAACTCCTCGAACTGCCGCTGCGAGACGTGCTGGGCCTGGTAGTCGGAGCGGATCTCCCAGCCGATGTGGATCAGCCGGTCGGCGAGCAGGGTCCGGTCGAGCGGGTCGAGGGGATCACCGCCCACGATCTGCCGCAGGAAGAGTTCGGATCCGCTCCGCCCGGCGACGACCCGGCAGGCGACGGCCCGGTCGTCCTCGTCGGGGAGCGCCTCGAAGACGGCGGCGAGCGCGTCCCGGTCCTTGAGCCGGACGGCGTCGCGGAGGGCGGCGAGGGCGGGGATGCGGTCGGCGGGTTCGAACACGGGCCGGCCGAGCGGGGGATGAGCGGACACGCGCGGATCATATGGCCGGCGGCTCTGCCGCCAAAAGGGGTTTCGGCCGCCTTGTCGATCACGATCGTGCCTGCTCAGAGCCCCTTCGGGCCTATTGCGGCGAAGTGCGCTCAGGCTGCGGTCTTGCGGGCCGTCTGGAAGGCCGCGTAGCCGCCGATGGCGAGGAAGACGTAGGTGAGCGGGTCCGAGTCTTCCTTCCAGGCGTCGAAGAGCAGCGAGAGACCGAGGTCCAGCACGTCGAGGGTGCTCACGCCCAGCTCGTCCGCGCCGATCATGGCGATGCCGAGGATCTGGCCCGCGAGGACGGCGACCAGGGAGAGCAGGGCGCTGAGGACCGGCAGGACCGGGTTGCGGCCGCCGAGCTTGCCCGCGGCGAAGCCGACGAGGAAGCCCACGCCGACGGCGGCGTAGCCGACCTGGTACTTGGTCCCGCCGATGATCGCGCCGTAGATGCCGGCGGTGACCAGGGCCGCGACGACGGCGGCGACGATGCCGAGGCCGATGTTGCCGGTCGCGGACGGGGCCGCGACCGGGGCGGGGGCCTCGGTGAAGGAGTCGGGCGCGGGCGGCTGGAAGTTCTGGCTCATGGGAAATCCCCCCCAGGGATTCGGGCGCACGTATGCCCGTAGGTCATAAGTGCTGGATAAGTGACGCCGCAGGCTAGCAGCCGTGCCGGACATCCACAGGGGGGATTTCCCGGCCGTCAGAGCCGGTGGGCCGCGCCCACGGGGCTGGCGCCGCGGGTGTCGAGCAGCAACTGGGCCTTCACGGCGAGGCCTTGGAGGTCGTACGTGCGGTGGTGCTGGAGCAGGATCGTCAGGTCGGCGTTGGCGGCGGCCTCGTACAGCGATTCGGCGCGGGGGACGGGCCGGTCCCTGACGCGCCATCCGGCGATGAAGGGGTCGTGGTAGCTGACCAGGGCTCCCAGATCGAGCAGGCGGCTGGCGATCTCGCGCGCCGGGGAGCCCTCCTGATCGGCGAGATCGGGCTTGTAGGTGACCCCGAGCAGCAGGACCCGGGCCCCGCGGGCGGATTTGCCGTGCTCGTTGAGGAGGGTGGCGGAGCGCTGGATGACGTACTGCGGCATCCGGTCGTTGATCTCCTGGGCCAGGCCGACCATGCGCAGGGGGTGGCCCGGGGTGCGTGTGGTGTGGGGGAGGTAGTTGGGGTCGAGGGGGACGCCGTGGCCCCCGACCCCGGGGCCGGGGCGGAAGGCCTGGAACCCGTACGGCTTGGTCTCGGCGCAGCGGATGACGTCCCACAGGTCCACGCCGAGGTCGTGGCAGAGGACGGCCATCTCGTTCATCAGGGCGATGTTGACGTGCCGGTAGTTCGTTTCGAGCAGCTGTACGGTCTCGGCCTCGCGCAGGCCGCGGGCGCGGACCACCTTCTCGGTGAGGCGGGCGTAGAAGGCGTGCGCCGACTCGGTGCACGCGGGGGTGAGGCCGCCGATGACCTTGGGGGTGTTGGAGATCCCGTGCGTACGGTTGCCCGGGTCGAGGCGGCTGGGGGAGTAGGCCAGGTGGAAGTCCCGGCCGGCGCGCAGCCCGGAGCCGCTTTCGAGGACGGGCCGCAGGTAGTCCTCGGTGACCCCCGGATGGGCGGCGGATTCGAGGATGACGGTGGTGTGCGGGCGCAGCCGGGCGGCGAGCGTGCGGCCGGCCTCGCCGACCGCGGAGAGGTCGAGCGCGCGGTCGGCGCCGAGCTGGGTCGGGGCGCAGATGACGGCGGTGCGGACCCGGCCGAGTTCGGCGGGGTTGGTGGTGATCCGGAAGCCGGCCGCCGACATGCGGCGGATCTCGGCGGCGGTGAGGGTGGAGTCCGTGGCCGGACCGCTGTCGTAGCCGACCGTCTCGATCCCGGCGGCAACGGCTGCCTGGGCGAGCGGGAGACCGAGATGGCCGAGTCCGATGACGGCGAGATCTGCGGGCATGGGGGTGCCGTCCCTTCCCTTCCCTGACATGCACGAGGGGGCGGTGCGCGCAAGTCCTGTGGATGACTGGAGCTGGCGCAATGTCAGACTAGGCGTATATATGACAGATATGTCGCATTACGGGGCGGTGGCCACCCTTGTGTTGTCCACAGGCGGTGGCTGATGTCCGTGCGGCCGGTCAGAATCATGAACGGGTGATGTGAGCGGGATCACCCGCATCGGGCGGGAACATCCGCAGCAACGGGAGGCAGCCGTGAGGACAGCGACACTGGGGCCGGCGCAGCGGTCGGAGGCGCTCGCCGCGATGGCCGAGCGGGAACTGGACGTGCTCGTGGTCGGCGCGGGCGTGGTGGGCGCCGGCACCGCGCTCGACGCCGTGACCAGAGGCCTCGCGACGGGACTGGTGGAGGCGCGGGACTGGGCCTCGGGCACCTCCAGCCGCTCCAGCAAGCTGATCCACGGCGGGCTGCGCTATCTGGAGATGCTCGACTTCGCTCTGGTGCGCGAGGCCCTGAAGGAGCGCGGCCTGCTGCTGGAGCGGCTCGCCCCGCACCTGGTGAAGCCCGTCCCCTTCCTCTACCCGCTCCAGCACAAGGGCTGGGAGCGCTTCTACGCCGGCTCGGGCGTCGCGCTGTACGACGCGATGTCGGTGTCCAGTGGCCACGGGCGGGGGCTGCCGACGCACCGGCACCTGTCGCGGGGGCGGGCGCTGCGGATCGCGCCGGCGCTGCGCAAGGACGCGCTGGTGGGCGCCCTGCAGTACTACGACGCCCAGATGGACGACGCGCGGTACGTCGCGACCCTGGTCCGGACGGCCGCGGCGTACGGCGCGCACTGCGCCAACCGGGCGAGGGTGGTCGGCTTCCTGCGCGAGGGCGAGCGGGTGGTCGGAGCCCGGGTGCAGGACGTCGAGGGCGGTGGTGAGTACGAGATCCGCGCGAAGCAGGTGGTGAATGCGACCGGGGTGTGGACGGACGACACCCAGGCGCTGATCGGGGAGCGCGGGCAGTTCCACGTGCGGGCATCCAAGGGCATCCACCTGGTCGTGCCGAAGGACCGGATCCATTCGAGCACCGGGCTGATCCTGCGGACCGAGAAGTCGGTGCTCTTCGTCATCCCGTGGGGCCGGCACTGGATCATCGGCACCACCGACACCGACTGGGACCTGGACAAGGCCCACCCGGCGGCGTCGAGCGCGGACATCGACTACCTGCTGGAGCACGTGAACTCGGTGCTGGCGGTGCCGCTGACGCGGGACGACGTCCAGGGGGTGTACGCGGGCCTGCGGCCACTGCTGGCCGGGGAGTCGGACGCGACGAGCAAGCTCTCGCGCGAGCACACGGTGGCGCACCCGGTGCCGGGGCTGGTGGTGGTCGCGGGCGGCAAGTACACGACGTACCGCGTCATGGCCAAGGACGCGGTGGACGAGGCGGTGCACGGGCTGGACCAGCGGGTGGCGGCCTGCGTGACGGAGGACGTGCCGCTGGTGGGAGCGGAGGGGTACCGGGCGCTGTGGAACGGGCGGGCGAGGATCGCGGCGCGGACCGGGCTCCATGTGGTGCGGGTGGAGCACCTGTTGAACCGGTTCGGGTCACTGACGGAGGAGCTGCTGGACCTGATCGCGCAGGATCCGGGGCTGGCCGAGCCGCTGACGGGCGCGGACGACTACCTGCGGGCCGAGGTGGTGTACGCGGCCTCGCACGAGGGCGCGCGGCACCTGGACGACGTGCTGACGCGGCGGACGCGGATCTCGATCGAGACCTTCGACCGCGGGACGCGGTCGGCGCGGGAGTGCGCGGAGTTGATGGCGCCGGTGCTGGGATGGGACAAGCAGCAGATCGAGAAGGAAGTGGAGCACTACGAGAAGAGGGTGCAGGCGGAGAGGGAATCGCAGCGCCAGCCGGACGACCAGACGGCGGACGCGGCGCGCTTGGGGGCCCCTGACATCGTTCCGTTGTAACTCCGCGATGCGGAAGGCGGAACCGTCGGACCCGGGGCTCCCGTCCGTTGCGGAGTGAGGGACAATGAGGGTTCTGCCGGGGCGGGTTACCGCGCGGGTTCTGCCGGGTCTGCCGGAGCTGCCGGGGCAGCGCGGGAGCCGGAGCAGGCGGCACGATCGCAGAGGGGACGCATGTCGAAGCCGGAGCACACCGAGTCGCCTGCCGAGTCGCCTGCGGCGAAGCAGGTCCGGGCGAAGCCTGGGTCGGCGGCGCCGGAGTCGTCCGAGTCGCCCGCGGAGTCGCCCGCGGCGGCGGGGCCGGGAGACACGAAGGCCGCCGCCGCTGCTACGAGCGCGCCCGCGGGCTTGCCCGCACCGCGCAAGCCGGTGGCGGCGGAGCCGCAGGACGCGAAGCCGGTGGTGGCACCTGCCGGTGCGCCTGCGGCGAAGCCTGAGGGTGCGAAGCCTGCCGGGGTGGCTGCGGCGAAGCCTGAGGGTGCGAAGCCTGCCGGTGCGCCTGCGGCGAAGCCTGAGGGTGCGAAGCCTGCCGGGGTGGCTGCGGCGAAGCCTGAGGGTGCGAAGCCTGCCGGGGTGGCTGCGGCGAAGCCTGAGGGTGCGAAGCCTGCCGGGGTGCCTGCGGCGAAGGCCGACCCGGGGAAGCCCGTGGGGGCCTCGACGTCGGCTGCGGCGGCGAAGCCTGAGGGTGCGAAGCCTGAGGCGGCGCCTGCCGGCACGCCGGTGGTGGCGGAGCCCGAGGACGCCGTGCCTGCGGCCAAGGCCGACTTGGCGAAGCCCGCGGCGGCGCCTGCTGCGAAGCCGGCCGGGGTGCCTGTGGCGAAGCCCGCGGCGGCCAAGCCGGTCGTGGCGGAGCCCGAGGACGCGGTGCCTGCGGCCAAGGCCGATCTGGCGAAGCCTGCGGCGGCGAAGTCGCCTGCGGTGGCAGAGCCGGAGGATGCGAAGCCTGCGGCCAAGCCGGCAGCCGTGCCGTCGGCGCGCAAGCCCGCGGCGGCGGCCGAGCCGACTGCGGTGAAGGCCGGGACGAACCCCGTCGTGGAGAAGGCCGACGCGGTGGCGGCAGCCGTAAAGGCGGCCGCGGCCAAGGCCGCCGAGGGCGGCAAGGACGAGGGCCGACTGCTCGCGCGGCGGTACCGGCTGCGCGAAGTGCTCGGCAAGGGCGGCATGGGCACGGTGTGGCGTGCCGAGGACGAGATGCTCGGCCGTACCGTCGCCGTCAAGGAACTCCGCTTCCACTCCGGCGTCGACGAGGACGAGAAGCGCCGGCTCATCACCCGTACCCTCCGCGAGGCCAAGGCCATTGCCCGGATCCGGAGCGGAGGCGCCGTCACCGTCTACGACGTCGTCGACGAGGACGGCCGGCCGTGGATCGTCATGGAGCTCATCGAGGGCCCCTCGCTCGCCGAGTTCATACGCGAGCAGGGTCCGCTGACCCCGCGCCGCGCCGCCGAGGTCGGCCTCGCCGTCCTCGACGTACTGCGCGCCGCGCACGGCCAGGGCATCCTGCACCGCGACGTGAAGCCCTCCAACGTACTCATCGCCGACCACGGCAACGGCCGCGTCATCCTCACCGACTTCGGCATCGCCCAGGTCGAGGGCGACCCCTCCGTCACCTCCACCGGCATGCTCGTCGGCGCCCCCTCGTACATCTCCCCCGAGCGCGCCCGCGGCCAGAAGCCCGGCCCGCCCGCGGACATGTGGTCCCTCGGCGGGCTGCTGTACGCGGCCGTCGAGGGCGTGCCCCCGTACGACAAGGGCTCCGCCCTCGCCACCCTCACCGCCGTGATGACCGAGCCGGTGGACCCGCCCAAGAACGCCGGTCCGCTGACCGAGGTCATCTACGGCCTGCTCGCCAAGGACCCCGCCCACCGCCTCGACGACGGCCGCGCGCGGGCCATGCTCGCTGCCGTCATCGACGCGCCGGAGGAGCCGGCTCCGGTGCCGACCCCGGCCGCCGAGGAGACCCGGCAGATATCGCTCGCCGAGGCCAACGAGGCCGCGGAGAAGGCCGCTGCCGAAAAGGCCGCGAAGGCGGCCGAGCGGGCGGCCGAGAAGGCCGAGAAGAAGGAGCGCGACCGCCGTGAGCGCGAGCAGCGCGAACGGGCGCGCGCGGCGCTGAAGTCGGCCCGCAAGGCGGCCGCGGCCGCTGCGGCGACGGCGGCCGCCGCCACGGCGGCCGAGGCCCCGACCTCGCGGCCCTCGCCCACCCCGGCGCCGCTCACCGACGTCATGCAGCGCCGGACCATCGCACTGGCGATAGCCGGGGTCATCGTCGTGCTCGCCGTGATCGGCTCGCTCATCGCGTACGCGGTCGGCGGCGACGACGAGGACGGCAAGAAGGACGGCAAGGGCAGCAAGAACCCGACCGCGGCCGGCACCCCTTCGCCGGGCGGCCCCGCGAAGACGCCCGAGGCCAACGGCGCCTCGGGCGGCGGCGGCACGCCGAGCCAGGGGCAGACGCCGAGCGGCAACCCGAGCCAGGACCAGGGCCAGAGCCAGGGTCAGGGGCAGGGACAGAGCCAGGGGCAGGGCCAGACCCCGGGCCAGGGCAGCCAGGGTCAGGGCGCGACGCCCGGGGGCCCCGGGGCGGGCCTCCCGCCGGGGTACGCCGTCGTGACGGACCCCGGGTTCCACTTCTCGATGGCGATGCCCGAGGGCTTCAAGCCGGGGGACATAGTCGGGGAGAACTCCGGCCGGATATACAACCGCGATGGCGGCTTCCCGCGCATCCAGGTCGACTACAACCCCAAGCCCGGCGACGACGCCCGCAAGGCGTGGGCCGAGCTGGCCCCGTCCACGGCGGGGAGCAGCAAGAACTACCACCAGATCCGGATCGACGTGGTGGACTACCGGGGCTACCCGACCGTCGCCGACTGGGAGTTCGAGCGGGACCAGAAGGGCCTCAGGATCCGCGTGCTCAACCGCGGGTTCAAGATCGACGCCACGCACGGCTACGCCATCATGATGAGCTGCGTCGCCGACCAGTGGGACGGCCCGGAGTGCACGCAGATGCGCAACACGGCCTTCCAGACCTTCCAGCCCCTGGCCTGACGCGAGCCTTGCCAGGCCCGGGACGCGGGCGGCCCCGGCGACGTATCGTGGCAGCGGGGCCCATGGGGGAACACCCACCGCACTCGGGGGAGGCGAAGTGGACGACTATGCGGGCCGGATCCTGGCCGAGCGCTACCGTCTGCCGCTCCCGCCGTCGGACGAGTACGAGCTGGTCGAGACCCGGGCCTTCGACACGCGCAGCGGACAGGAAGTCCTGGTACGGCAGGTGCCGTTGCCGGAAGTCGTGGACGCGGAGCTGCTGGACGGGACGCGCGGGCCGGTCGCCGGGCGGCGCCCGGCGGGGGAACTGCCGGCCGTGCGGCGGGCCATCGCCGCGGCGCAGGCGGCCGCGTCCGTGCCGGACCATCCGAGGCTGGACCAGGTCTTCGACGTGTTCGCCGAGGGCGGGTCGCTGTGGATAGTGAGCGAACTGGTCCCGGCCAGGCCGCTGGCTGCGCTGATCGCCGATGAACCGCTGAGCCCGTACCGCGCGGCGGAAGTGGCGTCGGACGTGCTGACCGCACTGCGGGTGCTGCACGCGCACGGCTGGACGCACCGGAACATCACGATGCGGACGGTACTGATCTGCGAGGACGGGCGGGTCGTCCTGACCGGCCTGGCCGCGGGCGCCGCGGAGGAAGCCCTGTGCGGGTACGACCCGGTCCCGCTCACGCCGGGCGACGAACCGGTCTGGAGCCGTGGCTACGCCGTCGACCCGACCCCGACCGGCTTCGCCGCGGGTACGGAGCAGCCGCGCGGGCCGGGTCCCGGCGCGGGTTCGGCCGGGCCGCAGTCGCCCCGGGCTGTTGAACGCGGGGCGGGCCCCGACGGGTTGCCCGGAACCTCCGGCGGTGGTGCGGGGTCGCCCAGGGCTCCGGGCGGCTTCGCCATGGGTACGGAGCAGCCGCGCGGGCCGGGTCCCGGCGCGGGTTCGGCCGGGCCGGGAGATGAGTGGCGGCCAGGCGCGGGACCGGCCGCCTCCGGCGGTGGCGCGGGGCCGGCCGGGCAGGGGTTGCCCGGGGCCGTTGAACGCGGGGCGGGGCCTGGCGGGTTGCCCGGCGCGGGACCGGTCGCCTCCGGCGGTGGTGCGGAGTTGGCCGCGGGGGTGCGGCGCGGTGAGGGACCCGACGGGGGGCCCGGCCCGGCGAGCGGCGGTGCCGGGGCGGGCTACGCGCCGCTCGTGGCCCCGGGGTACGACACCGGGCCGCGGTACAGCGACCACATCACCCCCGGGAGCGCAGGGGGCCGGCCCGAACTGAGGGCCGCCGCACGGGCCGGGGCCATCGCCGCGTACCGGGCCGGGGCGCAGGCCGCCGCCCGCATCGCCGAGCAGCGCAAGGGCGAGCCGGAGCCGGGGTCCGGGACCGAACCCGGGCTCGAACCCGGGCCCGAACCGCGCCCCGAGGGGTCGAACCTCCCGCAGGGGTACTCGTACCCGTACGGCGGCCCGGCGACGGGCACGAGCTGGCACGGCGCCACGCCGCGCCGCCGGCCCGCCCCGGAGCTCCCGCAGGGCCGGCCTCCGGCGCCGGGCGAGATCCCGCCCCGCCCCGCGCTGCCCGCGCAGCTAGCCCTCCCGCAGGGCTACCGACAGGCGGACCCCCCGCCCCCGGCCCTCCCGGACCCAGCCCCCGGCGACGGCCTTGACCGTGGTGCCGGCCCCGGCGTCGGCCCGGGCACCGACCACGCAAACCCCGGCGAGCCGGGCCACGGCCCCGGCGCGGGGGAGGCCTTCGGCACGGGCCTGGGCCCCGGCGACGGCGCCAGCACCACCCTCGGCACCGGCCCCGACAACCCGGGCTACGGCCCCGGCGCGGGCTCCGGCTACGGCTCCGCCGCGGGACCCGGCCCCGCCGCGGGACCCGGCCCCGCCGCGGGACCCGGCCCCGCCGTGGGACCCGGCTCCGCAGCGGGCTCCGGCTACGGCTCCGCCGCGGGACCCGGCCCCGCCGGAGGGGGCGGGTGGGGTGGGGGGCCGCGGAGTGGGCTGGATGCCGAGCGGGCGCGGCAGACGCGCATGGCCGTCGTCGGGGCCGTCACCGAGCGGTGGGCGCCCGAGCAGGCCGGCCCGGTCCACGGGCACTGGCAACTGGCCGCGCCCGTCGGGCCCGCCACCGACCTCTGGGCGCTCGGCGCGCTGCTGTACCGGGCCGTGCAGGGCCACGCCCCGTACCCCGAGGACAGCGTCGCCGAGCTCGTGGAGATGGTCTGCGCGGAGCCCCCGGCCTTCGCCGAGGAGTGCGGGCCCCTGCGCCCGGTCGTGGAGTCGCTGCTGCGCCAGGACCCCACCGAGCGGCCCGACTTCGAGGAGCTCCGCGGCTGGCTGCGCTCCCTCGTGCGCTCCGCCCCCGAACCCGACGGCGGCGGCTTCGGCATGCTCCCGATGCCGGAGCCGGATCCCGCCCGGCTGCCCGTCGTACGGCGCCGCGGCGACCTGCACGGCCGGCACCGCAACCCCGCCGCCCCCAGGAAGCCCCGCGCCCTCGGGCGGAGCCTGCTCGTCGGCATCCTGGCGCTCCTCGCCGGGGCCGTGGCCTACGCGATGTTCTTCATGCCCCGCGCAGCGGACCAGGAGCCGGACGCCAAGGCGCCCGCGCAGCAGAGCCGGCAGCCCCAGCAGACCCCGCCGCCGGGCAAGAGCCCGGCCCAGACCCCCACCCCCACCCCGTCGGCGAGCCCGCCCGAGTCGCGGCCCGCGCCCCAGACCAACGCCCCGGCCCCGGCCGGCTACACCACCCAGCAGGACGCCGAGCACTTCGAGATCGTCGTCCCCAACGGCTGGGAGCGCCGCGGCGTGAACGAGTCCGGCCAGGTGCGGTACACCGACGGGGACTTCGCCCTGACCGTCGTTCCGGGCCGGGACAAGGTCGAGGGGGCCAACCCCGACCCGGCGACCTACCAGAAGGACAAGGAGCCGGAGCTGGCCCCGTACCGCTCCTCCACCTGGTCCAGCGTCAGCGACATCCGGTCCACGAAGGTGGGCAACCAGCTCCGCGTCACCGGCCGGTACACCTGGATCGACGGCAACGGCCGCTCCGTCGTGGCCCGCAATTTCGTCGTCGCGCTCGGCGGCACCTATCACGTGGTCCTCGTCACCGGCCCGCAGGACCAGGAAGGCAAGGTCACCGAGGTCTTCGAGAAGGCCACGGCGAGTTACAAGTCGGGCGGATGAACCCCTGCTGACGGGGGATCAGTACGGCAATTGCGTCACAGTGCTGTCTCACCACCCCCGCGTGGTTCCGGCAGCACCCGAGCGCTCCGTAATCTGGCCCGAAGTGCACAGAGCGGCGGGGATTCGTGGAACAGCAGACAGGTGCGGGTGCGGTGCTCGCGGGCCGGTACCGGCTCGTGGAGCCCATCGGCCGCGGCGGCATGGGCAGGGTGTGGCGCGCGCATGACGAGCTGCTGCACAGGACCGTCGCCGTCAAGGAACTGACAGCGGGTCTGTACGTCGCCCAGGCCGACCGGGACGTCATGCACGCCCGGACGCAGAAGGAAGCCCGGGCCGCGGCCCGGATCCAGCACCCGGCCGTCGTCACCGTCCACGACGTGCTGGAGCACGACGACCGGCCGTGGATCGTCATGGAGTACATCGACGGCCCCTCCCTCGCGGACGCGGCCAAGGCGGCCGGCCGGATCGAGCCCCGCGAGGCGGCCCGGATCGGGCTCCACGTGCTGGGCGCGCTGCGGGCCGCGCACGCGGTCGGCGTGCTGCACCGGGACGTGAAGCCCGGCAACGTGCTGCTGGCCAAGGACGGCCGGGTGCTGCTCACGGACTTCGGGATCGCCGCGATCGAGGGCGACTCCTCCATCACGCGCACCGGCGAACTCGTCGGCTCCATCGACTACCTGGCCCCCGAGCGGGTCACCGGCGGGGCCCCGGACCCGGCGTCCGACCTGTGGTCGCTCGGCGCGACGCTGTACACGGCCGTCGAGGCCCGCTCGCCGTTCCGCCGCACCTCGCCCATCTCCAGCCTGCAGGCCGTCGTCAACGACGAACCGCCGGCCCTGCGCCAGTCCGGTGCGCTGGGCCCGGTCATCACGGCCCTGCTGCGCAAGGACCCGGCCGAGCGGCCGTCGGCCGTGGAGGCCGAGCGGATGCTGCTGGAGGCGATGGAGGGCCGGGAGCCGAGGTCGGCCCAGGCGTACGTCCCGACGCGCGCGGTCGCGCCGGAGGAGCTGGCCCCCGCCCGGCCGCAGCAGGCGTCGCAGCAGCAGGCCGCCCCGGCGGAGGAGTACACGCCGACGGCCGCCCTGCGGGAGTCGGCCCCGCCCGTGAACGCGAAGCCCGGCCGGGGCCGGATCAAGCGCGCCGCGGCGGTCGCCCTGGTGGCGGCGCTGCTCGGCGGCGGCGGTGTGTTCGGGGTGCTGAAGTACACCGACCGCACGGACGGCGCGAAGGACGGCGACCGGACCACGGTCGGTGCCTCCGGCGAGCCCGGTGAGCCCGGTGACGGCAAGAACGACGAGGCCGAGACGGTTCCGGCGGGCTTCACCGAGGTCACCGATCCCGAGGGCTTCACGCTGTTCGTCCCGGACGGCTGGAGGCGGGAGGTGGAGGGCAACCAGATCGACTACACCGGGGACGACGGCAAGCACTTCATCCGGATCGCGGCGGGCAAGCCGGCCTTCGAGAACCCGTACATGCACCTGCTCGACCTGGAGAAGCAGGTGCGCCTGCGGGCGGAGTACAAGCGGCTGAAGCTGAAGCCGAACACCTTCCGGGACCAGACGAAGGCCGCCATGTGGGACTTCACGTGGACCGAGAAGGGGACCCATGCCGGGCCCCGCCGGGCCATCGAGCAGGCGTACGTCGCGCCGAACGGGATCGAGTACGCCATCTACATGGCGGGCCCGGTCGCCGACTGGACGACGACGCGCGCCCAGTTCGACACGGTGCTCAGCGGCTGGCAGCCCGCCGGGTAGCACGGGCGGGGGCGGAGGCGGGGGCACCGGCGGAGGTGCTGACGGAAGCACCGGCGGAGGCGCCGGCCGGGCACCCATCGGGGCTTTCCCGTCATCCTGCCAGCGATCACTGGCGGAAATGGCAAAATCCGGTTACCCACGGGTACCCAAAGCTCCGCGGGCGGAATACGCTCACCGCCATGACGGACTCGCAGGCCCCGGCCCCCCTCCGCACCGCTCCGCAGCCCACCAACCCGGTCGCCGCCGCCCCGGCCGGTGCCCGCACCGCAGCCGACGTGGTGACCCCCGAACTGGTCACCCGGCTGACCCGCGGAGTGATCGGCTCCGGCCGAACCGCCAACCACACCCCCTTCACCGGGGACAAGCTGGCGGACCTCCCCGAGGCCACCGCCGAGGACGTGGCCGCCGCCTTCGAGAAGGCCCGCGCCGCGCAGCCCGCCTGGGCCGCCCTGTCCGTGCGCGCACGGGCCGCCGTACTGCTCCGCTTCCACGACCTGGTCCTGGAGCGGCAGGCCGAGGTGCTCGACCTGATCCAGCTGGAGACCGGCAAGGCCCGCCTGCACGCCCACGAAGAGGTCCAGGCCGTCGCCATCGCCGCGCGCCACTACGGCCGCAAGGCGGCGTCGTACCTGCGCCCCAAGGGCCACACCGGTGCCATGCCCACCCTGACCAAGGTCACCGAGCTGCGCCAGCCGCGCGGGGTCGTCGGCCAGATCGCGCCCTGGAACTACCCGCTGGAGCTGTCGGTCGGCGACGCCCTGCCCGCCTTCGTCTCCGGCAACGCGCTGGTCATGAAGCCCGACACCGAGACCGCGCTCACCGCGCTGTGGGCCCGTGACCTGCTGATCGAGGCCGGGCTGCCCGCCGAGGTGTTCCAGATCGTGCTCGGCGAGGGCCCGGTCGTCGGCCCCGAGGTGGTCCGGCACGCCGACTACGTCTCCTTCACCGGCTCCACGCGCACCGGCCGCGAGGTCGCCCAGGGCGCCGCCGCCCGCCTGGTCGGGGTCTCCCTCGAACTCGGCGGCAAGAACGCCATGCTCGTGCTGCGCGACGCCGACATCGAGAAGGCCGCCGCGGGCGCCGTCCGCGCCTGCTTCTCCTCCGCCGGCCAGCTCTGCATATCCATAGAGCGGCTGTACGTGCACGCCTCGGTCGCCGATGAGTTCGTCGCCCGGTTCGCCGCCCGTACGAAGGCCATGCGCCTCGGCGCCTCGCTGGCCTACGGAGCGGACATGGGCTCCCTCGTCGGCGAGCGCCAGCTGGAGACCGTGCAGCGGCACGTGGACGAGGCCGTCGCCAAGGGCGCCACCCTCGTCGCGGGCGGCACCGCCCGCCCCGACATCGGCCCGCTCTTCTACGAGCCCACCATCCTCGACGGCGTCGAGACCCCGATGGCGGTGTGCGGGGAGGAGACCTTCGGCCCGGTCGTCTCCATCTACCGCTTCACCGACGAGGACGAGGCCGTCGCCCAGGCCAACGCGACCTCGTACGGCCTGAACTCCAGCGTGTGGACGAAGGACGCCCGCCGCGGCCACGCCGTCGCCGCCCGCCTGCGCACCGGGACCGTCAACATCAACGAGGGCTACGCCCCGGCCTACGGCAGCGCCCAGGCGCCCATGGGCGGCATGAAGGACTCCGGCCTCGGCCGCCGCCACGGCTCCGAGGGCATCCTCAAGTACACCGAGGCCCAGACCGTCGCCCACCAGCGGCTGCTGCCGATGGGCCCCTCGCTGGGGATGGACGACGAGAAGTACGCGGCGTTCATGACCCGCAGCCTCAAGGTCATGAAGGCCCTCCGCCTGCGCTAACACCTGTCGGGTACCGCCGCCTAGGAGGCACAAGCAGTGTCGTACGACCATGACTACGACTACGACGTGATCGTCATCGGATCGGGCTTCGGAGGGTCGGTCTCGGCACTGCGGCTGACCGAGAAGGGGTACCGGGTCGGCGTCCTCGAGGCGGGGCGCCGGTTCACCCGCGAAAGCCTGCCGCGCAACAGCTGGGACATCCGCAACTACCTGTGGGCCCCTGCCCTCGGGCTGTACGGGATCCAGCGGATCCACCTGCTCGGCAACGTGATGGTGCTCGCGGGCGCCGGCGTGGGCGGCGGCTCGCTCAACTACGCCAACACGCTGTACGTGCCGCCCACCGCCTTCTTCGAGGACCGGCAGTGGGCGTCCATCACCGACTGGCACGCGGAGCTCGCCCCGTACTACGAACAGGCCAAGCGGATGCTCGGCGTCCGGCTCAATCCGACGATGACCCCCTCCGACGTCCACCTCAAGGCGGCCGCCGAGAAGATGGGCGTCGCGGACTCCTTCCACATGGCCCCGGTCGGCGTCTTCTTCGGAGACGGACAGGACGCCGAAGGCGGCAGTGGCGCACGCCCCGGCGAGGAGGTCGCCGACCCGTACTTCGGCGGCGCCGGCCCCTCCCGCAAGGCCTGCACCGAGTGCGGCGAGTGCATGACCGGGTGCCGGCACGGCGCGAAGAACACCCTGAACGAGAACTACCTGCACCTCGCGGAGCGCGCGGGCGCCGTCATCCACCCCATGACCACCGTCACCGCGATCTCCGAGCACCCCGAGGGCGGACACCGCATCCGCACCGTCCCCACCGACGGCCGCCGCAAGGGGAAGGCGAAGGTGCTGCGCGCCCGCCACGTCGTGGTCGCGGCGGGCACGTACGGCACCCAGACCCTGCTGCACACGATGAAGGACCGCGGCGAGCTCCCGCACCTCTCGGACCGGCTCGGCGACCTGACCCGGACCAACTCCGAGGGCCTGGTCGGCGCGCAGACCGACGACCGCCGCTACCGTAAGCGCCGCGGCGCGGGCCCCGGCGCGGAGCAGCGCGCCGACTTCACCCGGGGCGTGGCGATCACCTCCTCCGTGCACCCGAACGCCGACACCCACATCGAGCCCGTCCGCTACGGCAGGGGCTCCAACGCGATGGGGTTCCTGACGGTCCTCCAGGTCCCGTACGGCAAGCACCGGGTACGGGCCTGGCTCGGCCGGACCGTCCGCCACCCGGTCCAGCTGGCACGCTCGCTGTCGAACCGGCGCTGGTCGGAGCGGACCATCATCGGCCTGGTCATGCAGTCGCTGGACAACTCCCTGACGACCTACCGCAAGCCCCGCGGCCTCGGCAAGGGCCTCCTCACCGCCCGCCAGGGCCACGGAGCGCCGAATCCGGTGCAGATCGCCGAGGCCACGCAGGCGGCGACCCTGCTGGCGGAGGAGATCAACGGCTTCCCGGGCAGCAACGTGGGCGAGCTGATGGGTACCCCGCTGACCGCGCACTTCCTCGGGGGCTGCCCGATCGGCGCCTCGCCCGCGGAGGGCGTGGTGGACCCGTACCACCGGCTCTACGGGCACCCGGGCATCTCGGTGGTGGACGGCTCGGCGGTCTCGGCGAACCTCGGGGTCAACCCGTCGCTGACGATCACCGCGCAGGCGGAGCGGGCGATGTCGTTCTGGCCGAACCTGGGCGAGCGGGACCCGCGGCCGGAGCAGGGCGAGGCGTACACCCGCCTGGCGGCGGTGGAGCCGGTCCGTCCGGCGGTGCCCGAGGAGGCGTTCGGTGCGCTGCGCCTGCCGTTCCTCGCGGTGCCCGAGCTGCCGCCGCGGCGCGCCCACCCGACCGAACCGGAACCGGCCGGATGACACCGGTGGGTACCGCGCTCCCCCTCCGAGCGCGGTACCCACCGGGGTACATAGGTGACAGATGTTCAACCCTGATGGTTGTACCGGAATCCGGGAGCGGAGACTGTGGTGTCCGTCACACAGTGAGCGGCGCAACTGAGCCGGACCTCCGAAGGTCAACGGGGGCATGAGAAAGCGCATCTCCCTGCTGGCGTCGGCCGGCCTGGTGGCCGTGGGGCTGGCCGCCGCTCCCGCGAACGCCGCGGACCCCGTCCTCACCCTCACCAGCCCGGACCGGATCGGGCTCCGCCCCCATCCCGGGCAGGGCGGCGAGGCACAGAAGACCTCCGTCGACTTCCGGGTCAACAACGGGACCGGGACGGTCTTCGACCGCGAGAGCACTTTCACCATCGACCTGAGCGGGCTCAAGGGCGTCGCCGACGTCGCGCTCGCGAAGGACCAGGCCGACTCCTGCACGCTCACCGCGACCAGCGTGACCTGCAAGAGGTACGCGGTCTGGACGCACGACAGCGGGATCGTGGCGCTGGACCTCAGCGCTGCCAAGGACAGCAAGACCGGTACGACCGTCGACCTGACCATGACCGGCAGGGCAGAGGGCGCCACCTTCAAGGCCGCCACCACCAAGGTCAAGGTCGGAGGCCCCGACCTGGTGCTGGAGGAGGCCCGCCTCAAGAGGGAGATGAACCCGGGCGGCACCCAGCCGCTGCCGGTCGTCTTCGGCAACGCGGGCACGGAGTCCGTCCAGGGCGTGGCGCTGGAGCTGAACACCACGCACGGCATCGGCCTCGTCGAGAAGTACGACAACTGCGTCTACAGCGAGGACAACGCCCCCGGCCAGTCCTGGAACATGGGCTGGGGCAAGACGGTCTGCACGCTCGACGGAGAGTTCGAGCCGGGCGCGCTTTACGAGGTCGGCCGGCTGACCCTGAGGGCCGCCCCGCACGGCTTCATCGACGGGATGACCTACGCGGTGCGCGAGGCCGGCGCCCAGTCGAAGACCCCGCAGAAGCTGACCAAGCCCAGTACGGGCAAGAAGCTGGAGTTCAAGCAGCGCCCGGCCAAGACCGCCCTGGGCTCGGGCGACCTGGACCCGTGGAACAACTACCACGAGTTCGACTTCACGGTGAAGAACTCCGCCGACCTGGTCGCCGCCGCCGCCTCCGTCAAGGGCAGGGCGGGGGAGACGGTCAAGGCCGAGCTCGGCTTCCGGAACAACGGCCCGGCGTGGGTCGCGTACATCCGCTCGGGTGAGGACGTCGCCCGGACGGACATCGTGATCCCGGTCGGCGCGAAGGTCACCAAGGCTCCGGAGCAGTGCCGCGGCGTCACGGCCGACGGCAAGTACCGCGAGGAGAACCTGGGCGCCCCGCGCTACGTCTGCTCGACGACGCACATCATCGGGGAGAAGCAGAAGTTCGCCTATCCCTTCGAGCTGAAGATCGAGAAGGTCGTGGCGGGCGCCACCGGCTCCGTCTCGGTCGGCGGCTGGTGGAGCGAGAGCGGCGCCCCGACCCCGCAGGACTGGGACCCGGACCACGCGAACAACAAGGCCGCCTTCGTGATCAACGCGAAGGACGGCGGCACCGGGCCGGCCCCGTCCGCCTCCACGGGCACCGCCGCCCCGGCCCCGGGCGCCACCGCCACCGCGTCGGCCGCGCCGTCCGCGGGCAACGCCGCCGAGCCGAACGGTGGCCTGGCGTCCACCGGCAGCACCGCCGGCCCGGTCGCGGCCGGTGGCGCGGCGCTCGTCGCCGCCGGCGGCCTGCTGTTCCTGGTGTTCCGCCGGCGGGCCGCGGGTCGCGCGTAACGGCGCAGGACGCAGCGGGCACGACGCAGTGCGCAGGACCGCAGCGCAAGAAGAACGGCCGGCCCGGGGCGTCCCCCGGGCCGGCCGTCTTCTTTTACGGGGTGACCGGCCTGCTGTCCCCTGCCGTCCGGTCACGCGTCGGAGCGAGGTCCCACGACGCACGCTCCACGGGGCGTACGTCTCATCGCTCCGGCGGAGCCACGCGTGGTGTTGCGATCCCGCCCCTGGATGGCGCGGACACCCTCACCAACGAAGGCCCGCAGGGGCGGTCACGGTCCGGACGAGTGACGAACGCCCGTCAGACGCGGCCCCGGCACAGCTCCAGCAGGGTCATGGCCAGGGTGGTGCCGGGCTTGCCGAGGGCATCGCTCCAATGGGAGAGCACCTCCATCTCGCGCGACAGGTGCACCCGGCGGCCGCCGGAGGCGATCCGGGCCTCCTGGATGACCGTCGACACGGCCATGCGCTCCTGGATCAGGCCGATGATCCGGTCGTCGAGGGCGTCGATGCGCGTGCGGGAGTCGGCGATCAGCTGCTCGGGGGTGGTGGTGATCGTGTTCATGGTCGGTCTCCTGTCGGGTGGGGCCCGCAGGTCCGGGGAACGCCAGAGCGCCCCGGTCCTGTCGGACCGGGGCGCTCTGGGAAGTCAGCGGCTCAAGCGAGCATCACGATGACCCATGGCGACCGGACCGGCCGGTGCCATAGGTAAAGAGGAAGCTCAGCTGCTTGCGCATGGGACGGATTATTATCTTCCGTACCGCTCCGGGCCAAGCCGGTTCGGATGGTGAGACGAAGAGGTATGTAGGTCCCCCGTTAGAATCGACAAAACAGCCACCTCTTCCGCCGGAAGGCCGCCCCGTGCCAGAAGCACCCTCCGCCGCCCACGACAGCGCCCCGGACACGGTTCTCGTCGTCGACTTCGGCGCCCAGTACGCCCAGCTCATCGCCCGCCGCGTCCGCGAGGCACGGGTCTACAGCGAGATCGTGCCGAGCTCGATGCCCGTCGACGAGATGCTGGCCAAGAACCCCAAGGCGATCATCCTCTCCGGCGGTCCGTCCTCCGTGTACGAGGCGGGCGCCCCGCAGCTCGACCGCGCCCTGTTCGAGGCCGGGATCCCGGTCTTCGGCATGTGCTACGGCTTCCAGCTGATGGCGGTCACCCTCGGCGGCACCGTCGACAACACCGGCGCCCGCGAGTACGGCCGCACCCCGCTGGCCGTCTCCAAGGCCGGCTCCACCCTCTTCGAGGGCACCCCCGAGCACCAGTCGGTGTGGATGTCCCACGGAGACGCCTGCTCCGCCGCCCCCGAGGGCTTCACCGTCACCGCGTCGACCAACGTCGTCCCGGTCGCGGCCTTCGAGAACGACGAGAAGAAGCTGTACGGCGTGCAGTACCACCCCGAGGTGATGCACTCCACGCACGGCCAGCAGATCCTGGAGCACTTCCTCTACCGCGGCGCCGGCCTGGCCCCCACCTGGACCACCGGCAACATCGTCGAGGAGCAGATCGCGGCCATCCGCGAGCAGGTCGGCGACAAGCGCGCCATCTGCGGCCTCTCCGGCGGCGTGGACTCGGCCGTCGCCGCGGCCCTGGTCCAGAAGGCCATCGGCTCGCAGCTGACCTGCGTCTACGTCGACCACGGCCTGATGCGCAAGGGCGAGACCGAGCAGGTCGAGAAGGACTTCGTCGCCGCGACCGGCGTGCAGCTCAAGGTCGTCGACGCGCAGGAGCGCTTCCTGAACGCGCTGGCCGGGGTCTCCGACCCGGAGACCAAGCGCAAGATCATCGGCCGCGAGTTCATCCGCGTGTTCGAGCAGGCGCAGCTGGAGATCCTCCAGGAGGACGGCCCCGCGGTCGCCTTCCTCGTGCAGGGCACCCTGTACCCGGACGTCGTCGAGTCCGGCGGCGGCACCGGCACCGCCAACATCAAGTCCCACCACAACGTGGGCGGGCTCCCCGACGACATCGAGTTCGAGCTCGTCGAGCCGCTGCGCCAGCTGTTCAAGGACGAGGTCCGGATGGTCGGCCAGGAGCTCGGCCTGCCCGACGAGATCGTCCAGCGCCAGCCCTTCCCGGGCCCCGGCCTCGGCATCCGCATCGTCGGCGAGGTCACCAAGGAGCGCCTGGACCTGCTCCGCGAGGCCGACGCCATCGCCCGCCACGAGCTCACCGCGGCCGGCCTGGACCGCGAGATCTGGCAGTGCCCGGTCGTCCTGCTCGCGGACGTCCGCAGCGTCGGCGTCCAGGGCGACGGCCGCACCTACGGCCACCCGATCGTGCTGCGCCCCGTCTCGTCCGAGGACGCGATGACCGCGGACTGGACGCGCATGCCGTACGAGGTCCTCGCGCGGATCTCCACCCGCATCACCAACGAGGTGCCGGACGTGAACCGCGTGGTCCTGGACTGCACGAGCAAGCCCCCGGGCACCATCGAGTGGGAGTAGTCCCCACCGGCTCCACCCGTGCGTGAAACGAAGCCGCCGGCCCCCCGGGGACCGGCGGCTTCGCCGTTCCTCTGGCCACTTGGCGGGTGCGCAGGTACCTTGCGCCGCGACCCGGAGGAGGCCCCATGCCGTACCAGCCCGCACCCGCGCCCGAACCCGTGCCCGTGGAGCGGCTGGGGTTCGAGATGCCGCCCGTGCACGCGGACCCGGCCGACGAGCGCGCGCACCGCAAGGAGCGGCTCGCCGGGGCGCTGCGGCTGCTGGGACGGCTCGGGTACGAGGACGGGGTGGCGGGGCACGTCACCGCACGGGACCCGGAGTTCGAGGACTGCTACTGGGTGAACCCGTTCGGGCGGGCCTTCGCCGGGCTGACCCCGGACGACCTGCTGCTGGTCGACGGCGAGGGCCGGGTGGTGCGGGGCGGGCGCAGGGTCAACCAGCTGGCCTTCGCCGTGCACGCGGCCGTCCACCGGGAGCGGCCCGACGTGGTCGCCGTGGTCCGCACGCAGGCCCCGTACGGCAGGGCGCTGGCGGCCCTCGGCGAGCTGCTGGCGCCGATCACCCAGGAGGCCTGCGCCTTCTACGAGGACAACGCGCTGCTGGACGAGTACGTGGGGGACGGCCCCGCCGACGCCGCCCGGATCGGGCGCGCGATCGGCCCGTACAAGGCGCTGATCCTGCGCAACCGGGGGCTGCTGACGGTCGGCGGCTCGGTGGACGCCGCCACCTGGTGGTTCGTCGCGGCGGAGCGGGCGGCGCAGGTGCAGCTCATCGCGCGGGCGGCAGGGAAGCCGGTGACGATCGACCACCGGGCCGCGGTCGCCGCGCGCGAGCGGTTCGGGTCCGATCTGGCCGCCTGGGTGAGCTACCAGCCCCTGAGCCAAACGCGGTGACGCAGCCGGTGGCGTCAACATCATGAACGGTTAATCACCTGCTCTGACATCGTGCGCAATCCGGAACACTGCCGCAGTGGTGCACAATTCGCTGGCATTGCACCGTAGTTCAGAGAGGCGGCACGTACGTGGCTGTCCAAGAGATGTCCCGAGGCACTCATACCGCCGCCTGCACCTGTGAGGAGTGCGCCCGTGAGGGACACCGCCGGGCGGTCGCGGCGTTCCTGGAGAAGCGCGACGAGTTCGCGGCCGGGCAGGGCGTGCCGGCCGCGGTGGCCCACTCACTGGGCGCCTCCCGCCAGTGGGTCTCCGACGAGCTGACCCTGTCCGCCCGCACGGTGGCCGACCGCGGCCGCGAGGCCGGGCACTCCTGGCTGTACCTGCTGTCGCGGCGGGCCGTGCTCGCCGTGTGGATCGCCGCCGGGGTGCTGCTGGTCGTCCAGGTCGGCACCGCGCTCGGCACGGGCTGGTCCACCGCGCGCACCGCCGGGCTGCTGGCCGCGGTCGTACTGGCCGGGCTGCTGACCGTCGCCGCCCGCGCCCAGACGCTGCGCGGCGGGCTGCTGGCCCCGCTGGTCGGCGAGGACAACCGGCTGTCCACCTCCAAGGCCGTGCCGAGCGCCTGGCTGGTCCTGACGGCCTTCGCCACGCTGCTGCCCGCCCTGCGGCTGGCCGCGTCCTCGCCGGGCCCGGAGCGCCAGGCGCTGTACGCCGGGCTGGCGCTGGACCGGGCGCTGCCGCTGCTGGCGGTGCTCTCGCTGACGTCCGCGGTGGCGGTGCTGGTGCGCCGGGTGGTCACCGTACGGATCATGGGGCAGCGGCTCCAGAAGCTCCCGGCGGACCGGCCCACCGGCGCCGACCTGCTGACGGACGACGCCGGGCGGGGTTCCTTCCCCGACACGCAGTACGTGCTGGTCTCCACGGTGGTGCTGGCCTACGCGGCGGTGTCGCTGGCCCGGTTCCCCGACCGGCTGCCGCAACTGCCGTGGGCGCTGGCGCTGCTGGTGGCGCTGTCGGCGGCGGTGTACCTGGCGGCCAAGTACGCGGAGGGCAGCCGCCCCCTGGTGCTGTCGGTGGTGCGCAGACGCGAGCCCGGGGACCTCGACGCCGCGGTCCGGCCCGGCGACGACATCGAGATCCGGGGCGTGGGCTTCGTACCGCCTGGGGCGCAGACCCCGGAGATGCTGGCGCGGCTGGTGGTGCGGATCGGGGCGGTCCACGTGCACGTGCCGCTGGTCCCGGTGGCGGGCGGGTTCACCAACCCCTCCGACGCGGTGCTGACGGTGCCGGTGCCGGCGGAAGTGGAACCGGGGCGGACCGAGGTCCAGGTGGTCACCGCCGCCGGAGTGGAATCCAACCGATGCAGCATCGACGTGGCCGAGTGAAACGGGTACACATGTCGGGTGACGCGAACCCGAACTGATGTCCCTTCAGGGCTGCGGGACCTTGCCGCCCGCCATGCCCTCCTGCCCCTGCGGATCTTCCTCGGCGTGACCTTCGTCTACGCGGGTCTGGACAAGCTGACCGACTCCGCGTTCCTCTCCGCCACCGGCGACGGCTCCATCGGCGACATGATGCGCGGGGTGCGCGACACCTCCGCGATCCCCGCCATGGTCGACATGGCCCTGGAGGCGCCCGTCGGCTTCGCCGTCGCCCTGGCCATCGGGGAGCTCCTGGTCGGCCTGGGTGTCCTGGCCGGCCTGCTGACCCGGATCGCCGCCGTCGGCGGGGCGCTGATCTCGCTCAGCCTGTGGCTCACGGTGTCCTGGGCGGTGACCCCGTACTACTACGGCAACGACCTGATCTACCTGATGGCCTGGACCCCGCTGATCCTCGCCGGGGCCCCCTATCTGTCGCTGGACTCGCTGATCCGCTCGCGCCGGTCGCGGCGCACCGCGTAGGTCACCATCCCGACGACCGCGGCGAACGACAGTCCGCCCAGGGCCATCGGCAGCACGGAGAACCACGGCAGGTCGGCCTCCCCGGCCGCGTCGAGCAGGTAGAGCACGCCCGCCGCGATCAGGACCAGGCCCGCGATCAGCCGGCCCGGCTGGAACTCATGACGCCGCACGGGCCACCTCCACCTGTCCCACACCCGCGTTCAGGTGCAGCTCGATCGTCCCGCCGGCCTCGGTGCCGGCGGCCGGGGGCAGGGTCGCCTGCCGGGTTTCGCCGCCGCTGCGGACGCGTACCTGCTCGCTCGTGTCCCCGGGCAGCTGGATGTCGCCCAGCCGGATCGTGACGTCGGCCTGCGCGGTGACCTCCCGGGGGACGATCACCTTCAGCCGGCCCGCGTCGATCCGGGCGTGCACCGAGACGGTGGTGCCCTTCTGCACGTCCAGCCGGCTCAGGTCCAAGGTGGCCAGCCCGGTGCCCGACTCGTACTCGGGCCGTACGTCGGCCACCGCGGCCGGCCGCCAGTCCACGTTGCGCCAGTCGGTGCTGATCTCCTGGGGCAGCGCGGTCGCCCCGGCCAGCAGCCCCGCGGTGAGCAGCGACAGCACGATGGTGCCGAAGCCGGTGCGCCCCTTGAGGGAGCTCACCGCGAGACCGAGCCCGAAGGCGACCAGCGCCGCCGCGAAGGCGACCTGGAGCGCATGGCTCAGCGTGCTGCCCTCCCAGACGGCCGCGCAGGCGGCGCCCCCGGAGAGCAGCGCGAAGACGAAGACCCGGCCGCCGATGCCGCCGCGCGCCGCGACCGGCGCGTCAGGGACGGGCGCGGGCGCCGCGGGCGCCCCCCGGAGGTCCGCGGCGGCCCCGGCCGCGTCGTCCGGGCCCCACAGGTACCCGGTGGACCCGACCGGCCCGGTGGTGCCGTCCTTGACCAGCGGGTCCCGCCACCACGACGGGCCGCCGGGGGCGGGCGGCGCCTGCGTCTCGGGCGGCGCCTTCGTCTCGGACACGGCGGTGCGGTGCGCCGCCGCGGCGGGGGCCTGCGCCTCCGGGGCGACGCCGCTGCGGCGCCGCTGCGACCAGTGCGCGGCCCCGCCCAGGGCCAGGGCGACCAGCACGGAGAAGACCGTCAGCCCGCCGTTGTCCAGCATCGACAGGAACAGCGCACAACCCACCAGCGCGGCGAACACCGCCGCCAGGGTCGCCCCCTCGACCCGGCCGGTCAGCAGCTTCTTGGCCTCGCTGTCGTCCTCGCCCTCCAGGGGCAGCAGCAGCCACGCGAAGCCGTAGAAGATCAGACCGACGCCGCCGGTGACCGCCAGCACGCCCAGCACGATCCGGAAGACGACCGGGTCGAGGTCGAAGTACCGGCCCAGACCCCCGCACACGCCGGCCAGGACCTTGTCGCGCTTGCTGCGGCGCAGCGGCGGGCGCTCGGCAGGCGGCGCGGCGGCGGCGCCGGACCCGGCCGGCGGGGTGTCGTGCACTTCGGTCATGTGTCCATGGTGACCGGCCGCCGATCGCGTGGACATCCGGCCCGACCCTGGGACAACCCTGATATCCCCCGGACAGAACTGGGGGGCTGCCCTGATGCCGCGCACCACCCGCGCGTGTGACCATCGGTGACATGCCCGCCGTCGCCGCCCCCCGCATCCCGCACGCACCCGATTCCGACGAAGTCCCGCAGCGCAAGCTCTACCGCAGCGCCGACGGACGGATGCTCGGCGGCGTCGCGCGCGGTCTCGCCGGGCACCTCGGGCTGGCCGTCATCTGGGTGCGGCTCGCGTTCCTGCTGCTGTTCCTGTGGGGCGACGGCCTCGGCATCCTGCTGTACGCCGCCTTCTGGGTCTTCGTACCGCTCGGCGTCGGCGGCCGCACCGGACACCGCTCCTTCTTCGAGACCCTCCCCGACGGCTCCCGACGGCTGCGCAAGCCCGAGCACGGCCAGATCACCGCGCTGATCGCCCTGTGCATCGGCGCCGGCATCTTCATCTCCAAGGTCCAGCTCGGCGGCGCGTCCGGCCGGTACGTGTGGCCGACGCTGCTGGTCGGGGCCGGCGTGGTCCTCGTGTGGCGGCAGGCCGACAACGCGCGTCGCGCCCACTGGAACGAGGCCGTGGGACGGCACGGGAGGCTCTTCCAGGTCGCCCGCGCGCTCGCGGGGGTCGCCCTGGTCGGCGTGGGCCTCACCGTGTTCATCGTCGTCCGCGGCTCCGCGGCCCAGCTGGGCAACGTAATGACCGCCACCCTCGCCGTCCTCGTCGGCGTCGCCCTGCTCGCCGGACCCTGGCTGATCCGGATGACCCAGGACCTCTCCGAGGAGCGCCTGATGCGCATCCGCGCCCAGGAGCGCGCCGAGGTCGCGGCCCACGTCCACGACTCCGTGCTGCACACCCTCACCCTGATCCAGCGCAACGCCGAGGACGCGGGGGAGGTGCGCCGCCTCGCGCGGGCCCAGGAGCGGGAGCTGCGGAACTGGCTGTACAAGCCCGAGGGCACCGGCAAGGACGAGGCCGAGGAGCCGGAGACGCTGGCGGAGGCCGTGAAGAAGACAGCCGCCGAGGTGGAGGACCACCACGGCGTCCCCATCGAGGTCGTCGTCGTCGGCGACTGCCCGCTCGACGAGAAGCTCGGCGCACAGATCCAGGCCGCGCGCGAGGCGATGGTCAACGCCGCCAAGTACGGTGGCGAGGGCGGGCCGGTCCAGGTGTACGCCGAAGTGGAGGGCCGGACGGTGTTCGTGTCCGTACGCGACCGCGGACCGGGCTTCGACATCGACGCGGTACCGGACGACCGGATGGGCGTACGAGAATCGATCATCGGCCGGATGCAGCGCAACGGCGGGACCGCACGACTGCGGTCCGCGCCCGACGGCGGCACGGAAGTCGAGCTGGAGATGGAGAGGGCGGCATGACCGAGGACAGCGCTGTGACGGAGACCAGGAGGGTCCGCGTGGTCCTCGTCGACGACCACCGGATGTTCCGCGCGGGCGTGCAGGCGGAGATCGGCGAGACCGGGCGGACCGGGGTCGAGGTCGTCGGCGAGGCGGCCGACGTGGACCAGGCCGTCACCGTCATCACCGCCACCCGCCCCGAGGTGGTGCTCCTCGACGTGCACCTGCCCGGCGGCGGCGGGGTCGAGGTGCTGCGCCGCTGCGCCCCGCTGATGGCGGCGGCCGAGAACCCGGTGCGGTTCCTGGCCCTGTCGGTGTCGGACGCGGCCGAGGACGTCATCGGGGTCATCCGGGGCGGCGCCCGCGGATACGTCACCAAGACCATCACCGGGACCGACCTGGTGGACTCCGTCTTCCGGGTCCAGGACGGGGACGCGGTCTTCTCGCCGCGGCTCGCGGGCTTCGTGCTCGACGCGTTCGCCTCGACGGACGCACCGCCGGTGGACGAGGACCTGGACCGGCTCACCCAGCGCGAGCGCGAGGTGCTGCGGCTGATCGCGCGCGGGTACGCGTACAAGGAGATCGCCAAGCAGCTCTTCATCTCGGTGAAGACGGTGGAATCGCACGTCTCCGCGGTGCTGCGCAAGCTCCAGCTCTCCAACCGGCACGAGCTGACCCGCTGGGCGACGGCCCGCCGCCTGGTGTGACCCGGGATCAGTTCCCGATGTGATCCACACCGCAGGCCCCCCGGGCAACCGGGGCGGGCCGGGCGGCCCTCTACGTTGCCGTGATGAGCTTGACGGGGACCCCCCTTTTCGCGACGGCGATCGCGCTGACCGCGATCGCCGTCCTCCTGCCGCTGCTGCTGTGGAGCAAGGCGCGCGGGCCCGCCGTCGTACGCGTCGCCACCCGTGCCTCGATGGTCGTGTTCGCCCAGGTCACCGCCATCGCGCTGGTGTTCATCGGGATCAACCGGGACATGAACTTCTACGCCTCCTGGGGCGACCTGTTCGGCACCGGCAAGTACGTGACCGCCGCCCCCGACCTGGGCCCGGACGGGCTCGGCGGGAAGAAGGCCGAGCAGGTCAAGGAAGCGCCGAAGGTGCACCAGGCCTTCGAGCCGGTCGAGGGCCTCGGCGGGCGGGTCAAGAAGACCGAGCTCGACGGCAAGATCTCCGGGGTCAAGGGGGACGTCCTGGTGTGGCTGCCGCCGCAGTACGACGACCCGGCCTTCAAGGACAAGAAGTTCCCCGTGATCGAGCTGATCCCGGGCATACCGGGAACGGGCAAGTCCTGGTTCCAGGGGCTCAAGGCGCACGAGGTGCTGGAGCCGCTGATGAAGAGCGGCAAGGTGCAGCCGTTCATCCTGGTCTCGCCGCGCGCCATGCTGCTCGGCAACGCCGACACCGGCTGCGCCAACATCCCCGGCAAGGTCAACGCGGACAGCTGGTTCAGCGTCGACGTCCGCAAGATGGTCACCGACAACTTCCGGGCCTCGGACGACGCCCGCACCTGGGGCGTGGCCGGGTACTCGGCCGGCGCGTACTGCTCCGCCAAGCTGGCCATCTCCCACCCCGACCGCTACAGCGCGGCCGTCTCCCTGTCGGGCTACAACGACCCGGGCCAGGAGCCGTCCTCGCTGGTCGCCCAGGACCCGCAGCTGCGCGTCTCGCACAACCTGAAGAACGTCCTGAAGGCGGCGCCGAAGCCGCCGGCGGTCTCCCTGTGGATGTCGGGGGCCGAACAGGACGGCTACCTGTCGGGCTTGGACCTCAAGGGCCTCGCGCAGAGCCCGACCCAGGTGCACGCGGAGAAGGTGGTCGGCGGCCACAACCTCGAATCGTGGTCGAAGCAGCTGCCCCAGACCTTCCAGTGGTTCAGCGGCGTGGTCAAGGCGCCGTAGCGGCCGTCAGGCGGGGCGGGAGGCTCCGGCCCACGGCATCGAGTCGACCGGGGCCACGCGGACCGTCGAACCGGGCCGCGGGGCGTGGATCATCTGGCCGTTGCCGATGTAGAGGCCGACATGGGTGACCCCGGAGTAGAAGAACACCAGGTCACCGGGGGCCAGCCGGTCGCGCGGGACGCGCTGGCCGGTGTTGATCTGGGTGTAGGTGGTGCGGGGCAGCGAGACCCCGGCCGCGCGCCAGGCCGCCTGGGTCAGGCCCGAGCAGTCGAAGGAGCCCGGGCCCGTCGCGCCCCAGACGTACGGCTTGCCGATCGCCCCGTACGCGAAGGCCACCGCGCGGGCCGCGCGCGATCCGTCCGACGGTGCCGGGGCCGGGTGCTGTGCGGCAGTGGGGGCGCTGCCCGCGGACCGGGCCTCGTACGCCGCCCGATCCTCGGCGGTGAGCCGGGCCAGCAGCTGCTTGGCGGTGCTGAGCTTCCCCTCGATCTCGGCCTTGCGGTCGGCGAGTTCGCCCTGCCGGGCGCGGAGGTCGGCCAGCCGTCCGGCGGCCCGGTCCTTGAGGTGCCCGACCTCGTCGAGCCGGCGGCGTACGGAGGAGAGCTCGGCGGCGTTGCGGTCCCCGGCGCGGGTGATGAAGGAGGCCCGGTCCAGGTACTCCTGCGGGTCGTCGGCCATCGCCAGCTGGACGGCCGCGCCCAGGGTGCCGTTGCGGTACTGGGTGGCGGCCAGCGAACCGAGTTTGCTGCGCGCGGTGTTGAGCAGGTCGGTCTTGCGGGCGGTCTCGTCGCGCAGGTCGCTCAGCGCGCGCTGGGCCTCGTCGGCCTTCTCCTTCGCCCCGTTGTACCGCTCGGTCGCGGCCTCGGCCTCCTCGTAGAGCCGGTCCACCTGCGCCTTGACCTGGGAGGGCGTCGGCTGGGGGTCGGCCTGCGAAGTGCCTTCGAACGCGGTGGCGGTGGCAGCGCCCGCGAGGGCGAGGGTGGCGGCGGTCGTCCGTGCGGTGCCGCCGGAGAGCGGGCGCTGCCTGGGCTTTCGGTGACTGGCCACGAGGGCCTCACGTCCTTCCTCTCTCGGTGCTTGGAGGAGGACGCTAGACCTGAAGGTAACGGTCGGATGACGAGATGATCGTAAGTGGCCCGAGGAGGCCGAATCTGGCGCTTTCGCGCCGCTATCGGTTCAGCGCCAGAGGACGGCGATGAAGATATTGACCACGGTCAGCCCGCCGACCGCGCCGAACAGGGCCTTCTCCACGCGCTCCTCGTCCCGCTTGACGTAGACGAGCGCGAGGATCACGAAGAGGATCGCGAGCTTCACGCCGACCTTGACGTTGTTGACGGTGCCGCCGTCCATCTCGCGGAAGCCGACGAGCAGTACGCCGGTGACGAGCATGGTCAGCGCGCCGTGCAGCATCGCCGGCGAAAAACGGGCGGTGCCCGCGCTCATCGCCTTCGTCTGGGTCAGGAAACCGCCGAGGAGCGAGGCGATTCCGATGATGTGCAGGCCGAGGAAGACGTTGATGAGTACGTTCATGGCTCCGAGCGTACGGGGCGGCCGTCCGCGGATTCCGGGCAGCCGGGGGAAGCCCCCGGGGCCCCCGGCGCCCGGCCCGCGACCCGGCTCCCGCGGCCGGCCTCGCCACCTCAGCCGAAGAACTTCACCAGCTCCGCGACGACGGCCTGCGGCTGCTCCTCGGGGAGGTAGTGCCCGCTCCCGTCGATGCGCACGACCTGCGTGTCGGTGCCCAGCGCCGGCACCGCGCGGGTCAGCAGCCCGTAGTTGCTGAACTCCCCGCCGAGGGCGAGCAGCGGCGTGCTCACCGGGGCGTATCCGGCGAGGTCGGCGATGTCCTGGGGGAAGGCGCGGTACCAGTCGTTGCCCGCCCGGATCGCCTCGGGGGAGTCGTACGCGGCCGCGTACACCGCGCGGGAGCGGGCGTCGATGGCGGCGGGATCGGTGGCGGCGCGGGAGAACAGCCAGTCCAGCAGGAGGTGGTAGCGCCCGGCGAGGAGCTGCTCGGGCAGGCCCTGGACCTGGTTGAAGGCGAACCACCACTTGTGGAACCCGCCCGGCTCGGGGAGCAGTGTCTCCCGGGCCCAGTCCGCGTCGGGGTGCGCGACGTCGAGCAGGGCGACCCGGCCGGTGGCCTCGGGGTGGTTGGCGGCGTGGGCGTAGGCGACCATCGCGCCGATGTCGTGGCCGGCGAGGTGCGCGGACTCGATGCCGAGGTGCGCGAGGAGGGCGCGGACGTCCGCGGCCATCGTCTTCTTGTCGTACCCGCCGTCGGGCTTGGCGGAGCCGCCCATGCCGCGCAGGTCCGCGGCGATCACCCGGTACCGGCGGCCGAGCTCGGGCAGCACCTTGTGCCACTGCCACCAGGTCTGCGGCCAGCCGCCGAGCAGCACGAGCGGCTCGCCGGCGCCGTCGTTGGTGACGTAGTGCAGGCGCGTGCCGTTGACGTCCGCGTGGCGGCTGGAGAAGCCGCCGTCGAGGGAGGCAGCGAGCGCCGCGTCGTCGAGGGGGGTGGCGGATGCGGTGCCGGGCATGGGGTGTCCTCACGTAGCCGTGCGTGCCGAATGACCGTACGAAGATCTCGTACGTTCCGAACTGTACGAGATCTTCGTACGGTCAGGCAATGCCGCGGGCCCGTCCGTACGGGATCTGCGTACAGTGAGGGCATGCCTGCCGCCGCTGCCGAGCCGACCCACCCCGCCGCCGACCGTATCGAGCTGGTCGACGTCCTCGCGGCGCTCGGACACCCGGTCCGGCTGGAAATCGTCCGCAAGCTCGCCTCGGGCGAGGAGGCCTTCTGCGGCGAGGTCGTCCCGGACCTGCCGCGGTCGAGCGTCACCCACCACCTCAGGACGCTGCGCGAGAGCGGGGTGATCTGCCAGCGCCCCCAGGGCCGCAAGCTCTACCTCGCCCTGCGCCGCGAAGACCTGGAACTGCGCTTCCCGGGGCTGCTGGAGATCGTGCTCGGCTGATCCGGCGCCCTGGTCCCAGCCGGGCCGGACGCTGCCGTACACCGGCTGGTGGAAGACCGGGTCCTCGCGGACGTACGCGCCGGGGCGCGGGGCGTGTTCTGGGTGGTGTGCGCGACCCGGTCCATCAGCTCCGCCGGCCGGGCCTGCCCGGCCGCGGTCCGCTCGGCCGCCGCGTCGTAGAGCTAGGTCGCCGTGCCCGCCTGCCGGCGCAGCGCGTCCACGCGGGCCCGTACCTCCTCGACGGAGGGGCCGCGGCCGGCTGGGCGAGGAGCAGGCCTAACGAGGAGAGGGCCGCCGTGGGGGCGTTCGGATGTCTTCGGGTGCGCGGCTTGCGGTGGTGGGGGGAGGAGTCGGGCGAGGGGGGGTGAAAGCTGCTACAGATTTTCTAGTCATTCATAGTCATTTCTAGTCGTACGTTCCGGATATCTTGATCTTGTGAAGCTTTCGGAGTGGGC
>NZ_JBFBBA010000012.1:0-191558 GCF_040682455.1 Streptomyces sp. NPDC051183
CGGCCGGCCGCCATGGCACGAGATGCGGAGACGCCTTCAGCAGATCATCGGTCTTGACATAGAGTGCGGTCGCGAGGGTGTCCAACTCTGTCTTCACACACTGACGTTGGACGCCCTCGCCCTATGCGCGCAGTCGATCCCTGGGAATACCATGATCCTCCCCAAAGATCGTGACCCCCGCTTCATCACCATCCGCCGCGGGGGGACGCTTACGGACTCCGACCATCGGCTCCTGGCCTTGTGGGCTGCCGCGTGCGCGGAGCACGTTCTGCACCTCTTCGAGTCGGTGCAGCCGTCGGACCCGCGCCCCCGCGAGGCAATCGAGCAGGTTCGGGCATGGACATGCGGTGAGATCAGGATGTCCCAGTCCCGAGCGGCGGGTGGCCATGCCATGGCTGCGGCCAGGGAGTTGAGCGGAGCCGCTTGGCACGCCGCATTTGCTGCCGGCCAGGCGGCAGTGGTGGCGCATGTCGCCGCACACGAGCTTGGCGCTGCGGCTTACGCGATCAAGGCCGTGCGTGCGACGGCCCCCGGGCGGCAAGCTGCTCGCGGTCGGCCTGTCCGCGGCACTGGCGCTCCAGGTCTTCGTGGTGGCGGGCGGCGTGACGGGGCTGATCCCGCTGACGGGCAAGGCGCTGCCGTTCCTGGCGAGCGGAGGCTCGTCGCTCCTGGCCAACTGGATCATGATCGCCCTGCTGATCCGGATCTCCGACAGCGCGGAACGCCAGCGCGAGGCGGACGCCCGCGGCCCGGTGGAGACCACGATCACCCCCGTGGTGAGGGAGGCCACGCTCGGCTAGTAGGGCGGGTCCGCCGGTCCATGACGACCGCGTGCGGCGCAACTTCACCGCCCCGGCGCCCAACCGGCTGTGGCTGACCGACATTACCGAGCACGCCACCGGCGAGGGCAAGCTCTATCTGTATGCTCGAGGACGCGTACTCGGGCCGAATCGCGGGCTACTCCACCGGCACGAGCATGTAGTCCCCGCCTGGCGGTGACCGCGCTGGAATCCGCCGTCGCCCGCCCCTGCCAGGTCGCCGGATGCATCGTCCATTCCGACCGCGGATCTCAGCTTCGCGCGCGGAAGTACGCGGCCGTTCTCGCACGTCACAACATGATCGGTTCGATGGGAAGAGTCGGCGCGGCCGGCGACAACGCAGCCATGAAGAGCTTCTTCGCACTGCTGCAGAAGAACCTCCTCGACCGCCCACACTGGCGGACCCGGAACGAACTCCGGATCGCCATCGTGACCTGGATCGAGCGCACCTACCACCGCAGACGGCGCCAGGTCCGCCTGGGCCGATTAACGCCCGTCGAGTACGAAAATCATGGCCCTCACACAGCAGACCCGATTCCTGTGCGGGCACGTCGGGTGGTCCCTGTAGGGAGGAAGGGCGGTGGGTCCTGGTATGGCTTCGGTCATGATGACGTAACCGGATGGGCAGTGGCGGGCTATGCCTTGCGCGAGATCAACCCCATGTGTGAAGGCGAGCCCATGACCATCGGTACGACCACTACCCCCACGATCGGCCGGAACATTCTTACGGCGGCGTTCGCCCTCGGTGCCGGGCCCTCCGCGGCCGCGACGTCCGCCGATGACGGCTGGAAGGGAGAGGGCGGGCTCACCCTGAGCGCCGCCGACAACGCCAAGGTCGACGCCTACGCCGACCATTCGCAGCGGGCCGAGCGGGCGATCAGCGTCGATGTGCGCGTCGCCGCGCTGGCGTCGGGCGCGGAGCTTGTCGGCTTCGACCACCGACTCAAGACTCCGGATTCCCTCAAGCGGAAGGTTGCGACCTCCCTGAAGGAGCACCCCGAACAGAACGTGGACGCCGTCCTTCGGAGCCTGGGCGACGCCGTCCGCTACACCCTCCAGTGGCCGGACGGCCCAGCAGGATGCCGTGTTCGCCGCAGTACCCGTGCCGCCGGGTGCGGACCGGCTGACCAGGCCGGCCCCGCTCCCCGTCCCGGCGATGGGCTGAGCTCCGAGTCCGCGGCCCGAAGGTGGGAAGACCGTTTGCCCGCATCGAGCGTGGGGCTTCCAAGGCTGAGGGCGCCCCGGCCGGGACAGGGTGTGGAACATGCGCGGTCAGCCGAGGTCTCCGACAAGCAGCTCCCCAACGCCGAACCGAAACTGCGGTAGGTCTTCACCAGGGTGAAGACCAGGCTCGGCCTGACCCGCAGGTGCGTGGTGGAGCGCACGCTGAGCTGGCTGTCGCGCTCACGCCGCCTCAACCGCGACCACGAGCGACGCCTCGACCACCACGCCCAGATGGTGTGGTGGGCCGCCGTGATCAGGCTGTCCCGGCGCCTGGCCGGGGATGCTCCGCGCTGACCGGAGAAGCGTCGCGGCCGACTGCTCCGGGCAACGGGGGCTTCCTTTGCCACAACGCACTCAGCCGAGCCAACGGGGTATGTCGAACCGTGCCCGCCCCATGTGATGGACCTTCAGGACGAGCGTCACACGAGCGTCGAGAATTTGAGGGGCGTGCAGCCACGGCTCGCGCCACCGCTGACGCCCCTTAACGAATCCGCAGGTCAGGCGCGTGTAGCCGACCAATCGCGCGCTTCACCCGTTGGACGGGCAGAACAGGTGCAGCGGACAGCGACCCGCACAAAACCACAGGTCAGGCGCCTTCCCGCACCGGTTCAAGGATCGCGACGCACTCCACGTGGTGGGTCATCGAAATAAGATCTATCAAAAACACGTCAAAGAAACCCGCAGGTCAGAGGCATGTAAGGCGCAAATTGGACATGCTGCCCGTGTGCGTTACGTGCAGAGTGGGCGCTATGTGCGGCGCGCTGACGCTCTGCGCCGCCTCTTGTTGCCCGGCAAAGAGGGCCTCAAGCCGCCCAGGAACGGACTCGGGCGCGAATGGGGACACCGCGCGGAGAGCCACGCCGGCTTGACCAGGACTCTGGCCGAGACGCTCACTCCGCCTCACGCGTGTGGCTGCCGCGCCCATCCAGCAGGGGATGGGATCTTGATCGCCAGCGCTCGCGGGAGGCGAAACGCCCCGGGCCCAGCCAGGTCAGATGCTGGGAACGCGGAGGCGGGCGTGCCACGTGCCCTGCCTCGGCGGGCTCCTGGGGGCGCCGCCCTCGCGGGTATGCGTACCGCAGGGCCCCGGTTTCGGGCATGCCGGTGAGTATGAGCAGCAGGTACGCACAGCTTCGGCCGTACACCCTGCCTGGCCCGCTCGCGGAGCAGAGCGGGCCGGCGGACGGCCTCGTGGTCCTGCCCCGGCACCTGGACTGGGGCCCGCACTACGAATACGACCTGGCCGACGACGCCGATGTACTGCTGATGTACGAGCGGGTCATCCGCGAGGCGCAGACGCCCGAGCTTGACCCGCGCCCGAACGGCCGCCACCTCCACCATCCGCCCGAAGACGTGGGCGAGCGGCAGGAACAGCAGCGTGGAGGGCTGCTCCCCCGGCCCGGCCTGGAAGACGGACTCCCAGCGGGCCACCATCGTGTCGGCCTCGTACATGAAATTGCCGTGGGTGAGCACGCAGCCCTTGGGGCGCCCGGTGGTCCCCGAGGTGTATATCACGGTGGCGACGGCGTCGGGCGTGACAGCGGCGCGGTGCCGGTGCACCAGGTCCTCGGCGACCCCGTGGCCGTCCGCGACGAGCGCCTCGACGGCCCCGGCGTCGAGCTGCCACAGCCGCCGCAGGTGCGGGAGCCGCTCGATGACGGACCCGACGGTCATGGCCTGGTCCTCGTCCTCGACGACGCAGGCGGTGCAGTCGGAGTCCTGCAGGATCCAGTGCACCTGCTCGACGGAGGAGGTCGGGTAGACGGGGACCGGCTGGGCGCCGATCGCCCACAGGGCGAAGTCGAACAGGGTCCACTCGTACCGGGTCCGGGACATGACGGCGACCCGCTCCCCGAACCGGACCCCCTGGGCCAGCAACCCCTTCGCCAGCGCGAGCACCTCGGCGGCGAACTCCGCGGACGTCACGTCCCGCCAGACCCCGTCGGTCTTGCGCCCGAGCACCACCCGGCCGGGATCCTCGAGGGCATGCCGGAAGACGGCGTCGGCGAGCCCGCCGACGGGCGCCGCCATGACGACTGGTGGGACGGTGATCTCGCGCATGCCCCGCTCCTCTCCGCGCAGCGCGGCGACGCTACCCCACGCCTCCCCGCGGTTGATCACCGTGCGAAGACCTCCACAAGACCTCCCCAGGGAGGTGCGCCAGGACCCGGCGGAGGAGGGGCCCCGACCGGGGCCGCCTGCGGAGGCCCGATCAGACGACACGGGGTGCTCCCGGCGTCAGGCGGTCCCCTTCCCGTGTCCAGACGGTATCGGCGTTTCCGCTGGGACAGCAGTGGGCGTCGGTCTGGCGGTACCAACGCTCGTGCGCGGTGATACGGCCGGGCGCGAATTCCAGTCCGACGAGCGCGGTGATGTACAGGGCCGACTTCTGCTGCGGCGTGATCGCACCCAGCGCGGCGAGGCCGTTCCCCTGATGCGTGAACACGACGTATGCGGCGACGAGTTGTCCGTTCATCGTCGACCCGTTGTCATCACAC
Organism: Streptomyces sp. NPDC051183; assembly: GCF_040682455.1. NCBI lineage: Bacteria > Bacillati > Actinomycetota > Actinomycetes > Kitasatosporales > Streptomycetaceae > Streptomyces > Streptomyces sp. NPDC051183. The sequence continues at coordinate 4,541 of NZ_JBFBBA010000012.1, forward strand.
CCCATGTAGACGGCCGCCTCGTCGCGCTGGTCACCGTCCGTGTCGCCGTACGCGACCCTGGTCCCCCGTCGGATGCGCACGGTGCCCCACGTTCGGGACGTCGCGGTGGCGTTGCCCTCGGCGTCGAGCGTGACGAGTCCCGGGACGCCGCAGAACTCGCCCGGAACAGGGGTCTTCGACCAATCCACATCATGGAGATCGGCCGGCGCCGGGCCGACGAGCACCGGGCCCTGAGCCGGCGAGGATGAAGGGGAGGGCGAGGGGGAGTCGGGCACCGGGGCGACGGACGAGGGAGTGAGGGGTGGGACGGGCGGAGCCGGGCGGGGTGAGCCGCACGCGCCGATGAGCAGGAGAAGCGTGAGCAGCGCGAGGGACGAGGTGGTTCCGCGCCGTAAGCCGCTTGTCATCGTGTCCTCCGTTCTCGTGCGCTCAGGCGCACGGCGGGTCGTACCGCTGGTCGGGGAGGTACTGGTTCCACTGGTCGCGGGTGATGCGGGAGGACTCCGAGCACAACCGCCGCAGGATCGCGGCCGGGTCCACGCTCCACAGCCGCGTGCCCCGGTCGCCGCTGGCCGCGAGGAGACTGCCGTCCGGGCTGAACGCGAGGGACGCCTGCGGGTACAGGCCGCCGGTGGCGAGCGAGGCGATCTCCACGAGGTGGTCCGGGTCGCTCGTGTCCCACAGCCGGATGCGCCCGTCCTCCGCGGCGCCGGCTGCGAGCGCGCCGTCAGGGTGATGGGCGAGTCCGCTGATCTGGCCGGCGTGCGGGGCGGCACTGCCCCTGCGTAACGGCCGCGCGGGACGTGAGACGTCCCAGGTGGTGATCGCCCCGCTGTCGTCGCCAACGAGCAGGGTGCGGTTGTCGGGGGCGAAGGCCAATGCGGTGGCCTGCGCCCCCGCCACGTCGATGATTCCCGCGGCCGTGGGTCGGGTGTTCTCGGCGATGTTCCACAGCCGTACGCCTCCTTCGTCGGTCGGCGCCGCCAGGAGTCCGCCGTCCGGACTGAACGAGATGCTCTGGCGGCCGACCGCGGCACCCCCGAGGGTGTCGACGAGCACGGGCCGTGTCCGGTCGCCTACGTCCCACAGCTGCACGGTTCCCAAGGGCACGGGTGAACGGGAATGCGGCCCTGTCCCCGTCGCCAGCAGCGGAAGCACGGGGTTCACGCCGATGCCCGTACCACCGTCCGCACGCGTGGCCTGTGGGGTCACCTTCCGCGGAGCCGCCGGGTCGGTCATGTCCCACGCGACCACGGGCAGACCGGAGAACAGGGTGCGGCCGTCCCGGCCGAACGCCGCAGCCTGACCGCCGGCATTGAAGGATTCGACGGTGGCGGCGAGGCGGGGTCCCGGCTTGTCGTCCATCCTCCACACGGTGGTCGGCTCTCCGCCCGCGGCCAGCAGCCGGCTGTCAGGACTGAAGGAGGGAAGGAACGTTCCCTCCGTCGGCAGGATCGTGAGGGTGGAGGTCCTGTCGTAGCCCGACACGGCCCACACCCTTGCCGACGTCCGCCGCTCCCGGTCGCTCGCGATGGATGCCAGGGTCTGCCCGTCAGGGCCGAAGGCGATGCCGGAAACGGACGCAAATCCGGGGTAGCCGGTCAGGCGCGCACCGGAGTGGGGGCGGAAGGGGTCGGCAACATCCCACAGGGTGATCACTCCGTCGCGGCCGCCCAGGGCCAGGACGGTCCCGTCCGAGGAGAACTCCAGGCTGCTGACGCCGTCGCGCCCCTGCGTGTGCAGATCCGAGCGGTGCGCCGGCCGGGTGGGGTCGGCGACGTCCCACAGTCGCACCCGGTTGTCCGCACCGCCGACCGCCAGAAGATGGCCGTTCGCGCTGAACGCGGCGCGGGCGTTGGTGACGAGCGCACGGTCGGACGGAGGGGCGAGGGTGGCGACCCGGCTCGCTCGGGCCGAGCCGGACAGGGTCCACAGTCCGAGCGAGAGGTCTTCATGCGACTCCGTGAGGACCAGCGAGCCCATGGGGCCGGCCGCGATCGTCTCGGGGGGCAGGGACCCCAGGGAACGGGGGCGGGCTGGGTCCTCGATGTCGAGTACGGACCCGCCCGTGGCGGTCAGGACGAGGAGCCTGCCGGCGGGGGTGAACACGAGTTCCTTCGTGCTGCCCTCCGCCGCAGCCACGACCGCCACAGTCCTGGGCTTGTCCGCTGACGTCACGTCAAGCAGTCGGACCCCGCCGTCGGCGTCGCCGATCGCCAGGAGTCGTCCGTCCGGGCTGAACGCGACGGCGGCGACGCTGCTGTCCAGCTCCTCCAGTGAGGCGCGGAGTGCGCCAGTGGCCAGATCGTAGAGCCGTACCCGGTCATCGGCCACGGCGAGGAGCCCCCCGCTGCTGCACGCGACCCCGCGAGGAGCGCCGATCCCGTCGATCACGCGGGGAAGGCTGCGGCTGCCGATGAGAGCCCCGACCGCCTCGACGGTCGGAGCGAGCCGGTAGGCTTGGACCAGCAGTTGGCGGGCCAGGTCGGGCTGGGTGTCGCTGATCGACGAAGCCTCCGCGACGAGCTGGCGGGACTGCGCGATCAAGGCCTGGGACCGAGCGGCGTTGCGCTGCTGGTACGCCGTGACGCCCCCGGCGATCGCGACCAGGAGCAGAGCGGTGAGCACGGCGACGGTCGACCACACCAGGCGCACCGTCCGGCGGTGCTGGCGTACGTGGTCGCCGATCACCTCGTCCTTGGACCTGCCCATGATCGGCGCCGCGAACTCCGCCAGACACTCGATCAACCGCGGATCGGCCGCACCGGTCTGCTCCGGACCGTGCAGCCAGCGCAGGTCGACCCAGCGGGGCTGCTGGCCGAAGACGCCGTCCATCTCCTCGCGCGGGAAGGCGTCGGTCCTCGACCAGTCGAACGACGTCCGTGAGTCGTCCCAGACGAGTGTTCCGTCGGTCCAGGCGATGAGTAGCGTGTCCGCCGACCGGTGGGTGAGCCACCAGCGGATCTCCTTGCGGACCCAGGGGGAAGCTGCGGCGGCCGGGCTGGCCATCAGTACGAGCCACCGGGACCCGGTGAGTCCCCGCTCGATCTCGCGCCACAGATGGGGGCTTGCCGCCAGGTTGGTCTCGTCGCGGAACAGCTTGAGGCTTCTCGACCTGTACCAGGGCCGGTTGAAGGTCTGTAATCGGCTCTGGAAGGCCTTGGTGAGCTTCCTGTCCCAACTGTGGCTGTAGGAGATGAAGGCGTCGTATCCGGTCGGCTCCCCGGCCTCACGCTCCACGCCCGTGGCGGTGCCGCCGCCCGTGGCCTCCGGGGCGTTCAGCGCGGGCGCCGGGTGCTGTCCGCCGAGGGACTGGCGCTCCTCTCGGACCGGTCGTCTGGGGCGCGAGGTGCGGGAACCTGGCCGATCATCGACTCGGCGTCCCGTACACCGGCCAGGCGGGCGAAGCCCACCGCGTAGGCGTGGATGTCACGCTGCACCCGCTGCAACTCCGCCCGGCAGGCGGCGTTGTCGGCCCAGCCGGACTCCGGGCCGTCAGGATGGGCCTGCTCGAACTCCCGTAGCCGGGGGTGCCATTGGGATAGAAACGGCCTCAACTCGCGGTTCAGCATGGTGATCGCCAGGTACTCGACCGTCTGCCCGCCGGGAACGGGGGCCGAGGGGCGGGCGGTCTTGAGGGTCTCGCGCGTCGTCGCGAACAGCCCGTACATGGAGGTGAGCGCTTCCCGGACGACTCCCTCGTCGCTTGCCAGGGGCTGCGTGGACACGCGGGTCACCGTTTCGACGAACATCTGCCAGGCGACCTGGCGGGAGTCGTTGTTGACGGCGAACGTGAGCTCGCTCAGCTGGGGGACGGAGACCTTGACCTCGGTGAGGCGTGCCGTGCGCTGATACCACTGCACGACCAGGACGGCCATCGCACCCGCGACGGCACCCGTGATGACGAAGAGGCTGCGGTTGGTCACCTGGGTGAGGCTGAAGAGGACGAGTCCCGTGAGCGCGCCGACGGCCGTGGCCGCGACGAGCCGGAGCAGGGTGCTGTCGAGGATGCGCCTCCCACCCGCGAACCGGGTCCTGGATTGCGCTAATTGGTCGCTCATCGTCTCGTCCGTTCCCCAGTCGTGCTCCGCTGTAGGAAGAACATAGCCCCCGAGGGGTCAACGCGGACAGAGCGGCCGGAAAGCGGGGCCCGCGGGTACATATTCGCGCCACCGGCCGGCATCGAAGGCGCCCCTCGCCCACCGGCACAGCGAGTCCACCGGGTCCACCGTCGGCTCGGCGTCCCACAGCCGTAGCGTGTCCTCCTTGCCCCAAGCGGCGATCGTCTTGCCGGCGGGACCGAATCCCACACCGGTGACGTCGGCGCTGTGCCCTTCGAGCGGGGCGCCGATCTGCTGCCTGGTGGTGACGTCCCAGAGCCTGACCGTGTGATCCATGCTGCCGGTGACCAGCGTCCTCCCGTTCGGACTGAAGGCGACGGACGTCACGCCGCCGCGGTGCCCGGTCAGCGACTCCCCGATCTGTTCGCGCGTGGCCACGTTCCAGAGCCGGACGGTACTGTCGCGGCTCGCGGTCGCCAGGATCGTGCCGTCAGGGCTGAAGGTGACCGCGTTGATCTGTGCCGTGTGGCTCGGGGGCGTCTCGCCGATCCGGCGCTGCGTGGCGACGTCCCAGAGGGCCACGGTGTCGTCATCGGTGTTGGTGGCGAGGGTGCGGCCGTCAGGGCTGAAGTCGAGTCTCCACGAGCTGACGGCGAGTTCCTTGCCGATCTGGCCGTGCGTCGCCAGATCCCAGAGGCGCACCGAGATCCCGCCGGACGTGGCGAAGCTCTTGCCGTCGGGACTGAAAGCCATCGCACGGATGTTGCCGTCGCCGCCGGGCAGTGGCTCGCCGATGCGGCGGTGCGTCGTGATGTCCCAGAGCGTCACGTCGTAGTTGCTTGCGAACGAGGTGGTCGCAAGCACGGTGCCATCGGGGCTGAGGGCGAAGGGAGAACCCGTGTCCACGTCGCGGGAGACCAGCGGCTCACCGATTTGGCGACGTGAGGCGATGTCCCAGAAGCGCACCGTGGAGGCGGATCCCCCCAGGGCGAGGACATGCCCACGAGGGCTGAACTCCGTCGCCCCCTGGGCCCCGGTACCGATCGATGTGCCGATCTGCCGTTGTGCGCGGACGTCCCACAGCCGGACCGTGGTGTCCTCGCTCGCACTGGCCAGGGTCGAACCGTCCGGGCTGAAGGCCACGGCCCGGGCGTTGCTGATGTGGCCGGTGAGCGGAGCTCCCACCTGGGTGTGCCCCGCGATGTCCCAGAGCCGCACGCTGCCGTCGGCGTACGAGGCGGCGAACACCGCATCGTCGGGGCTGAAGGCCACCGAGTCGACCCATCGGACATCGGCGGTGAACGGCTTCCCGATCGGGGCCCGGGTGGCGGTCTCCCAGAGCTGGACGTTGCCGTCGGTGTCGGAGGCGGCGATGGTACGGCCGTCACCGCTGAAGGAGACGGACGAGATCCCGTAGTCGCCCATCGTCAGTGCCTTGCCGGCGGGCGCACGGGAGTCGGTGTCCCAGAGCTGTACCTCATGGCCGATGCCGGTCGCGAAGGTCTTTCCGTCGGGGCTGAAAGCCACTGGGCCAGTGCCATAGGAGCGACCTCCCAGCGGACCGCCGATCCGGCGGTGCGTCGCCACGTCCCACACCTGTACGGCCCCGGAGGCGCCGTCGCCCACCAGGACGAGGGTCTTTCCGTCCGGGCTGAGGGCGGCCGAAGAGAGCATCCCGGCCCGGGCATCGAAAGCGTCACCGATCTGCTTGTGGTCGGCGATGCTCCAGAGCCGGGCCGTGCCGTCGGCGCCCGAGCTGATCAGGGTCTCGCCACCCGGTCCGAAGGCCACCGAGGTGACGGCCAGGTGGTGCCCGATGTAGGCGTCCCCGATCTTCCGCTGCGTGGCCGCGTCCCAGAGCCGTACGAGGCCGTCGTCGCTCCCGGTGGCGATGGTCTTGCCGTCCGGGCTGAAAGCCACCGATTCCACGGGCCAGGAATGGGCGAGCAGTCCGGATGCCGGGTTGGCGGCGGCGTTGAGCATGGCGAGGCGGGATTCCGGGGTGGGATCGATGCGCCATGCCGCCAACGCCTTCAGCCGGGCGCCGAACGGGTCACGGGTCGCGAGGAAGGAACTCTGGCCGATCAACTGCTGGGCCACGGCGTGGTCCCGCTGGCGGGCCGCCTCGGCCCGCGCGATCAGCGCGACGACGGACACCGTACTGGCGACCAGGAGGAGCAAGCCGAGTACGGCCGCGGTGATCCTGGCCGTCCGCAGGTTGCGCCGGGTGTCGCGGATGCCCTCCGACCTGAGGTCCTCCTCCGCGAGGCCGCGTACGACGGATGCAATACCGAGTGCGACGCCGTCCACGTCCGGCACGGGACCGGTGCCGTTCCCGTTCCCGGGTGGGCGCAGGGCCAGGGATTTCCAGACGGGTTGCTGCGTGAACCGTCCCAACAGGCGGGCGGGCAGCGCCGTCGAGAGTTCCGGATCCCAGTCGCCGCGCTGCTCGTCCCATACCAACAGCCCCGCGGTCACGAGGAGCAGGATGGTGTCAACCGACTTGTGCCTCAACCACCATTCGATTTCCCGGTCGACCCACTCGGAGGCCTTCGCCTCCGGTGACGCCATGACCACGAGCCAGTCCGAGCGGGCGAGGCCGGCCTCGATCTTTCCCCCGAGGTCGGGCCCGATCGAAATGCTGCTGTCATCGAGGAACACCCTGATCCGAGGCGGCTTGTACCAGGGGCGGGACTGCTTTTCGATCGCCCGCCGCAGATGCGGCAGCCATCCCCGGTCGCGCTCCCCGCTGTAGGAGAGAAAGGCGCCGTACCCGAGTTCGGTCCTGAGCCGCCGGCGGCGGGCCATGTGCCACGTCCTCATCCGGTCGGCAGGTATTCGTGGCCGTTCCAGTGCAGCGTGATGTCCGAGGTGGCGCCTTCGGCACAGCTGGGGTTGCACGAGTTCTGGGACTGGACGATCGTGTACCGGCCGTCTGCGCCGGGGCCGGCGAGCCGTGCGTGGTAGAAGGCGTGCCTGCCGCCGCGGTAGTGGATGTCCGGGTCGGTCCACCTGACGTCCTCGAACCCGTCCTTGGCGGGTACGAGCACCAGTACCCCGTCATAGCGTCCGGGGTTGTAGATCACGAAGGTGTTCTTGGTGGCGTCGGATTCCGGCGAGGCGAAATGCAGGTCGTTCTCGTAGATGTCCACGTCGATGGATGCCAGTGCGTTGCCCCTGCCGGTGACGGACGCGACGCATCCGGTGGGAGCGCCGGAACCGGTCCGCCGGATCAGGAATACGCGGACCGCCCCGAGGTCGGGATGGCTGATGTCCCGGTGATCGAGGACCGTACCCGGGCAGTGAGCGGCTTCCGGCGGAACGGAGGGGAACGAGGCGGGGGAGGGCGTTGCCGACCGGGTCGATCCGTTCGTGCCGCGTGTGCTCTTGCCGTCCGCGTCCGTGCCGTCCGTGCACCCGCTGACGAACACCAGCACCAGAGCCGGGACCAGCACCGCGATCCGCTGCACGGCCGAGCCGCGCGTGCACCGCGGTAACCGCCGACGTAAAGGCCGTTGCGTACTGGGAGGCATGGCATTCCCCCTGTGCCGGAACAAGACTGATCGACTGGGAAGCAGGGCCGAATGGTATCCAGGCGCATGCCTTGCACGGGACGGCTTCCGCGAAACCCGACCATCCGGAACCGGAACCACCGCGTCGTGATCCTGGGCCCTCGAACTGCAGGGGCCGGCATCCACGTGCCCTGCCCGCCTCGCAGCCCCGGAAACGCAGAAGAACCCCACCGAAGTGGGGTTCCTGCTGGTGTCCGAGGAGGGACTTGAACTCTGTCAATCCCCTCCAAACGTGGATGCCTTCCTATGCAGCCACTTCCTCGGTGAGGCCGGCTTTGTAGTCGTGTTCGTAGTCGATCGGGCTCTTCCAGCCGCACACGCTGTGTAGCCGTCTTGCGTTGTAGAAGTCGGTGATCCAGGTCGCGATCCTGATCCGGGCCTCGGTGCGGGTGGTGAAGGTGCGCCGGTGGACGCACTCGACCTTCAGGACGCTGTTGAAGGCCTCGCTGACGGCGTTGTCGAAGCATGATCCGACGCGGCCCATGGACTGGGTGACGCCCAGCTTGCGGTAGGCACGATGGAACTTCCGCGAGCTGTACTCGCTGCCGCGGTCGCTGTGGAAGAGCACGCCGCGAACGTCGCCTCCCCGGGTGGCCGCGGCCATGTTGAGGGCGGCGACGACCAGGTCGGCGTCGTGGCGGGCTCCCATCGCGTAGCCGAGCAGGCGGCGGGAGAACAGGTCGATGACCGTGGCCAGGTAGAGGTTTCCCTCACCGGTGACGATCTCAGTCATGTCCCCGCACCACACCAGGTCCGGCTCCTCGGCGGTGAAGTCGCGGTGCACGAAGTCCAGGCTCACCAGCCGTTTCCCGGGCCGGGTCAGCCCTCGCCGGCGGCGGACGTTCCGAGCGATGAGGCCGAGCTCGGCGTGATCCAGATCTTCGGAGAGCCGTAGGTGCCGCCGGACTTGGCGAACTCCTCCGTGACCGCCTCCGTCAGCTGCTGACGGCGTACCTCCCGCCGGGTGGGGGTGCGGTTGCGATGCTTGTAGAACCACGACTCGCTCATGCCCAGGGCATGGCAGGCGATGCGGTGCGGTATGCCGTGCTCGGTCCTGAAGTCGCTGATCACCCCGACGACGGCCGCCGGGCCCGCCACGGCTACTTCACCCACAGGACCATGCAGCGTTTGAGGACTTCACGCTCCATCGCCAGTTCCTTGTTGTCCCGCCTGAGCTGGACATTCTCCCGCCGCAGCCGTTCCAGTTCATCGCTCGCGCCCGTCGGCGCGGTCCCCGCCCGGCGGGCTCGGGACACCCAGCTGGCCAGCGTGGTCTCGTTGATCCCCAAGTCCTCCGCGACCTCAGGGATCGACTTGCCGGTCTCCGTCACGATCCGTACAGCCCCCTCACGGAACTCCGGCTCGAACTTTCGTCGCTTCTCCGCCATGACTCTCAACATCCCCTGCAGTCACGGTCTCCACGCTACGAGGGGAGAGACACCCGACACCTCCCCCTCCGTACCGACCTACCGCCAACACACAGCCAGCTAGATCTATTTCCGGCACGCAGGATGCCCTGGAGTCCGGTCACGGCCGTCACCGTACGTAGTCGGACCCAAGTCCGTGAACTCGGGCCGGGTTGGAGCCTCGCCGAGTACGACGAGCATGAAGAGGCCGCCTCCCGCACCAGGACTTCACCCTGGTGCGGAAGGCGGCTTCTTCGTGCTGACGCCTCATCAGGAAAAACGCTGGGCGTGCGTCAAACGTGCGTCACGAGCGTCAAATCAGCGTCAAGATATCGCCCGTAGCGCCCGCAGCGCGCATAACGCACACTGGCATAACCTGCAGGTCAGAGGCCCTTTCCAGTCGGCTCAAGGATCGCGACGCACTCGACATGATGGGTCATCGGGAAGAGGTCGAAGACGCGCAGCGTGCGGACCTTGTAGCCGTGGTCCTTGAAGTAGCCCAGGTCTCGGGCCAGGGCCGCCGGGTCGCAGGCCACGTAGGCGATGCGGCGGGCGGAGAGGCCGGCGATGTGGCGGACCGTCTGCTTGCCGGCGCCCGCGCGGGGCGGGTCGAGGACGACGAGGTCGCACTCGGTGATGCCGGTCTTCGGGAGGATCGCCTCGACCTTGCCCTGCTCCACGCGGACCCGCGGGAAGTCCGCCAGGTTGTGGCGGGCGTCCTCCACCGCGCGCTTCGTGGACTCGATGCCGAGCACCGCGCCCGTGTCGCCGAGGCGTTCCGCCAGGGCGCCCGCGAAGATGCCGACGCCGCAGTAGAGGTCGAGGGCCATCTCGCCCTTGCGCGGCATCAGGCCCTGCATGACGGCCTTGATCAGGGTGTCGGCGGCCTGCGGGTGGACCTGCCAGAAGCCGCCCATGCCGACGCGGTACGTACGGCCGTCCGCGCGCTCGCGCACGAAGGGGCGGCCGTGGACGCGGTGGACTCCGCCGTCCTTCTCCTCGACGCGCAGGACCGAGACCGGCTTGTCCAGCTCGACCAGCGGCAGGCGGCCGCCGGGACGGGGGGTGAGGACGACCTGGCGGTCGTTCGAGCCCGAGGCGGCGATGGCCTCGACGGTGGCCATCTGGGGCCAGTCCTGCTTCTCGATGCCCAGCTCGCTGACGCCGGGCGCCGCGATCATGCAGTGGTCGATCAGCTCGATGTCGTGCGAGCGGTGCTTGCGCAGGCCGGCGTTGCCGTCCTCATCGATGGCGAACTGCACGCGGGTGCGCCACTGCGGGACCTGCCCGGCGGGGAGCTTGTCGCCCTCGGCGGGCATGACCGTGCCGTCCCAGCCGGCCTCCTCCGGGGTGAGCCCGGCGAGCCGCTTGAGCTGCTCGGCGACGACCTCGCCCTTGAGCCGGCGCTGGGCGCCCGGCTTGGCGTGCTGCCAGTCGCAGCCGCCGCACTTGCCGGGGCCGGCGTACGGGCAGGGCGCCTCGACGCGGTCCTTGGAGGCCTCCAGCACGGTGATCGCGTCGGCGCGCAGGAAGCGGGAGTCGACGTCGCCCTCGGTGACCTTCGCGACGATCTTCTCGCCGGGCAGGGTGTGGCGGACGAACAGGACCCGTCCGTCGGAGGTCCGGGCGATGCAGTGCCCGCCGTGCGCGACGGGGCCGACCTCGACTTCGTACTCCTCCCCGACCAGTGACTGCTTCTCGTTCTGCTCGGTCATGGTGGGGAAGCTCCAAGGCTAAGGAAGGTGCGAAAGGAAGGCTGAGGGGGCTGAAGGGGCGGACGCGAAGAACGGCCGGACAGCCGACCCACCAGTTTACGTGGATCTCGTCCGGCCGTTCACCACGCTACTTCGCGGCGGGGTCCCTGGGCCGCGGGGTGTCGACGGGGCCGCGGCGGACGGCGCCCGGGGCGCTCCACTCGGCCCGCTTCTTCGCCCGCCGCTTCGCGAGCTCGGAGGACTCCAGCTGGTAGGGCACGGAGGTGACCATCACGCCGGGGGTGAACAGCAGCCGGCCCTTGAGCCGCAGCGCGCTCTGGTTGTGCAGGAGGTGCTCGTACCAGCGGCCGACGACGTACTCGGGGATGTACACGCTGACGGCGTCGCGCGGGTTCTCGCTGCGCAGGCCCTTCACGTACTCCACGACCGGCCGGGTGATCTCGCGGTACGGGGAGTCGAGGATCTTCAGCGGGACGTTGATGCCGCGCCGCTCCCACTCCGCGCGCAGCGCCTTGGTCTCGGCCGGGTCGACGCTGATGCTGAGCGCCTCCAGGGTGTCCGAGCGGGTCAGCTTGGCGAAGGCCAGGGCGCGCAGGGTGGGCTTGTGGACCTTGGAGACCAGGACGATCGAGTGGACCCGGGAGGGGCGCACGCTGTCGTCGCTCGGGCCCTCGGCCGCGGCGATCTCCTCGGAGACCCGGTCGTAGTGCTTCCGGATCGCGCTCATCGTGCCGTAGAAGATCAGCATGCCGAGCAGGGCGACCCAGGCGCCGTGCGTGAACTTGGTCGCGAGGACGACGACCAGCACCATGCCGGTGAAGAAGGCGCCGAAGGTGTTGATCGCCCGCGAGCGGTGCATCCGGCGGCGGGCGGCGGGGTCGCGCTCGGACGCCAGGTGGCGGTTCCAGTGCCGGACCATGCCGATCTGGCTCAGCGTGAAGGAGACGAAGACGCCGACGATGTAGAGCTGGATCAGCTTCGTCGAGTCGGCGTCGTAGATCCACACCAGCAGCATCGCCGCGCCCGCGAGGAGCACGATGCCGTTGGAGAAGGCGAGCCGGTCGCCGCGGGTGTGCAGCTGGCGCGGCAGGTAGCGGTCCTGGGCGAGGATCGAGCCGAGCAGCGGGAAGCCGTTGTACGCGGTGTTGGCGGCGAGGAACAGGACCAGCGCGGTGGCGGCGGCGAGCACGATGAAGAGGAAGCTGCCGTTGCCGAAGACGGCCTCGGCCACCTGGGAGATCACCGGGTGCTGGACGTATTCGGGGCCGACGGGAACGCCGTTCTCCAGCAGGTCGGTGGCGGGCTTCTCCGCCATCTTGACGTCGGTGGCCATGGCCAGGCCGATGATCCCGCAGAACATGGTGACGGCCAGGCCGCCCATGAGGGCGAGGGTGGTGGCCGCGTTCTTGCTCTTGGGCTTGCGGAATGCGGGGACGCCGTTGCTGATGGCCTCGACGCCGGTCAGGGCCGCGCAGCCGGAGGAGAAGGCCCGCAGGAGCAGGAAGACCAGCGCGAAGCCGGCCAGCCCTTGGTGCTCGGCCTTGATCTCCAGGTCGGCGGTGGGAGCCTTCATGGTGTCGCCCACGACGATGCCGCGCCAGGCGCCCCAGGCGATCATGACGAATACGGCGCCCACGAAAATGTAGGTGGGGATGGCGAAGAGGTTTCCGGATTCCTTCACGCCGCGCAGATTCATCAGCGTGAGCAGCAGAATCATGACGATCGCCGAGAGCACCTTGTGCTCGATGACGAAATCGACGGCGGAGCCCAGGTTCTCCACGCCGGAGGAGATCGACACCGCGACGGTCAGGACGTAGTCGACCAGCAGGGCGCTGGCGACCGTGAGACCGGCCTTGGGGCCGAGGTTGGTGTTGGCGACCTCGTAGTCACCGCCGCCGCTCGGGTACGCGTGGACGTTCTGGCGGTAGGAGGCGACCACGGTGAACATGAGCACCACGACCGCGACGGCGATCCAGGGGCTGAACTGGTAGGCCGACACACCCGCGATCGACAGGACCAGCAGGACTTCGCCGGGGGCATATGCCACCGAGGAGAGCGGGTCGGAGGCGAAGACGGGTAGGGCGATCCGCTTCGGGAGGAGCGTTTCCCCGAGGCGGTCGCTGCGTAGCGCCCGGCCGATCAGGATCCGTTTGGGCACGTCGGTCAGTTTGGACACGCAGAGGATCGTAAGCGTTCGAAATCGGCCTGACGAACCCCCCGCCGGTATACGGGGCAAAGTGGCACCGCATCCAGGGCAATGCGCCGCCCCCTCCAGCGCAAATGGTCACACTGGTGACCGCCCGTGTGTAGCTTGGGCCATGGTCTGAGACCCTGTTAAGCCAGAGCAGCAATGAGGCTGGAAACCAGCGAGCCGCTGACAGCCGGAAGGACGGCCGTGCACATCGTCATTATGGGCTGCGGAAGAGTGGGTTCCGCCCTCGCGCAGACCCTGGAACAGCAGGGGCATACGGTCGCCGTAGTGGACCAGGACCCCACCGCATTCCGTCGGCTGGGAGCGTCCTTCGGCGGTCGCCGCATCACCGGGGTCGGCTTCGACCAGGACACCCTGCGGGAGGCCGGCATCGAGGAAGCGGGCGCCTTCGCAGCCGTCAGCAGCGGTGACAATTCCAACATCATCGCCGCCCGCGTGGCCCGTGAGATGTTCGGCGTCGAGAACGTCGCCGCCCGCATCTACGACCCCAAGCGCGCCGAGGTCTACCAGCGCCTGGGCATCCCCACCGTCGCGACCGTGCGGTGGACCGCCGACCAGATGCTGCGCCGGCTGCTGCCCTCGGGCGCCGAGCCGCTGTGGCGCGACCCGAGCGGCGGTGTCCAGCTCGCGGAGGTGCACACCTCCACCGCCTGGATCGGCCACAGGGTCAGCAAGCTCCAGGAGGAGACCGGCGTACGCGTCGCCTTCCTCACCCGACTGGGCGAGGCCATGCTGCCGACGTCGGCGACGGTCCTCCAGGAGGGCGACCTCGTCCACGTGATGATGCGCACGGACGAGATCGACAAGGTCGAGGCGGCCTTCGCCGAGGGGCCTGAGGAGGCACACGCATGAGGGTCGCGATCGCCGGAGCCGGCGCGGTGGGCCGCTCCATCGCCGGTGAGCTGCTGGAGAACGGCCACGAGGTGCTCCTCGTCGACAAGGCGCCGACCGCCATCTCGGTGGAGCGGGTGCCGCAGGCCGAGTGGCTGCTGGCCGACGCGTGCGAGATCACCTCGCTGGACGAGGCGGCGCTCCAGCGCTGCAACGTCGTCATCGCCGCGACCGGCGACGACAAGGTCAACCTGGTCGTCTCGCTGCTCGCCAAGACCGAGTACGGGGTTCCGCGGGTGGTCGCCCGCGTGAACAACCCGAAGAACGAGTGGCTCTTCAACGAGTCCTGGGGCGTCGACGTCGCCGTCTCCACGCCGCGCCTGATGTCGGCCCTGGTCGAGGAGGCCGTCAGCGTCGGCGACCTGGTGCGGCTGCTCCGCTTCAGCCACGGCGACGCCAACCTCGTCGAGCTGACCCTGCCGGCCGACTCCTCGGTCGCGGGCACCCAGATCAGCGAGATCGCCTGGCCCGAGGACACCTCGCTGGTCACGATCATCCGCGGCAACCGGGTCCTCACCCCCCACGGGGAGGAGACCCTGGAGCCGGGCGACGAACTGCTCTTCGTGGCCGCCCAGGCCCGCGAGGAACAGCTGGAGGACCTCCTCCAGGCCCGCCACTAGCCTGCGGGCGCTGCGGGCGCGCCTCCGGAGCGCCGCACCGGCACACACGAAGGGGCGGGGTGACCATCCGGTCACCCCGCCCCTTCGTACGGGTCAGGCCCCCTGCTCCCGGGCGGCCGCGTCCTTGGCCTCCCACTCCGCGATCACGTCGATCGGCGGCGGGGCCTTCGCCAGGAAGACCCAGGTGAAGTACACCGCCAGCACCATCGGCGGGAGCTTCAGGGCGATCAGCACCCAGCCCAGCTGCGTCGCGTCGCCCCACCAGTACAGCGGGAAGAGGATCGCGTACTTCGCGAGGAAGATCAGGCCCCAGGCCAGGCTGGCCTTGGTGTACGCCTTCTTGCGCCCGGGGTTGCGCGTACGCCAGGACAGGTTCTCCTTGAAGACCGGTCCCAGGACCACCCCCAGCAGCGGGAAGCCCACCAGCGCGGAGAGCGTGAAGGCCACCCCGAGGCCGGCGCCGTAGATCATGCCGGGCAGGTAGAAGCCCTTGGCGCTGCCCGTGAACAGGGCGAACGCGACGCCGACGCCCACACCGAAGACCCCGCTGAAGGCGTGCTTCACGGTGTCCTTGCGCAGCAGCCTCACGATCACCAGCAGGACCGCGACCGCGCCCGCCGCGATGGCGGACAGCTTCACGTCCTTGTTGACCGTGTAGATCATGACGAAGAGCAGCCCGGGAAGCATCGTCTCCACGGTGCCCCGGATGCCCCCGAAGGCGTCGAACAAGGCCGCCTGGGTCACCGCCTTCTGGTCCTCGGAGGGAGCGTCGGCGGGTGCGGCGGGTTCTGGGGTGGTCGGTCTGTCGAGTGACGTCACCGGATTACTGCTCCTGTCCGAGCGGTCGGAGTTCGTACTTCGGGTTGAAGAGCACCCGACGGCCGTGGCTCATCGAGATCCGCCCCGAGGCGATCATGCGACGGCCGGGTTCGATTCCCACGATCGAGCGACGCCCGAGCCATACGACGTCCAGCGCGGCCGAGCCGTCGAAGAGCTCCGCCTCCAGGGCGGGGACCCCCGCCCTCGGCCGCAGCGTGACGGTCCGCAGGGTTCCGGTCACCTTGACTATCTGCCGGTCGTGGCAGTCGCAGATCCGCGTGCACCCCGCGGCTTCTGCGTCCTCCTGCAGCTCCGCCGAATGCAGCTCCTCCTGGGAGGTGGACAGCCGCTCTATCATCCGGCGGAACCGGCCCGCCGGCCTGGCCGGCTTGGCGAGCTTCTCGGGACGCGGTTCAGCACTCATACAGGAAGCGTACCGGCGTGCCCGCTACCTCTCGAAGCGGTATCCCATGCCCGGTTCCGTGATGAAGTGCCGCGGGTGCGAGGGGTCCGCCTCCAGCTTGCGGCGCAGCTGCGCCATGTACACCCGCAGGTAGTTCGTCTCGGTGCCGTACGAAGGCCCCCACACCTCCTGCAGGAGCTGCTTCTGGCTGACGAGCTTGCCGCGGTTGCGGACCAGGACCTCCAGCAGGTGCCACTCGGTGGGCGTGAGCCGTACGTCCCGCCCTTCGCGCACCGCCTTCTTCGCGGCGAGGTCGACGGTGAAGCCGTCCGTCTCCACGACCACCTCGTCCTCCACGGACCCGGCGGCGGGCTCGGCCCGGCGTACGGCGGCGCGCAGCCGCGCCAGCAGCTCGTCCATGCCGAACGGCTTGGTGACGTAGTCGTCGGCGCCCGCGTCGAGGGCCTCGACCTTCTCGTCGGAGCTGTGCCGCGCGGAGAGGACCAGGATCGGTACGCGGGTCCAGCCGCGCAGCCCCTTGATCACCTCGACCCCGTCCATGTCGGGCAGGCCGAGGTCGAGGACGACCACGTCGGGGTGGCGGGCCGCGGCGAGCTCCAGGGCGCTCGCCCCGTCGGCGGCCGCGTCGACCTCGTACTTGCGCGCCTTCAGGTTGATCACGAGGGCTCGCACGATCTGCGGCTCGTCTTCCACCACGAGCACCCGGGTCATTGAGGTCCTGCCTTCTGTCGTATCGGGTCGAGATCGAGATCAACGGGGTGGCCGTCGCCGGTGCTCCGGCCCTCCCCGTCCACGGTGACCGCCGTGGCCGCGCGCCCGCGGGTCACGGCCCGCAGGGTCAGCACCATGGTCAGTCCGCCGCCTGGGGTGTCCTCGGCGGCGAGGGTGCCGTCCATGGCCTCGGCGAAGCCGCGGGCCACCGCGAGCCCGAGGCCCACCCCGGCACCGCGCGGCGCGTCCCCGTGCCGCTGGAACGGGGCGAAGATGCGGTCCTTGGCCTCGTCGGGCACGCCCGGCCCGCGGTCGACGACGCGCACCTCGACCCGGTCCCCGAGGAAGCTGGCCGCCACCAGCACCGGCTCTCCCGGCGGGCTGTACTTGACGGCGTTCTCCACCACGTTGGCCACCGTACGTTCCAGCAGTCCCGGGTCCACCGCCACCATGGGCAGGATCTCGGGGACGTCGAGCAGCACGCTGTCCTCCGGTACGCCGCCCAGTGCCATCGGGACCACCTCGTCGAGGTCGATCTCCCGGATCAGCGGGGTGACGGTGCCGGTCTGCAGGCGGGACATGTCCAGGAGGTTGCCCACGAGGTGGTCCAGCCGGTCGGCGCCGGCCTCGATGCCCTCCAGGAGTTCGGCCCGGTCCTCCTCGGACCATTCCACGTCGTCGGAGCGCAGGGAGGTCACGGAGGCCTTGATGGAGGCCAGCGGTGTCCGCAGGTCATGGCTGACGGCGGCCAGCAGGGCGGTGCGGATCCGGTTGCCCTCGGCGAGCCGGCGGGCCTCCTCGGCCTCCCCGACGAGCCGCTGGCGGTCCAGGACCACGGCGGCCTGGGCGGCGAAGGCGCCGAGCACCCGGCGGTCCTCGGCGGGCAGCACCCGCCCGGACAGGGCCAGTGCCATGTGATCGCCGATGGGCATGTCCACATCGGCGTCCTCGGGCCGGTCGACCGGGTTGGGCCCGACGCTGCCGGCCCGCCGCCAGGGTTCGACGTCGGCGTCGCGCTCCAGCAGGGCCACCGATTCCATGGCGAAGGTCTCGCGGACCCGCTCCAGCAGCGCGTCCAGGGCGGTCTCCCCGCGCAGCACGCTGCCCGCCAGGAAGGAGAGGATCTCGGACTCGGCCCGCAGCCGGGCGGCCTGGTGGGTGCGCCGGGCCGCCAGGTCCACCACGGAGGCGACCGAGGCGGCCACCCAGAAGAAGACGGCGATGGCGACGATGTTCTTCGGGTCGGCGATGGTGAACCGGTGCAGCGGCGGGGCGAAGTAGTAGTTCAGCAGCAGCGAGCCGACGGCCGCCGAGGCGAGTGCCGGCCAGAGACCGCCCAGCAGGGCGGCGGCCACGGTCAGCGCCAGGAACAGCAGCATGTCGTTGGCGAGGCCGGGGTCGGCGTCGACGTGGGTCAGCAGTGCGGCGAGCAGCAGCGGCAGGGCCACCCCGACCACCCAGCCGGCCACGATGCGGGCCCGTCCGAGCCGGGCCGCCGAGCGGACCACGGGCAGTCCGCGGCCCTTGGCGGCCTCCTCGTGCGTGACGATGTGCACGTCGAGGTCGGGTCCGGACTCGCGGGCGACGGTGAGCCCGACGCCGGGGCCGAAGACGTAGCGCCAGGAGCGGCGGCGGCTGGAGCCGAGGACGATCTGGGTGGCGTTGATCCCGCGGGCGAATTCGAGCAGCGCCTCGGGGATGTTGTCGCCGATCACATGGTGAAACGTTCCGCCTAGGTCTTCGACCAGGGTCCGCTGGACCGCGAGCTCCTTCGGCGAGGCCGCGGTCAGCCCGTCGCTGCGGGCGATGTACACGGCCAGGATCTCGCTGCCCGAGCCCTTGGCGGCCATCCGCGAGGCCCGCCGGATCAGCGTGCGCCCCTCCGGGCCGCCGGTCAGGCCGACCACGATGCGCTCGCGCGCCTGCCAGGTGGATCGGATGTTGTGCTCGCCCCGGTACTGCTGGAGGTACTCGTCGGCCCGGTCGGCCACCCACAGCAGCGCGAGCTCGCGCAGCGCGGTCAGGTTCCCGGGGCGGAAGTAGTTCGACAGGGCCGCGTCGACCTTGTCGGGCTTGTAGATGTTGCCATGCGCCATGCGCCGGCGCAGGGCCTGGGGGGACATGTCGACGAGCTCGATCTGGTCGGCCCGCCGCACCACCTCGTCCGGCACGGTCTCGCGCTGCCGCACGCCCGTGATGGACTCCACCACGTCGCCGAGCGACTCCAGGTGCTGGATGTTCACGGTCGAGACCACGTCGATCCCGGCCCGCAGCAGCTCCTCCACGTCCTGCCAGCGCTTGGCGTTGCGCGAGCCCGGCACGTTGGTGTGCGCCAGCTCGTCCACCAGCGCGACGGCGGGCCTGCGGGCGAGCACCGCGTCGACGTCCATCTCGGTGAAGGTGGCACCCCGGTAGGAGAGCTCCTTGCGCTCCACCTGCTCCAGGCCGTGCAGCATGACCTCGGTGCGCGGCCGCCCGTGGTGCTCCACGAAGCCGACGGCAACGTCGGCGCCCCGCTCGACGCGGCGGTGGCCCTCGGAGAGCATCGCGTACGTCTTGCCGACACCGGGTGCCGCGCCGAGATAGATCCTTAGCCTGCCGCGTCCCATGTGCCCCATTCTCCGGGACGCCCTCGCCGTTCACGCACCGATGACCACCCGTGCGGCCATCCCTGACGCAACCCTGACGCCCGCGTACGCCCCCGGACGCGCCGGTGGGCCGTACCCCCTCGGGAGTACGGCCCACCGGCCGAAAAGCTGCGTGCGCGGTCACCGCGCCCGGGGTCAGCGGACCTCGGTGATCTCCGGACCGCGCTCCAGCTGGCCCATGCCGCCGGAGAACCGCGAGCCCTCCTGGTCCTCCGTCTGCACGCCGTCCGGCACCATCTGCGCGTCGTTCGGCAGCTTCAGGACGATCGGGTCGCGCGGGGCCATCGGGCCGTCGCCGCGGACCACGACGGTGTCGAGGAAGATCCGCTCCAGCACGCCGGCCGACTCGGGGCGCACCGCGCCCTGGCCGGAAATGACACCCCGCAGGAACCAGCGCGGGCCGTCGACGCCGACGAAGCGGACCAGCTGGGCGCCGGTCTGTCCGTCCGGCAGCGGTACGGGCACCTGTGCGCGCAGCTCCCAGCCCAGCGGACCCTCGACCTCGTCGATGATGCCGCCCTGCTTGGTGATGCCCTCGGCGATCTCCTCGCGGACCTCGCCCCAGATGCCTTCCTTCCTGGGCGCCGCGAAGGCCTGCAGCTGCACGGCGCTGTCGCCCAGGACCACGGTCGCGGCGACGATTGCGTCCCCGGCGACCTCGACGCGCAGTTCCATGCCCTCGACACCCGGTACGAGGATGCCGCCGAGGTCGACCCGGCCGTCCTCGGGCTTGCCGGGCACCTCCGCGACGTCCCACGGGCCGTCGGGCCGCGGGGCCGGCGGCAGGTTCACCCTGCGCGGCTCGCCGGAGCCGCGCTCCGTGGCGTCGTCCTGCTCATCAGCCACGCCGTCGACGACCTGCTCGGCCGCGCCGCCGTCCTTGACGGAGTCGTTCTTCTTGCGACGTCCGAACACGTCACTGTCCTTCCCGGTCGGATACGACCGAAGCGTAGCCATTCCCACCCTGCTGACCAGCGCCGGATCCGGCCACGGCCGCATGACCGCCGGTGGAGCCGAAACCCCCCTCGGCCCGCGCCGAGTCGGGAAGTTCCGCCACCTCGTGGAAGCGCACCTTCTCGACTCGCTGGACAACCAGCTGGGCAATGCGGTCGAAACGCTCGAACCGGACGCTTTCGCGCGGGTCGAGATTGACCACGATCACCTTGATCTCCCCACGGTACCCGGCATCCACCGTCCCCGGGGCATTCACGAGCGCGAGCCCGCAGCGTGCGGCCAGGCCCGAGCGCGGGTGCACGAACGCCGCGTACCCGTCGGGCAGCGCGATGGCGACGCCGGTGGGCAGTACCGCCCGCTCGCCCGGCTCCAGCTCTGCGGCCACGGTGGTGACCAGATCGCAGCCGGCGTCACCGGGGTGACCGTAGGCAGGGATCGGCACCTCCGGGTCGACGCGCCTGATGGCCACGTCGACACCGGTGTTGTTCTCGTACATCAGGGGTTCACCTCGAAGGCGCGTGCGCGCCTGACCTGGTCCGGGTCGGCCATCGCCGCCCGGATCTCCTCGGGCCGTCCGTTGTCGATGAAGTGGTCGACCTTCACCTCGATGAAGAGGGCGTCCGCGCGCAGGGCGACGGGCCCTTGCGGACCGCCTATTCGACCGACGGCGCTGGAGTAGATCTTCCGCCCGGCGACGGCGGTGACCTCGGCCTCCAGGTACAGGACGGTGTCCACCGGGACGGGGCGCACGAAGTCGGTCTCCAGCCGGCCGGTGACCGCGATGACGCGCAGCAGCCAGTTCAGGGAGCCCAGCGTCTCGTCGAGCGCGGTGGCGAGCACACCGCCGTGGGCGAGGCCCGGCGCGCCCTGATGGGCGGCCTTGACGGTGAACTCCGCGGTGACGCGTACGCCTTCGCCCGCGCGGGCCGCCAGGTGGAGCCCGTGCGGCTGGCCGTCGCCGCAGCCGAAGCAGTGCTCGTAGTGCGCACCGAGGAGCTCACCGGGTGCCGGGGCGTCCGGGTGCCGGACCGGTGCGGTGGCATCGGCCGGAGGCGTCAACGCTGTGTTTCGTCCACTCACAGCCGCAGACCTTACCCGCGCGGCTACCCGGCGGTCGCCTCGTGGCAGGCTTGGCGGCATGCAGCTCTCCTCCGCGCACCACGACGAACGCCTGACCGCCCCCCGCTCCTGGTGGGGCATCGCCGTACTCGCCGGCCTCGCCTGCGCGCTGATGCTGCTGCCGCTGGGGACGCTGCCGCTGCTGGTCGGGCTGGTCGGGGGCAGCGCGCTGACGGGGCTCCTGGTGAGCTCGTACGGGTCCGCGCGCGTGCGCGTGGTGAACGGCGCCCTGGCCGCCGGCGAGGCCCGCATCCCGGTGGCGGCGCTGGGCGAGCCGGAGGTCCTCGATGCCGAGGAGGCCCGCGCCTGGCGTACGTACAAGGCCGACACCCGCGCCTTCATGCTGATGCGCAGCTACGTCCCGACGGCCGTCCGCGTCGAGGTGACCGATCCGGCCGACCCGACCCCGTACGTGTACGTCTCCACGCGCGAGCCGCAGGCGCTGGCCTCCGCGATCCGGGCCGCCAAGGCCTAGGAGGACCCCCCGGGGCTCTCCCCCCGTCCGGCCGGACCCTCCAGGGCGGCCCTGGTGGCCTCGGGAAGGGGCTGGGAGGGCTGCTCCAGGGGCGGGAGCTGCGGCAGGGCGTCCCAGGGCACGGCGCGCGCCCGCAGGTCCGTACGTACCTTCTCGGCGAGTTTGCGGGTGTCCCGGCGGTTCATGACCGCCCCGACGGCCGCACCGACCATGAACGGCATCAGGTTCGGCAGGTTGCGGAACATCCGCTTCATGATCTGCTGGCGCAGTTCGCGCTTCATCTGACCGCCGAGCGCCGCGTTCAGCGTCGTCGGCTTGGTCAGGTCCACCCCGCGTTCCTCGGTCCACGCGGTGAGGCAGGCGAAGCTGCGTTCCTTGAGCGAGCCGGGCGGCCGCAGCCCGTAGACCTCGTGGAGCTCGGCGACGAGCTTCAGCTCGATCGCCGCGACCGCGGTGATCTCGGCGGCCAGCTCGGCCGGCATCGCGGGCGGTACGGGCAGCATGGCCGCCGCGCCGATGCCCGCGCCGACGGTCGACGTGGCATTGGCGGCGCCCGCGATCAGCTTGTCGGCAAGCTGATCCGGACCGAGGCCCGGGAACTGAGCGCGCAGGGTCGCGAGGTCCCGAACCGGAACGCGCGGTGCGTTCTCGATGATGCGGTCGGTGATGTAAAGGGCGGCGGCCCTGGCACCTTCGCCGCCCTTGCGTACACCGTTCTTGACGGCTTGCAGCCGACGAGCCCCGTACCGGTGCCGGGACTCCTCGTCGGCCTCCGTGGCCGACGGCACCGCCGGGGCGGTGTCGGAGGGCACGGCGGGGTCGCCGGGGGCTCCAGGGCCCGTTTCCGGGCCCGTGGCTCCCACCTGCGTCTCCGCCGGATCACCAGGTTTCCGAAAGCGGCGCTTTCGAAATGGTGTCGAGCCAGTCACGGCCGACGCCTCTCAGTCGCAGTCGCGACAGATCGGCTGACCGTTCTTCTCACGTGCCAGCTGGCTGCGGTGGTGCACCAGGAAGCAGGTCATGCAGGTGAACTCGTCAGCCTGCTTGGGAAGCACGCGGACGGCCAGTTCCTCGTTGGAGAGGTCCGCGCCGGGAAGCTCCATGCCTTCCGCCGCGTCGTAGTCGTCCACGTCGACGACCGAGGACGACTTCTCGTTGCGCCGGGCCTTCAGCTCTTCAATGCTGTCGTTGTCGACGTCGTCGTCGGTCTTGCGTGGGGTGTCGTAGTCCGTTGCCATAGTTCGCTCTCCCCCTCTGGGATTTAGCGGGTGTCTCAGCGCACGTAACGCGCGAGAGGCCGGACTTGTGCCCGACCTGAGGCGGAGATTTTGCCTCACATCAAGGTCTGTTACTCAATCGACACCCAGCCGCCCGCCCAGAGGTGCATTTGGCTGCGATGTCGAGCGGGACCGTACACGGTCTTGGGGCCGACGTGCACAAACGCCACCCCGTGTATTTCCCGCCATCAGGGGGGCCGGAAACCCGGACTTCCCGGGCTTTCCGGCCTCCCCAGGGGTCACTGACCGCACATGACCCGACACTCGCCCATGTGATCGATCACACAGGAGCCGCCACTTTCACGCCTTCGGCGTTCAGCTGACAGCGAACAAGCCCGTGCCTGGTCACAGGGGAAGAGTGACGCGCATCACGAGGCCACCGCCCTCGCGGGGGATCGCCTGGATCCGTCCGCCGTGTGCGCGGGCCACGGAGCGCGCGATCGACAGACCGAGCCCGACACCCTTGTCGCTGCCCGTACGCTCCGTACGCAGCCGCCTGAAGGGCTCGAAAAGGTTGTCCACCTCGTACGCGGGAACAACGGGACCCGTGTTCGATACCAGGAGCACCGCCTGGCCGTGCTGGGACTCGGTCGTGACCTCCACCCAGCCGCCCTCCGGGACGTTGTACCGGACGGCGTTCTGCACCAGGTTCAGGGCGATCCGCTCCAGCAGTACGCCGTTGCCCTGGACCACGGCCAGCGCGCGCTCGCCGCGGATCTCCACGCCCTTCGCCTCGGCCTCCCCGCGCGCCTGGTCCAGCGCGCGCGAGGCGACCTCCGCCAGGTCCACGGGCTTGCGCTCGACGATCTGGTTGTCGCTGCGGGCGAGCAGCAGCAGGCCCTCGACGAGCTGCTCGCTGCGCTCGTTGGTGGCGAGCAGGGTCTTGCCGAGCTGCTGGAGCTCCACCGGGGCCCCGGGATCGGAGAGGTGCACCTCCAGCAGCGTGCGGTTGATCGCCAAGGGCGTCCGCAGCTCGTGCGAGGCGTTCGCGACGAACCTCTGCTGCGCCGTGAAGGCCCGCTCCAGCCGGTCGAGCATCTCGTCGAAGGTGTCGGCGAGCTCCTTGAGCTCGTCGTCCGGGCCGTCGAGCTCGATGCGCCGGGTCAGGTCGGAGCCGACCACCCGGCGGGCGGTACGGGTGATCTTGCCGAGCGGCGAGAGCACCCGGCCGGCCATCGCGTAGCCGAAGGCGAAGGCGATGATGCTCAGGCCCAGCAGGGCCATCAGCGACCGGCTCAGCAGGTCGTCCAGCGCGTGCTTGCGCTGGTCGAGGATGCACTGCCCGATCGCGGCGTTGAACTGGTCGATGGACTGGTCGATGCCCACCCCGGAGCAGGTGGCGCTGGTGACCTCGACCTTCTGGCCGCCGACGATCTTGAACGGGAGCGCGTTGCCCTCCCGCAGGGCCGTCGCCGCCAGCAGGTAGATGATCGACAGCAGCAGGATGCCCGCGATCAGGAACATCCCGCCGTACAGCAGCGTGAGCCGTATGCGGATGGTCGGCCGCAGCCAAGGGAAAGGACCCTCGGGCTGGCCGGGGTCCCAGGTCGGTTTCGGTGGCGCCGGTGGTGGCGCCGGGGTCGCTGCCACCGCCGTCAGATCCGGTACCCGGAGCCGGGCACCGTCACGATGACCGGCGGCTCGCCGAGCTTGCGGCGCAGGGTCATGACCGTCACGCGCACCACGTTGGTGAACGGGTCGGTGTTCTCGTCCCATGCCTTCTCCAGGAGCTGCTCGGCGGACACCACGGTCCCCTCGCTGCGCATGAGGACCTCAAGCACCGCGAACTCCTTCGGCGCCAGCTGCACCTCCTTGCCCTCGCGGAACACCTCGCGCCGGTTCGGGTCCAGCTTGATCCCGGCGCGCTCCAGTACGGGCGGCAGGGCGACGGTGGTGCGCCGGCCGAGCGCCCGCACACGGGCGGTCAGCTCGGTGAAGGCGAAGGGCTTGGGGAGGTAGTCGTCCGCGCCCAGCTCCAGGCCCTCGACCCGGTCGCTCACGTCGCCCGAGGCGGTCAGCATCAGCACGCGGGTGGGCATGCCGAGCTCGACGATCTTCCGGCAGACGTCGTCACCGTGCACGAGCGGGAGGTCGCGGTCGAGCACGACCACGTCGTAGTCGTTCACCCCGACCCGCTCCAGCGCCGCGGCGCCGTCGTACACGACGTCCACGGCCATGGCCTCCCGGCGCAGTCCGGTGGCCACCGCATCGGCGAGCAGCTGCTCGTCCTCGACGACGAGTACGCGCACGTCGTTTCCTTCCTTTGAGCCCTGGAGGGCACACGTGTATGGCGTCCTCCATCCTGCCCGTTTCAGCCGTAAACCGGCTGTAAGGCGCCCCTGCGGCAGCCCCGAGCGGGGCGGAAGTGAGGATTCCCTCGCCTTGCGAGGTTTCTGGGCCCAGGGTGCAGGGGAGGACGACTCCACACCCCAAACATCCCTGACGGCGGACTGCCACGTGCCGCCGCCGACCCACGAAGAGGGGGCGCACCCACCATGGACGCATTCACCGCGGGTCTCCTGCAGCGCATCAGGACCACGCAGTCGGACCTCAGGCAGGCCCGTGAGACGGGCGACGAATTCCTCGTGGACGTGGAACAGGCGGAACTGGAAGACCTCCAGCGCCTCGCCGCGGAACACGGCGTACCGGTATCCGTCTGCTGACGGCACCCCCGACCCCGACCCCTCGATCCCTCACCACCCCGAACCCCGGCCGCCCGACCTCGGCAGCCGGGGTTCCCCCATGCGCGGCGGCGAGCCCGCCGGTCAGTCGTGCCAGGCCCCGGCCTCCTCCAGCAGCGGCTGGAGGGCGGCGAACACGGCGGGTCCGGCCGCCAGGGCCAGCTCCCCCGAGGCCGGCTCCCCCGCCCGCCCGCCGGTCAGGGCGCCTGCCTCGCGCGCGATCAGCTCGCCCGCGGCCAGGTCCCACGGGTTCAGCCCGCGCTCCCAGTAGCCGTCCAGCCGCCCGGCGGCCACGTCGCACAGGTCCAGCGCCGCCGACCCGCCGCGCCGGATGTCGCGTACCAGCGGGATGATCTTCCGCGCGACCTCGGCCTGGTGGGCCCGCCGGGTCTGGACGTACGCGAAACCGGTGCCGATCAGCGCCTGGTCCAGCGGCGCGGCCGGCCGGCAGGCGAGCCGCGCTCCGCCCATCCAGGCCCCGCCGCCGAGGACCGCGTGGGAGGTCTCCCCGCGCATCGGCGCCGCCACGACGCCCACCACGGTCCGCCCGAGGTACTCGGCCGCGATGGACACGCCCCAGTTCGGCAGGCCGTAGAGGTAGTTCACGGTGCCGTCCAGCGGGTCGACGACCCAGCGCACCCCGCTCGTGCCGGGGACGTCCGAGCCCTCCTCGCCCAGCAGCCCGTCCTCGGGGCGCCGTTCGCCGAGGATCCCGGTGATCAGCTTCTCCGCGGCGATGTCCATCTCGGTCACCACGTCGATCGGGCTCGACTTGGTCGCGGCGACCGCCAGATCGGCGGGCCGCCCGTCCCGCAGCAGTTCCCCGGCCCGCCGCGCGGCCTCCAGGCCCACGTCCAGCAGTTCGGCCTTCAGCTCTTCGGAGATCACGGTCCCTCGTCCCTCTTCCCTACGCGTACGGACTGTCCACACCCGCGGCCGCCGGCCGGGGCCCCCGCGCCGGGCAGCAGCCCACGGCGCACAGATCATGACTCGCCCCGAGCAGTCCGAGGGCGCACCGCTCCACGCTCTCGCCGCGTTCCGCGGCGGCCCGCTCCAGCACTAGGTCCCGTACCGCGGCGGCGAACCGCGGGTCGGCCCCGACCGTCGCCGAGCGGGCGATCGGCAGCCCCAGTTCGGCGGCCCTGGCCGTGGCTTCGGTGTCGAGGTCGTACAGGACCTCCATGTGGTCCGAGACGAAGCCGATCGGCACCATCACCACCGCCGGGGCACCGGCCCCGTGCAGCGCCTCCAGGTGGTCGCAGATGTCCGGCTCCAGCCAGGGGATGTGCGGGGCGCCGCTGCGCGACTGGTAGACGAGCTCCCAGGGGCGTTCGGTGCCCGTCTCGGCCCGCACCGCGTCCGCGATCACCTTGGCGACGTCCAGGTGCTGCCTGACGTAGGCCCCGCCCTCGCCGCCCTCGGTGTGGTCCTCGACCGGACCGGAGGCGTCAGCCGCCGCGGTCGGGATCGAGTGCGTGGTGAAGACCAGCCGTGCCCCGCCGCGGACCTCCGCGGGCAGCGACTCCAGGGCGGCCAGCACCCCGTCGATCATGGGCTGCACGAAGCCGGGGTGGTTGAAGTAGTGCCGCAGCTTGTCCACCTCGGGCAGTTCGGCCACCCCCTCCCCGGCGAGCGCGGCCAGTGCGTCGGCGAGGTTCTCGCGGTACTGCCGGCAGCCCGAGTACGAGGCGTAGGCGCTGGTCGCCAGGACCGCGATGCGGCGGCGGCCGTCGGCGGCCATCTCCCGCATCACGTCCGTCAGGTACGGGGCCCAGTTGCGGTTGCCCCAGTAGACGGGCAGGTCCAGCCCGTGCTCCGCGAAGTCCTTGCGCAGCGCGTCCAGCAGCTCCCGGTTCTGCCCGTTGATCGGGCTGACCCCGCCGAAGCCGAAGTAGTGCTGCCCGACCTCCTTGAGCCTCTCGCGCGGGATGCCGCGCCCGCGCGTGACGTTCTCCAGGAACGGCACGACGTCGTCGGGTCCCTCGGGGCCGCCGAAGGACAGCAGCAGGAGGGCGTCGTAGGGGGCCGCGAGGCCTTCGGCCACGGGCGCCTCGGGGGCACGGAGCTGGTCAGACATGTCTCGAATCCTGCCACCCGGCACCGGCCGGCGGGAACCGGCCTGGTCCCGACCCCGCACCGGGTCACAGGTAAGGTCACCCTTACTTCCTGTCTGCTTCTCGACGTCCTTTCACCATGCGGGTGCCTTGTCGGCAGTCGTAACCTGTATGGGCCAACGACGTCCCTTACGGAGGGCGCACCTTGCCCAGTCCCTACCGCGCGATCTTCGCCGCCCCCGGAAGCAAGGGGTTCAGCGCCGCCGGCCTGATCGGCCGCATGCCGCTTTCCATGGTCGGCATCGGCGTTCTCACCATGATCACCGAGCTCGGCGGGAGCTACGCCCTGGCGGGCGGGATCACCGCGACCATCGCGCTCTCCGCGGCCGCCGTGGGCCCCCAGGTCTCGCGCCTGGTCGACCAGTACGGACAGCGGCGGGTGCTGCGCCCGGCGACCCTGGTCGCCTCGGCGGCGGTGACCGGCCTGCTGGTCGCCGCGGGCTACGACTGGCCGAGCTGGACCCTCTTCGTCTTCGCGGTCATAGCCGGCTGCGTGCCCAGCGTGGGCTCGATGGTCCGCGCGCGCTGGACGGCCCTGTTCCGCGACACCCCCCAGCTGCACACGGCCTACTCGTTCGAGTCCATAGTCGACGAGCTCTGCTTCATCGTCGGCCCGCCGCTCGCCGCGACCCTGTCCGCCGGCTGGTTCCCCGAGGCCGGTCCCCTGGTCGCGCTCGTCTGCCTGCTGGCGGGCGTCTGGTGGCTGACGGCGCTGACCGGCACCGAGCCCAAGCCCCATCCCCGCCACGAGCACACGGACCACTCCTCGGCCCTGGGCTCCCCCGGCCTCCAGGTCCTGGTGGCGACCTTCGTGGCGACCGGCGCCATCTTCGGATCCGTGGACGTCTCGACGCTGGCCTACGCCGCGGAGCACGGCAACAAGTCCCTCGGCGGCATATTCCTGGCGATCTGGGCCTTCGGTTCCTGCCTCGCCGGCATCGTCTTCGGCCTGCTGCACTTCAAGGGCAAGGCCGAACCCAGGTGGGTACTGGGCATCAGTGCGATGGCCGTGAGTATGATCCCCCTCCTACTGGCCGGGAACCTTCCGTTTCTGGCCGTGGCGCTCTTCGTCTCGGGCCTCGCCATCGCTCCCACGATGATCACCACGATGGCCCTGATCGAGGCGCACGTGCCACACGCGAAGCTGACCGAGGGCATGACCTGGATCAGCACCGGCCTCGCGGTCGGTATCGCGCTCGGGTCCTCCGTGACCGGCTGGGTCGTCGACTCCGCCGGCGCGCAGACCGGGTACGTCGTCTCCCTCTCGGCGGGAGCGGCCGCGGCGGCGGTTGCGTTCGCGGGATACCGCCGGCTGACGAGGCCGGCGCAAGGGGAGGAGCCAGCTACTCATGGGGACGGCGACAGCAGGGAAGAGCGGCGCGGCACCGACCGCGTGGCGTAACTGGGCGGGGAACGTCACCGCCGCGCCGGCACGTGTGGTCACCCCGGCCTCGGTCGGGGAGCTTCAGGAGGCGGTCCGCCGGGCCGCCGAGGACGGGCTGCGGGTGAAGGCGGTCGGCACCGGCCACTCCTTCACCGCGGCCGCCGCGACCGACGGGGTGCTGCTGCGCCCGCAGGCGCTGGCCGGGATCCGGTCCCTCGACCGGGACGCGGGCACCGTGACGGTGGCCGCGGGCACCGTGCTCAAGGACCTCAACCAGGCCCTGGCCCGGCAGGGCCTGTCGCTCACGAACATGGGCGACATCATGGAGCAGACGGTCTCCGGCGCCACGAGCACCGGCACCCACGGCACCGGCCGCGACTCGGCCTCCATCGCCGCCCAGATCCGCGGCCTGGAGCTGGTCACGGCGGACGGCAGGCTGCTGACGTGCTCCGAGAAGGAGAACCCCGAGGTCTTCGCGGCGGCCCGGCTGGGCATCGGGGCGCTCGGCATCGTCACCTCGATCACCTTCGCCGTGGAGCCGATCTTCTTCCTGACGGCGCGTGAGGAGCCCATGGGCTTCGACCGCGTGACGGCCGAGTTCGACCAGCACCACGCGGAGAACGAGCACTTCGAGTTCTACTGGTTCCCGCACACCGGCAACTGCAACACCAAGCGCAACAACCGCAGCCAGGGCCCGGCCGCCCCGCCCGGAGCGGTCAGCGCCTGGATCGAGGACGAACTGCTGTCCAACGGCGTCTTCCAGGCCGCCAACTCCCTGGGCCGCGCGGTCCCGGCGGCCATCCCCGCCATCGCCCGGATCGCCAGCCGCGCACTGTCGGCGCGGACGTACACGGACATCCCGTACAAGGTGTTCACCAGTCCGCGGCGGGTGCGGTTCGTGGAGATGGAGTACGCCCTTCCGCGCGAGCGCGTGGTCGGGGCGCTGCGGGAGCTCAAGGCCATGGTGGACCGCTCCGGCCTGCGGATCAGCTTCCCGGTGGAGGTGCGGACGGCTCCGGCGGACGACATCACCCTGTCGACGGCCTCGGGGCGCGAGACCGCGTACATCGCGGTGCACATGTACAGGGGCACCCCGTACCAGGCCTACTTCACGGCCGCGGAGCGGATCTTCACCGAGCACGGCGGGCGGCCGCACTGGGGGAAGGTGCACACGCGGGACGCGGAGTACTTCGCCGAGGTCTACCCGCGCTTCGGGGAGTTCACCGCGCTGCGCGACCGGCTCGACCCGGAGCGGGTGTTCGGCAACGACTACCTGCGGCGGGTCCTGGGCGAGTGAGCCCGGGCGCCCTCCCGAGCCCGGCTCAGGAGGGCGTCCGCTGCCCCTGCCGGCCGCTCTCGGAGCCCGTGTCCGGGGTCGCGCCCTGGGCCGGGGTCGTGTCCGGGCTCGGGGTCGGGGTGGGCTTCGGCGGGGTCGGGCTCGGCGTCGGGCCCCCGGAACGGGAGGGGCTCGGGTCGGGGCTCGGGCTCAGGCCGCCGTGCGACTGCGAAGGGCTCGGGGAGGTCCCGGACTCGGGGGTCTTCCCGTCCTTCGCGTCCTTCCCGTCCTTTCCGCCGGTGCCGGTCTCCTTCCCGGGAGCCGCGGGCTTGTCGTTGCCCGCCTTGCGCGTGCCGCCGGACAGGATGGTTCCGCCGTCGGAACTGATGGAGGTCCCCGCCACCGCCTCGTAGGTCCCGAGGCCGCCGAGCGCGATGGCGAAGGCCGCACCGGAGGCGACCGCCGTGCGCTTCCAGCCCCGTACGCGGGTGCCGTGCACGGTGGCCTCGCCGAACTCCTCCGAGGGCAGGGCGGCGCCTTCCCCTCCTTCGGACGGCGCCTCGGCGTGCAGCGGCACCTGACGGGCCCCGGGGCGGGCGGTCTCGCGCAACTGGTCGCCGGTGCGCTTGAAGAAGTGCTGGATGACGGGCCCGCCCGCGGTCGCGACCACGCTCACCACACCGGCGCCGAGGATCGTTCCGTAGACGCCCATCTGCGAGGCGAGCAGGGCCGCCGCGACGGTGGCGAGGGAGGAGCCGGCGATCTGGGTCACGCTCAGATCCAGCTTTTTCTTCCCGTCCGCCCCCTTGGCGTCCTCGGTCCGTTCGGTGCCCCGCGTCGTCTTCTGACCCATCCCCAACCTCTGTGCGCCCTGCCTCGTCCATGTCACCGTTTCTCAGCAATGACTGACGAACCAACCGAAGCGCAGAGTTCCATTTCTGGTGATTCTGTGAAGCAAGACACCCGAAAACGGGCGCGCTTCCAGGTCCGGCCGGACACCCGCCGGACGGAGGGCAGCCCAACTCCCGCCGTCCGGGACAAGTTCGGCGGCGCGGCGGTCCACCCAGGTGGCCCGAATGGAGTACTGTGGCGAGCCCTGGGGCCGTCCTTCCTTACGGATGTCCGGACTCGGGAGAGGGGGCCGACTGATGGAGAACGGCACTCAAAGACCGGTGATGCCGCGGTATTGCACGGGTTCCTGCTGCGCACAGTAATCGTTCGGTCACTGTGCGTGCCCAACAGGTAACCGTGCCATAACGGCGATCAAGGGCGCATGCCCGACACGCCGGTTTAACTCGGCAAGGTTGTGGCAGGCTGCACCCGGGCAGGCCACACTCGACTAGCGGAAGCAGCGACGCACGTGACGTCGGCAGGCACCACCCGGGAGGTCCCCATGCCCGAACTGCGTGTCGTGGCCGTCTCAAATGACGGCACACGACTGGTGCTCAAGGCTGCGGACAGCACGGAGTACACGCTTCCGATCGACGAGCGTCTACGGGCTGCCGTACGCAACGACCGTGCGCGCCTGAACCAGATCGAGATCGAGGTGGAGAGCCACCTCCGCCCCCGCGACATCCAGGCCCGCATACGGGCCGGTGCCTCCGCGGAGGAGGTCGCCCAGCTCGCCGGCATCCCCGTCGACCGCGTACGCCGCTTCGAGGGCCCCGTGCTCGCCGAGCGCGCGTTCATGGCGGAGCGGGCCCGGAAGACTCCCGTGCGCCGCCCCGGCGAGAACACCGGACCCCAGCTCGGCGAAGCCGTGCAGGAGCGCCTGACGCTGCGCGGCGCCGAGAAGGAGTCCGTGCAGTGGGACTCCTGGCGCCGCGACGACGGCACCTGGGAGGTCCTGCTGGTCTACCGGGTGGCGGGCGAGCCGCACTCGGCGAGCTGGACCTACGACCCGCCGCGCCGGCTGGTCGTGGCCGTGGACGACGAGGCCCGTTCCCTGATCGGCGAGTCCGACGACCTTCCGGCGACGCCGGAGCCGAGCTTCCCGTTCGTGCCGAGGATCGCCCGGCTGCCGCGGGACCGGCCGCTGGACCGCGCGCTCGACCGGCAGTTGGAGCGCCCCGCCCCGCCGCCTCCCCCGGACCCGGAGGAGGAGCGGGACACGCTGACGAGCCTGCTGGAGGCGGTACCCAGCTTCCGCGGCGACATGGTGGTCCCGGAGCGCCCCGAGCCGCAGGCGGAGGAGCCCGAGGCGGAGGAGCCCCCGGCGGCCTCGGCCGGCGCCGGTGCGGCGTACGCGGACGTCCTGATGCCCCGCACGGTCGCCGGGCACCGCGACCGTCTGACCGGCACCACGGACCGGCAGGCGGAGGCCGACGGAGTCCGGCCCGGCCGCCGTGCGGCGGTGCCGAGCTGGGACGAGATCGTCTTCGGGACCCGGCGCAAGAAGCAGGAGTAGCGCGAGCGTCGGCAACCGCGCCAGGGCCCCGGAGCCGGGCCGGCACACCGGTAGCGGCGCGGTGTGCCGCCGCCCCGGCTCCCCGGCTCGCCCCTGCTTCGGGTGCCCGCGCCGCTACCGGTGTGCCGGCCCGGCTCCGGGTGCCCGCGCCGCTACTGGGGCAGCGGGCCCGTGGCCACCGGGCGCGCCGGGTCCGAGGACCACTCCGACCAGCTGCCCGCGTACAGGGCCGCCGGAACGCCCGCCACCGTCAGGGCCAGCACCTCGTGCGCTCCGGAGACACCGGAGCCGCAGTACACCCCCACCGGAGTTCCGGCCGAGGCGCCCAACTCCGCGAAGCGGGCCCGCAGCGCCGGTGCCGGGAGGAAGAGGCCGTCCGGGCCGACGTTCTCCACCGTCGGCGCCGACACCGCGCCGGGGATGTGACCGCCGACCCGGTCGATCGGCTCGACCTCCCCGCGGTACCGCTCACCCGCCCGCGCGTCCAGCAGGGTGCCCGCCCGCGCCAGAGCCGCGGCGGAGTCCGCGTCCAGCAGCCCCAGAGCTCCCGGACTTGGCTTGAAATCGCCCTCGGCCGGAGACACCGGGTCGGCCGTCACCGCACCCCCCGCCGCCTTCCACGCGGCCAGGCCCCCGTCCAGTACCCGTACGTCCGCGTGACCCGTCCAGCGCAGCAGCCACCAGGCCCTGGCGGCCGCCCACCCCTGGCCGCCGTCGTACACGACCACCGGTGCTCCCGAGAGGACCCCGGCCCTGCGCATGGCCGCCCCGAAGGCCTCCGGGTCGGGCAGCGGGTGCCGGCCGCCGGACCCCGCCGGACCTGCCAGTTCGCGGTCGAGGTCGATGTACACGGCGCCCGGCAGGTGCCCGGCCTCGTACTCGGCCCGCAGGTCGGGGCCGCCGAGCTGCCAGCGGACGTCGAGCAGTACCGGCGGCCGGCCGCCGGCCAGCGCGCCGATCAGTTCGGACGCCGAGAGGATCGCGGAGCGCGCGGGGGTCTGCGGGGTCACGGGAGTGGCTGTCATGCGGCCCATCTTCCTCCCCGCCGCGCACCCCGTGTAACAAGACGGACATCGACGGGCCGCACTGATTCGGTCATCTCTGCCCGGCTCAAGTGAAACGCGGCCGGGTCGGGGCGCGCCCGGCGCCCGGGAGTGGAAGCATCACCCCGGGACGCGACTCGACGGAGGAGACGGCTGACATGACCGAGGCAGTGGAAGCAACGCGGCGCACGCCCGGCACGCCGTGCTGGGCGAGCCTGATGGTGCACAGCCTCGGGAACACCGAGGAGTTCTACACCGACCTGTTCGGCTGGGAGTACGAGCCCGGCCCCGAGCAACTCGGCAAGTACGTACGGGCCATGCTCTACGGGCAGGAGGTCGCCGGCATCGGCGAGATGCCGCCGGACCGGCACCTCCCGGTGGCCTGGACGACGTACATCGCCACGGACGACGCCGACGCGACGGCCGAATCGATCCGCTCCTGCGGCGGCACCGTGGCGGTGGGCCCGCTGGACGCCGGCATCGCGGGGCGGGTGGCGATCTGCTCCGACCCGCTGGGCGCCGTCTTCGGGCTCTGGCAGGCGGACACCCACCTGGGCACCGGAATGCAGGGCGCCCCGGGCACGCCGGTCTGGCACGAGCTGGTCACGCAGGACACCTCGACGGTCGGCAAGTTCTACGAGCACGTCTTCGGCCACGAGGCCCTGGCGCACCCCACCGCCTCCGCCGACTTCGACTACCTGACGCTGCTCCTGCAGGGCCGGCCGGTCGCCGCCGTGCACGGCGTCGGCCGCTCGCTGCCGCACGACCGGGGGCCGCACTGGATGACGTACTTCGAGGTCGAGGACACCGACGCGGCCGCCGCCAAGGTCGTCCGGCTCGGCGGGCGCGTCGTCCAGCCGCCGCGCGAGGGGCTCAGCGGGCGGCTGGCCACGGTCGCGGACCCGGAGGGCGCGGTCTTCACCCTGGTCCGCAGTCGGCGCTGACGCGCCGGCGTACGACCGAGAGACTGAACCTGGTCACCCATGAGGCAGAAGTGATCAAGTAGATCGCCTTTCTGTGCCCATTTGTGTGAATAGCTGACCGCCCTGTTCTTCCGTGACGGGTCAGCTTCTCCGAAGGGCGATCGATGAGACGTGCCTTGACCGCGTTCAGCGCGGTGGCGGCGGCCTGCTGGTGCCTGCCCCTGGCTCCCGCGGTGGCGTCGGCGCCGGGGGACTCCGGTGCGACCCCGTCGGCGATCCCGTCGGCGACCGCGACCGCGTCGGCGTCGGCGTCGGCGTCGGCCTCCGTGGCCGCGGCACCGGAGCCGGAGGGCGATCCGGAGAGCGCGGATCTGGCGGTGTCGGGCGTGCTCGCCCGGGAGGTCCGGGAGGCCCGGGAGAGCACGGCCGCGGCGGCGCGGGAGACCTTCGACTACGTCGTGACGGTGACCAACCGCGGGCCTTCCACCGCCCGGCAGGTCCGGGTGACCGACCGGCTGCCCGCCTCCCTGGAGTTCGTCGCCTCCCCCGACGGCTGCACCGCGAGCGGCCGGACGGCGGTGTGCGGGCCGCTGGACACGCTGGCGGCGGGCGCGTCCCACGCGTGGGTGATCACGGTGCGGCTCTCTGCCGACTACCGCGGGGACGGCGCGGACATCGTCAACGAGGCGGTCGTCGACGCTGCGACGAAGGACCCGGATTCCCGGAACAACAAGGCGTCGACGACGGGCCTGAAGATTCCGCCCAGCGCGCGGACGGCCGACCTGTCGCTCCGCAAGAGGGCCCTGCTCGCGAGGGGCCGCGAGCACGTCTGGCCGGGCGAGAAGTTCACGTACCTGATCACGGTGCGCAATCAGGGCCCGGCGACGGCGCGGCAGGTCCAGGTCACCGACCGGCTGCCGGCCTCGCTGGCCCTGCTGTCCTCGCCCGACGACTGCGAGGTCCCCGAGGGCGGCGGCCGGCTGGTGGTGTGTCCGCCCCGGGAGCGGCTGGCATCCGGTGCGACGGCTCAGTTCCGGATCACGGTGCGCGTCGTCGCGGGCGAGCGGGCCCGGCCCCCGGCGCAGCCGTGCACGCCCATCGAGAACGTCGCCCGCGTCACCTCAGCGAGTTTCGATCCGGACCTCTCGGACAACGCCAACGCGCCGGACACGACGGGGCCGGACGGCGGCCGGCTGTGTCTGGCGCCCGACGGGGGCGAGGACCACCACGGCGGACCGGCAGACCACGGCCGTGAGGACCACCACGGCAAGGACGGACAGGGCGGTCGCGAGGACCACCACGGCGACCCGCAGCAGCACCACGGCGACCCGCACCACGACGGCCGGGGCGACCTGGCCGACTCCGGCACCACGGTCCCGGGGTGGCTGGTGTGGGCCTCGGCCGCGCTGGTGGCCGGTGGGGCGCTGCTGCGGAGGGTCTTCCGCGCACGGGCGTGACCGGCAGATGCAACCGCAGAGCGAGCAGACGAGGAACGTTCCCGCATGACCATGCCCTGGAGTGCCCGGTGGCGCAGGGCCGCCGCCCCCTTGCTGTGCGCGGCCGCGCTGGTACTGCCGTCGCCGCCCTCAACGGCCGCGACGACGGCCGACGGACCCGGGCCGCGGGCACTGGCCTTCCCCGTCGACGAGCCGTTCGACAGCTCCACCAACCTGGGCACCGCCAGCGGCAGCGCGAGCTACCCGGCCGGATCCGGCTGGCTGCGACTGACATCGGCGAGCACCACCCAGGCCGGCAACTGGAAGATGAAGGATTCCTTCCCCTCCAGCCTCGGCATCGCCGCCGAATTCAGCTACGCCACCTACGGAGGAACCGCCTACGACGGCAAGAGGGGTGACGGGCTGTCGTTCTACCTGACCGACGGCGCGGCGGCCGACGGGGTCGGCCCGTCCGGAGGCAGCCTCGGCTACACCTGCTCGGGCCCGATTCCGTCCCGGTGCACGACCCCGGGCGTACCGGGGGCCTATCTCGGCATCGGGCTGGACGAGTTCGGCAACTTCTCCTCGGCCACGGTCGGCAACGGCGGGCCGGGCGTCCAGCCCAACAAGATCGTGGTGCGCGGCGGGGGCAGCGGCTCGACGGGGTACCGCTACGCCACGTCCGCGGACGGCCCGGGCGGGACGGTGGAGACCGGCAGCCGCGCGAAGCTGCGCACGGTGCGCGTCTCGCTCCTGCCCAGCGGCGCGAAGATGCTGCTGTCGGTGTGGTCCGACAGCGGACCCGACACCGCCATGACCAACCTCGTCACCGACTACGACGTCACGGCCATCACCGGCCAGCCGGCGCTGCCCGCCAGCCTCAAGGTGGGCTTCTCCGCGAGCACCGGCGCCGCGACGAACGTGCACGAGATCGACGACCTCCAGATCAACGTGCCGGCGGACCTGACCATCGCGAAGAGCGGATCCCCCGCGAGCGTGCCCGCCGGCGGCGGGCCGGTGACGTACACCGTCACCGTCTCCAACAGCCAGGCCAACGAGGTGACCGGCGCTGCGGTACGGGACACCGTGCCCGGCCTGACCGACGTGACCTGGACCTGCCGGGCCGGCACCGGCGGCACCTGCGGCCGGGCCTCCGGCCGCGGGAACGTCCTGGACACCACGGCCGACTTCAAGCGGGGCGGCTCCGTCACCTACACGATCACCGGCACGGCCCCGGCCCAGCCAACCACCCTGGCCAACACGGCCACCGTGACCGCACCCGCGGACCGCAAGGACACCAATCCGGCCGACAACAGCGCCACGGCCTCCGACACCGTAGTGACGGCCCGCGCCGACGTGGCCGCGGAGAAGGAGGGGCTCGGGTCCGGGCCGGTGGCCCCGGGCCAGGAGTTCGACTACCGGATCACGGCCCGCAATCTGGGGCCCTCCCACACGGCCTCGGTCCGGCTCTCCGACACCCTGCCCGAGCCGCTGCGGTTCGTCTCCTCCCCCGACGGGTGCACCGCCTCGGGGCAGCGGCTGTCATGCCCGGTCCGCGACTCCCTGAACGCCGGAACGAGCACCTCCTGGACGGTGCGCGTCCGGCTGGACGCCGCCTACGAGGGTGACGGGTCCGACCTCGGGAACGTCGCGTCGGTCCGGCACGCCGTCACCGACCCGCAGAGCGCGAACGACACCAGCGCGGCCGCCGCACCGCCCGGTGGTGTGGCCGCCGCGCGGGCCGACCTCTCGCTGACCAAGGCGGCCGAGAACCGGCCCCGCGTCGCGCCCGGGGAGGCCTTCACGTACACGGTGACCGTACGCAACGACGGCCCGTCCGTGGCCCGGCAGGTCACGGTCACCGACCCGCTGCCCACGGCGCTCGCCTTCGTCTCCTCGGCCGGCGGCTGCTCCGCCGTCGGCCGGGACGTCACCTGCGGCCCGGTGGCGGTGCTCGCACCGGGCGGGATCCGGTCGTGGACCTTCACCGTCCGCCTCGATGCGGCGTACACCGGCGACGGCACGGCCCTGCGGAACACCGCGACCGCCGTGTCGGACACCGCCGATCCGAACCCGCTCGACAACAGCGGCTCGGCGGGCACTCCCGGAGGGCGCGTCCGTCCGCCGAGTGCCGACATCGAACTGGCCAAGCACGCCACCGCGGGCTGACGCCGTCCCTCCCGATCCTCCGTACAGCGCTCTGTACGGTCCTCGCACACACGAAACGGAACGATGCGCGATGACGACGACACCAGGCCGGCGGCCGGCGGTGCGGGCCCTGGCTCCGCTGCTCTGCGCCGCGGCACTGTGGGCAGGTCCGGTCCCCGCGGCGGCCCTGCCGGGAGGGGGGCACACGGTCGAGGTGACGGCACGGCGTGCCGAGGCCCCCGGTGACCTCATCACCTACACCCTCACCGCGAAGAACAAGGGCCCGTCGGTGGCCCGGAACGTCACCGCGACGGACAGGCTCCCCGACGGGATCTCCTTCGTGGACTCCTCGGACGGCTGCACCGCCACCGACCAGACCGTCACCTGCGGGCCCGAACCCCAGCTGGGCGCCGGTCAGAGCAAGAGCTGGAGCTTCCATGCCCGGCTGAGCCCCTCGTACCAGGGCGACGGTTCCGACCTGGGCAACAGCGCCTCCGGCAGCTCGGACGCCACCGATCCCGATCCCGCCAACAACAAGCCCGATCCGGTGCTGCCCCCGGGGCCGTTCGACCCGGTCTCGGACCTGGCCACCGTCAAGACCCCGCTGGGCGCGGGGCCGACGGTTCCCGGCCAGGAGTACGAGTACGAGATCCGTACGACCAACAAGGGGCCCTCCGACGCGCGCAACGTCGTGGTGACCGACACCCTGCCCGACGGGCTGACCTTCGTGTCCTCGGCAGACCCGTGCACGGCCTCCGGGCGGACCGTCAGCTGCGGTCCGCTGGCCAGGCTCGTCCCGGGCGCCGAGGTGGTGTGGACCTTCAAGGTGAAGCTGGACGCCGGCTACTCCGGTGACGGCAGCGACCTGCGCAACACCGCGACCTCCTCCTCCGCGTCCAAGGAACCGGAGCCCGCCGACAACACCTCGCACGCCGTGCTGCCGCCGGGCGGGGTCACCGCCCCGCAGGCCGACGTGTGGACGACGAAGAGGCCGGCCAACGGCACCCCGATCGCCCCCGGGGAGACCTTCGAGTACGTGGTGGCCGCGCACAACGACGGCCCCTCCCGGGCGGTCGACACCACGATCACCGACAAGCTGCCCGCGCAGCTCGCCTTCGTCTCCTCCCCCGACGGCTGCTCGGCCGCCGACGGTACGGTCAGCTGCGGCCCGTTGGCCGTACTGGAGCCGGGGGTGTCGCGGAGCTGGCGGTTCACCGTCCGCCTCGACAGCAACTACACCGGCAACGGATCCGACGTCCGCAACACGGCGACCGCCACCTCGAAGACCAAGGACCCCCACACCGAGAACAACACGAGCAGCCCCGCGGGCCTGCCCGGCAGCACCGTCAACAAGCCGACCGCGGACCTGGCGGTGACCAAGGAGGCCGTGGGCTCCAGGCCGCCCGTACCTGGCGAGACCTTCGACTACCGGATCCGGGTCACCAACAACGGCCCTTCGGCGGACGCGTTCAACGTCAAGCTCACCGACAGCCTCCCCGAGGGCCTCTCGTACGTGGCGTCCTCCCCGGCCGGATGCTCCGTCGCCGGGCACCTGGTGTCGTGCAAGCGCACCAGCCCGCTCAAGGTCGGCGAGACGGTCGAGTACCTGCTCACCGTCAAGGTCGACCCCGCCTACAGCGGCGACGGCAGCGACCTGAAGAACACCGCCCAGGTGACGGCCGACAACATCGACCCCGCGAGCGAGAACGACAGCAGCACCGCGACCGTGCCCGGCGGCCACGTCACGGATCCCGCCGCGGACCTCGCCATCACCAAGAGGCCCGTCCAGACCGCCCCCGTGGCCCCGGGCGAGACCTTCGACTACGCCCTGACCGTCACCAACAACGGCCCCTCGCAGGCCGAGCAGATCACCGTCACCGACACGCTGCCCACCGCGCTGAGCTTCGTCTCGGGCGACGCCGCGTGCACCTCCGGACGGACCGTCACCTGCGGCCCGCTGCCGCGCCTGGCCCCCGGGGCCTCGGTCACCTGGGTGATCAAGGTGAAGCTGGACCCGGGGTACACCGGCAACGGCTCCGACATCCGCAACACCGCCGCCGTCGACTCCCTGACGGCCGACCCGAGGCCGGCGAACAACACGAGCGCCGCCGCCGGCCCGCCCGGCGGCACGGTCAAGGACCCCACCGCGGACCTGGAGGTCGGCAAGTCCACCCCGTAACACCGCGGACCGCGTGACGAACCCGGACGGCCGGCAGGGCACCCCGCCCCGCCGGCCGTCCGTGCGTGCGTCAGTGCGCGCGTCGCGGTTCGCGGAGGCGGTCAGGCGTGGTTGACCGGGAGGACGTCCGGGGAGAGGGCGCCGGCCTGGGCCGCGGCGCTGGTCATGCGGCGGCGGTGGTGGCGGCGGCAGAGGACCTCGTAGCCGATCTCCTCCGCCGGGCCGTTGACGTCGCCGACGACGACCTGGGCGCCCTCGACCACCATCTGCCCGCCCACCGTACGGGCGTTGTGGGTGGCTCGGGCCCCGCACCAGCACAGGGCCTCGACCTGGAGCTGCTCCAGGCGGTCCGCGAGCTCGATCAGCCGCTGCGAGCCGGGGAAGAGCTTCGTGCGGAAGTCCGTGGTGATGCCGAAGGCGAACACGTCCATGTCGAGGTCGTCGACGATGCGCGCCAACTGGTCGATCTGCTCGGGGGCCAGGAACTGGGCCTCGTCGACGATCACGTAGTCGGCCTTGCCGCCCTGGGAGAGCTGTGCGACCAGGTACGCGTACAGGTCCATGCCCTCCGGCGCCTCGATCGCCTCCGTCACGAGGCCGAGCCGCGAGGACAGTTTGCCCTCCCCCGCCCGGTCGTCCCGCGTGAAGATCACGCCTTGCAGGCCCCGGGCGTCGCGGTTGTGGGCGATCTGGAGCGCCAGCGTGCTCTTTCCGCAGTCCATCGTTCCGGAGAAGAACACCAGCTCGGGCATGGGGAGTACAAGACCTTTCGGGTCGCGGACAGGGGAGGTCGGTCGGAGGGATCAGGTGCGGACTTCGAGCAGCGGGACCAGCTGCTCGGCCGGGGTCATGGAGCCGTGCATGCCGGCGAGGGCCGACTCGTTGGGCTCGGCCCGCGAAGCGGTGATCGCCACATCGGCCTGGGCGGCCGCGACGACGTCGCCGATGCGGCCGAGGACGCGCTCGTCGCACTCCCCCGGTGTGCCGAACCAGCCCAGCTCCAGAGCCTCTTCGCGGCTGGCGACCCAGAACCGGTCGCCGAGCACCTCGCGCCACACGGTGAGGACGTCGGCCTCGGCGCCGGGGACGGCGTACACGTGCCGGGCCCGGCCCTCGCCGCCGAGCAGGGCCACGCCCGCGCCCAGCTCCCAGTCGTCGTCGAAGTCGATCCGGGAGTCCTCGTCGAAGGGGATGTCCACCATGCCGTGGTCCGCGGTGACGTAGAGCGCGGTGCGCGCCGGAAGCTGCTCCGCGAGCCGCTGCACCAGCCGGTCGACGTACATCAGCTGGCCGCGCCAGGCGTCGGAGTCCACGCCGTGGCGGTGTCCGGCCCCGTCGAGCTCGCTGTAGTACGTGTACACGAGCGAGCGGTCGCCGGACGCGAGGCGCTCGGCCGCGAGGTCCATGCGCTCCTCGCCGGTCATGCGCCCGAGGAAGGTGCCGCCGCTCAGAGCGACCTTGGTCAGCGGGGTGGTCTGGAACGCGGGCGAGGACACCTGTGCGGTGGCCACGCCGGCCGCGTCGGCCTGCTGGAAGACGGTCGGGTACGGCTGCCAGGGCTTCGGCGGGGTCCACGGGTGCCAGCGGAGCTGGTTCATCAGCTCGCCGGTGGCGGGGTTGCGCGCGGTGTAGCCGGGCAGGCCGTGCCGAGAGGGCGGCAGGCCGGTGCCGACGGAGGCCAGCGAGGTGGCGGTGGTCGCCGGGAAGCCCGCGGTGATCGGGCGGCCGGTGCCGCCGCGCGAGCTGCCGAGCAGGGACGTGAGGTACGGGGCCTCGGCGGGGTGGGCCTTTATCTGCTCCCAGCCCATGCCGTCGACGAGGAACACGCAGTTGCGGTCGGCCGGGGTGAGCTCGGTGATGGAGGCGGTGAAACCGGGCACGCCCTGGCCGGCCACGAGCGTCGGCAGCAGGTCGGCGAGCGAGCCCGTGCCGTACTGCGGCACGGGGGCGCCGGCGAGGTCCAGGAGCTCGGGCTCGTCCGCCCAGTTCTGCGCCGCGGAGTACGCCATCAGCGGGCGGCGGGGGACGACGTGGCCGCGGTCGCCTCGCTGAGCGCCTGCGCGAAGACCAGCGTCTGGCGCACGGCCTCCGGGCCGTCGCCCGCCTCGCTGACGCGCAGGCTCAGGTCGTCGGCGGTGGAGTTGCCGGTGTAGCCGTGGTCGGAGTCGCAGTTCGGGTCGCCGCAGGCGGCCGGCTCCAGGTCGATCCGGGAGACCGCGCCCCAGCCGATGGTCAGGACGACCTCGCGGGGCAGGGTGCCGGGAGTGTAGGACTCCGGGTTGGCGACGACCCGGCTGAGCACCACGGAGGAGATGCTGGAGAGCTTGACCGACTCGGTGGAGGTGGTCGCGTACGGGGACGGGGACCCGGCGTCGGCGGCCTGCTCGTCGGTGTGGCTCACGATGAAGCGGTTGCCGGTCAGGACCAGCACCGTGACGTGGCGGCGCACTTCGTTCGAGTCGAAGGTCGTCTCCTGGTGGACCAGGTACGACGAGATCGGCTCGCCGCCCACCGCGGCCTCCACGGCCTCGGCCACGAGGGCCGGGTAGTAGCCGCTGCGCTCGATCGCCGTGCGCAGCCCCTGGGTCGTCGTACCGGATTTCGCCATGAGGTCCATCCTAAGGCCCGTACGGGGCACCCCGGCCGCGCCGGACGTCAGTAGCTGGGCAGGGTGCGCGGCCCGAGGTCGCTGCGGGCGGGGGCGTGGGCGAGGCGGACGGTGGCGCTGAGCACGGAGAGGCCTTCGGTGGCGACGACCACGGGCTCCAGTGAGACCCCGACCACCTCGGGGTGGTCGTCCACGAGGCGGGAGAGCCGCAGGAGCAGTTCCTCCAGGGCGGGGGTGTCGACGGGGTCGCTGCCGCGCCAGCCGAAGAGGAGCGGGGCGGTGCGGATGGAGCGGATGAGGCCGGCGGCGTCCCGGTCGGTGGCCGGGACCAGCCGGTGTGCGGTGTCGCCGAGCAGCTCGGAGGGGGCACCGGCGAGGCCGAAGGAGAGGACGGCTCCGGCAGCGGGGTCGATGACGGAGCGCACGACGGTGTCGACGCCGCGGGGCACCATGGCCTGGACGACGGGGAGCAGCTCGGCGGGCTTGCCGAGGGCTTCGGTCAGCTCGTCGTAGGACCGCCGCAGCTCCGCCTCTGTGGTGAGGTCGAGGCGTACGCCGCCCAGGTCCGCGCGGTGGCGCAGGTGCGGGGCGGTGGTCTTGAGCGCCACGGGATAGCCGAGCACCTGGGCGGCGCGGGCCGCGGCGTCGGCGCTGGGCGCGGGGAGGGTGGCGAACACGCGGATCCCGTAGCGTCCGAGCAGTTCGCGGGCGTCGGGGTCGTCCAGGGTCAGGACCTCGTCGTCCGCCACGTCCGCCAGCAGGCGGGAGAGCTGCCCGGCGGCTCCGGTCTCGTCGATGTCCTCGTACTCGGGAACCTGGCCGGGCTCGGCGATGGCGCGCCGCCACTGGCCGTAGCGCACGGCCTCGGCGATGGCCTTGACGGCGCGCTCGGCGGCGGGGTAGCTGGGGATGCGGTCGCGGTCCTCGGGCGGGCGGGAGTCGGCGGGCGGGGCTGCGGGCGCGGCAGCCGGCGCGGATGCGGATGCGACTGCTGGTTGCGCCGCCACCGGGGCCGTCTCGGCCTGCGGGCCGGGGGCCGGTGCCGTGGCGCGCGCCGCGGACAGGGCCTCGACCAGCTCGCCGAGCTCCACGTGCACCACCGCGACGGGCTTGCCCGGCACCTCGGCCACGGCCTCGCGCAGGGCGTCGGCGAGATCGTCGGCCAGTGCGCGCTCGCTGACCCACGGGATCGCCGTGACGACGACCGCGTCGCAGTCATCG
Organism: Streptomyces sp. NPDC051183; assembly: GCF_040682455.1. NCBI lineage: Bacteria > Bacillati > Actinomycetota > Actinomycetes > Kitasatosporales > Streptomycetaceae > Streptomyces > Streptomyces sp. NPDC051183. Next base: position 48,865 of record NZ_JBFBBA010000012.1, read on the forward strand.
GAGGCCAGGGCGGCGGCCAGGGCCGCGCGGAAGTCCGCCGGCGAGGCCGCCGTCGTCAGGTCCAGCGGCGGCAGCGGCCGCAGCCCCTGCGTCAGGCAGGCGTCGTAGGTGAGGACGCCGAGGGACTCGGAATTGCCGAGGATCGCGATCCGCGGTCCGGCGGGCAGCGGCTGCGCGGCCAGCAGCAGGCCGACGTCCACCAGCTCGGTGACGGTGTCGACGCGGATCACGCCCGCCTGCCGCAGCAGCGCCGAGACCGTCGCGTCCGGGAGCCGGGTGTCGGGGACCACGTGCCCGGCGGGGGTGTGGCGGCCGCCCTTGGCGACGACGACCGGCTTCACGGCCGCCGTCCGGCGGGCGAGCCGGGTGAACTTGCGCGGGTTGCCCAGGGTCTCCAGGTAGAGCAGCGCGACGTCGGTCGCCTCGTCGTCGTACCAGTACTGAAGGATGTCGTTGCCGGAGACGTCGGCGCGGTTGCCCGCCGACACGAAGGAGGACAGGCCCTCGCCGCGGCGCAGGAGCCCCGAGAGCAGCGCGATCCCGATCGCCCCGGACTGCGTGAAGAGGCCGATCCGGCCGCGCTTGGGCAGCGGAGCGGGGGCCAGGGAGGCGTTCAGCTCCACCTCGGGGGCCGCGTTGATCACCCCGAAGGCGTTCGGTCCGATCAGCCGCATCCCGTACGAGCGCACCTGGCGCAGCAGTTCGCGCTGGCGGGCCGTCCCCTCCGCGCCGCTCTCGCCGTATCCGGCGGAGAGTACGACGAGCCCCTGCACGCCGTGTTCGCCGCAGTCGGCCACCGCCCGGGGCACCCGGTCCGCCGGGACCGCGACCACCGCGAGGTCGACGGGTGCGCCGATGTCGCCGAGTGCGCGGTAGGCCCGTACGCCGTCCAGCAGGTCTCCCTCGATGCCGGGGGCGCGGGCCTCGTTGACGGCGTAGAGGTGGCCGTGGAAGCCGCTGTCCCGCAGGTTGCGCAGGGTCGCCGCGCCCACTCCGCTGCCGGAGCGGCTGACTCCGATCACGGCCACGGAGCCCGGGGTCAGCAGCCGCTGCACCGAGCGGGCCTCGGCGCGCTGTTCGCGGGCGCGCTGCACGGCGAGGGACTCGGCGGTGGGTTCGAGGTCGAGGGTGAGGTGGACGGAGCCGTCCTCGAAGCTGCGCTTCTGCTGGTATCCGGCGTCCGTGAACACCTTGATCATCTTGTTGTTGGCGGGCAGCACTTCGGCGGCGAAGCGCCGGATCCCCCGCTCGCGGGCGACCGCCCCGATGTGTTCGAGCAGGGTGGAGGCCACGCCGCGGCCCTGGTGGGCGTCCTGTACGAGAAAGGCCACCTCGGCCTCGTCGGCGGGCCCGGTCGCCGGGCGGCCGTCGGAGCCGATCCGGTCGTAGCGGACGGTGCCGATGAACTCCCCGCCGATGGTCGCCGCGAGGCCGACCCGGTCCACGAAGTCGTGGTGGGTGAAGCGGTGCACGTCGCGGTCGGAGAGCCGCGGGTAGGGGGCGAAGAAGCGGTAGTACTTCGACTCGTCCGAGACCTGCTCGTAGAAGCTGACCAGGCGGCCCGCGTCCTCGGTGGTGATCGGCCTGATGCGGGCGGTGCCGCCGTCCCTGAGGACGACGTCCGCTTCCCAGTGTGCCGGGTACGAGGGGTCCGACTCGGTGGTCATGGGGCCACCTTAAGGGTCCTCCCGCTCAGGTGGCCCTGGCGCGGCGCATCGGGCAAGCTGACGCGAATCAGTGCAAGCTGGGGAAGGTCGAACGGCAGGGAGATTCGGGCCGAAGGTCGGTCGGAGCATTCCGGACGTCGTGAGAGACTGGTCTAGACAACCGTAAGAACCTGAAGGGCATCACCATGGCAGAGCGCCGCGTCAACGTCGGCTGGGCCGAGGGCCTGCACGCTCGTCCCGCCTCGATCTTCGTCCGCGCGACGACCGCTTCCGGCGTCCCGGTGACCATCGCGAAGGCCGGCGGCGACCCCGTCAACGCCGCCTCCATGCTGGCGGTTCTGGGCCTGGGCGCCCAGGGCGGCGAGGAGATCGTCCTCGCGTCCGACGCCGAGGGCGCCGAGGCGGCGCTGGACCGCCTCGCGAAGCTGGTCGCCGAGGGCCTCGAAGAGCTCCCCGAGACCGTCTGACCCCTTCGGGTTCGACCCGTACGGCGAAGCCGTGGCCACCGGAATACCGGCGGCCACGGCTTCACTGTTTTGCGGACGGCGGGCACGGGCCGGCCACGGTCCCCGACAATGCGCCACGAATAGCGGAATTCCGGCCGCCGACCCGGGTCGGAATTACGCGGAACGGCACGGCGCGGCACGGTATGACACGGACCCGCGAATTACCCGGGCCGCACGAATATCCGTCCTTTGTATACGGCGTTTGTTAATGCGGGCCGCTCGCCATGTTTACGGCAGGTTGCGAAGTCCTCACCCGCAACCGGTGCGCCCCCACCGCCCGCTCCGCGTGGACCGTGGTGAGCGCCCGGGCCCGCTCGGCGTCACCGCGCGCCACCGCGTCCACGATCGCCCCGTGCTCCGCCCAGGACTCCACCGGCCGCGCCGGGGCCTCCACCGAGTACATCCAGGCGATCTTGTGCCGCATCTGGGTGAGCAGCGCGATCAGCCCCGGGCTGCCGGACGCCTGGGCGAGGGTCTCGTGGAACCAGCCGCCCAGCGAGCGCAGATCCTCCCCCTGACCCCGCCTCGCCCGCTCCTGGCCCAGCCTGACCAGCCCGCGGAGCACCTTGAGGTGGGCCTCGCTGCGCCGCCGGGCGGCCCGGGCGGCGGCCAGCGGCTCCAGCAGCATCCGCACCTCCAGCAGGTCCGCGGCCTCCTGCTCGGTCGGCTCGGCCACACAGGCGCCCGCGTGCCGCCGGGTGGTGACGAACCCCTCGGACTCGAGCGTGCGCAGTGCCTCGCGCACCGGGACGCGCGAGACTCCGTAGCGGCGGGCCAGTACCTCCTCGGTGAGCCGGCTGCCCGGCCCGAAGACACCGGAGACGATGTCGTCACGGATTGCTGTGCATACCGCCTGCGCGGGAATACGCAAGACCGGACCTCCGCCTATTTCCGACTGCCGCCGTCATTGATGTGTATGTACGCGCGAGTGCGTACATCCGCGCACTGCAACTCTATTGCAACACACGATAATTTCCGAGGACGGCCGGAAATACGAAACATTCACACAACGCGAAGGCCCCGGCTCTGGGAGCCGGGGCCTTCGCGGAAGCGTGCGGTGCGGGTCAGACGGTGACGCCGTGCTGACGCAGGTACGCGATCGGGTCGATGTCCGAGCCGTAGTCGGCGCCGGTACGGGCCTCGAAGTGCAGGTGCGGGCCGCTGGAGTTGCCGGTGGAGCCCGACAGGCCGATCCTCTGGCCCGGGGTGACCTGCTGGCCGACGGAGACGCTCAGCGAGGACATGTGGCCGTACTGGGTGTAGGTGCCGTCGGCGTGCTTGATGACGACGTTGTTGCCGTACGCGCCGCCCCAGCCCGCCTCGACCACGGTGCCCAGGCCGACCGAGTGCACCTCGGTGCCCGAGGAGGCGTGGAAGTCGATGCCCGTGTGGCTGCCGGAGGACCACATGCCGCCGCCCGCGTGGTACTGCGTGCTGACGTAGGTGTCCTCGAGCGGCGAGACGAAGGTGTTGAGGCGCTTGCGCTCCTCCTCGCGGGCCGCGCGCTCGGCGGCCTCGCGCTCGGCCTTGGCCCGGGCTTCGGCCTTCGCCTTGGCTTCGGCGGCCCGCTGCTTCGCGTCGGCCTCGGCCTGCGCCTTGGCGGCCGCGGCTTCCGCGGCCCGCTGCTGGGAGTCGGCCTGGGCCTGGATCTCGTCCGCGAGATCGTCGGCCACGACGATGGTGTTCAGGCCGGTGTCCTCCATGGAGGGGGCCTTGTCCGCGGCGAACGCGGGACCGGCCAGGGAGCCGACGACGCCGGTGGCGGCGAGGGCGGCTACGCCGGCGTAGCCGGCGGTCTTGCGGCTCATACGACTGGAACCACGGTGCTTGCCGGCGGCACGACTGCCAAACGCCATGAAGGGGCTGATCCTTTCCTTCCCTCTCGCCTACCGGGTTAGCTGACGGGTTCGGAGCAGGAAGGTCTCCTACGGGCCTCCTCTTGCGAGGCGGTCCGATTCACCCCAGGGACTGATGTGGGTCCCCGGCTCCCCAGGCTCGCGCCTGACGGGGACTCGGCGATCGCTGTCCGGTGCCGCGGGCGCGGCGGGTACAACTGACGGACAGCACGGCCGACGCTAGGCGGATCATCAGTCAATCGCCAAACAGACACGCCTTTTTGTTGCGTACGCCACAGCACATTCGAGCAACCTCATCCCTAAACGGACAAAAGGGGCTCCGACGGATGAACCGTCGGAGCCCCTCCCGTGCCGCCCGACTGGACGGCACTTCGGGCCGTCAGTTGGAGACGACGCTCACGTCACCGATCCCCAAGGCCCGTACCGGCTCCTCGATCTGGGCCGCGTCGCCCACCAGAACCGTGACCAGCCGGTCCACCGGGAAGGCGCTGACGACCGCCGAAGTCGCCTCCACCGTGCCGGTTTCGGCGAGCCGCGCGTACAACTGCGCCTGGTAGTCGTCCGGCAGCTCCTGCTCGACCTGGTCGGCGAGGGTGCCCGCGACCGAGGCCGCCGTCTCGAACTTCAGCGGGGCCACGCCCACCAAGTTCTGCACCGCCACGTCACGTTCGGCATCGGTCAGGCCGCCCTCAGCCAGGGTCCGGAGCACCTTCCAGAGGTCCTCCAGCGCCGGGCCGGTGTTCGGGGTGTCCACCGAGCCGCTGATGGCGAGCATCGAGGCGCCCTTGCCGTCGGCGGTGGAGCGCAGCACCTGGCCGAAGGCGCGCACGCCGTACGTGTACCCCTTCTCCTCGCGCAGCACCTTGTCCAGGCGCGAGGTGAGAGTGCCGCCCAGGCAGTACGTGCCGAGCACCTGGGGCGCCCAGACGCGGTCGTGCCGGTCCGGTCCGATGCGGCCGATCAGCAGCTGCGTCTGGACCGCTCCGGGCCGGTCGACGATGACGACGCGGCCGGTGTCGTCGGCAGTGATCGGCGGGACGGGGCGCGGCGCGGTGGTGTCGCCGGTCCAGCTGCCCAGGGTGTCGGCCAGGACCGCGTCCAGGTCGATCCCCGTCAGGTCGCCGACGACCACCGCGGTGGCGGTGGCGGGGCGCACGTGGGCCTCGTAGAAGGCGCGTACGGCCGCCGAGTCGATACGGGCGACCGTGTCCTCGGTGCCCTGACGCGGGCGGGACATCCGCAGCGAGGCCGGGAAGAGCTCCTTGGAGAGCTGCTTGGCGGCGCGGCGCTGCGGGTTGGCCAGCTCGTGCGGGATCTCGTCGAGCCGGTTGCGCACCAGCCGGTCCACCTCGGAGTCGGCGAAGGCGGGCGCGCGCAGCGCCTCGGCGAGCAGCCCCAGCGCCTTGGGCAGCCGGGAGGCCGGGACCTCCAGGGAGACCCGGATGCCCGGGTGGTCGGCGTGCGCGTCGAGGGTGGCGCCGCAGCGCTCCAGCTCGGCCGCGAACTCCTCGGCGGAGTGCTTGTCGGTGCCCTCGGACAGCGCGCGGGCCATGATGGTGGCCACGCCGTCGAGGCCCTCGGGCTCCGCGTCGAGCGGGGCGGCGAGGTTGATCTCGACCGCGATCACCTGCTGGCCCGGCCGGTGGCAGCGCAGCAGGGTCAGGCCGTTGGGCAGCTCCCCGCGGTCGGGGGCCGGGAAGGCCCACGGCTGCGGCTCGCCGGCCTGCGGGCGCGGGTGGAAGGTCATCGTGACGGCTGCGGTGTCGCTCACTGCTCCGCCCCCTCGTTCTCGTCGGACTCGTCGTGCTGGTCGGACTCGTCGGCCGCGATGGGCTCGTAGACGAGCACCGCGCGGTTGTCCGGGCGCAGTCGGGCCGCGGCCACGGCCTGCACCTCCTCGGCGGTGATGTCCAGGACGCGCTGGACCGCGGTCAGCGCCAGCTGCGGGTCGCCGAACAGCACCGCGAAGCGGCACAGTTCGTCGGCGCGGCCGGCCACCGTGCTCAGCCGGTCCAGCCACTCGCGCTCCAGCTGCGCCTGCGCGCGCTCCATCTCCTCGGCCGTCGGGCCCTCGGCGGCGAACCGCGCGAGCTCCTCGTCCACGGCCGCCTCGATGGCGGGGATCTCGACCCCGCTGGAGGTCTTGACGTCCAGCCAGCCCAGCGAGGGCGCCCCGGCCAGGCGCAGCATGCCGAAGCCGGCCGCGACGGCCGTCTGGTCGCGGCGTACCAGCCGGTTGTGCAGCAGCGAGGACTCGCCGCCGCCCAGGATGGTCAGCGCCACGTCGGCGGCGTCGCACTCGCGGGTGCCGTCGTGCGGCAGCCGGTAGGCCGCCATCAGCGCACGCGCGGGCACCTCCTCGACGATCTCCTCGCGCAGCTGCTCCCCGATGACGTCGGGCAGCGAGCCGTCGCGGGGCGGCTGCTTGCCGTCGTGCGAGGGGATGGTGCCGAAGTACTTCTCGACCCAGGCGAGCGTCCGCTCGGGATCGATGTCGCCGACGACCGACAGCACCGCGTTGTTGGGCGCGTAGTACGTACGGAAGAAGTTGCGCGCGTCCTCCAGGGACGCGGCGTCCAGGTCGGCCATGGAACCGATCGGGGTGTGGTGGTACGGGTGGCCCTCGGGGTACGCCAGGGCGGTCAGCTTCTCGAAGGCCGTGCCGTACGGGACGTTGTCGTACCGCTGGCGGCGCTCGTTCTTCACGACGTCGCGCTGGTTCTCCATGGACTCGTCGTCCAGGGCGGCGAGCAGCGATCCCATCCGGTCCGCTTCCAGCCAGAGCGCGAGCTCCAGCTGGTGCGTCGGCATCGTCTCGAAGTAGTTGGTGCGCTCGAAGCTGGTGGTGCCGTTGAGGGAGCCGCCGGCGCCCTGGACCAGTTCGAAGTGTCCGTTGCCCGGTACGCTCGCCGAGCCCTGGAACATCAGGTGCTCGAAGAGGTGAGCCAGGCCGGTGCGTCCCTTGACTTCGTGGCGCGAGCCGACGTCGTACCAGAGGCAGACCGCGGCGACCGGGGTCAGGTGGTCCTCGGAAAGCACCACGCGCAGGCCGTTGGCCAGCCGGTGCTCGGTCGCTGTCAGGCCGCCGGAGCCGGCCTGAGCTGTGGCCGTGTGACCCATGGGCATGTGGTCCCTTCGATCGCGATGCAGAGATTTCTGTCAGACCTGCCACTGTATGCAAGCGTGTCGGCGACCGGAGAAGTTCCCGGCCCACTCCTGGGTCGGAGTCGGCGTTGTCGGTGGCTCGGGCCACAATGGTCCGCGTCGTACCGTCGAAAGACACCCCAGCAGGACCCAGCAGGACCCAGCCAGCAAGATCCAGCCAGTACTTCCAGCCAGACCCCGCCCCACCCGTGAGACCCAGCTCATCCCGATTCTTGGTTAAGGAGCCGCGCAGCGATGGCCCGCCGCAGCACGAAGACCCCGCCGCCGGAGGATTTCGAGGAGAAGATCCTCGACATCGACGTCGTCGACGAAATGCAGGGCTCCTTCCTCGAGTACGCGTACTCGGTGATCTACTCCCGCGCCCTGCCCGACGCCCGGGACGGCATGAAGCCGGTCCACCGCCGCATCGTCTACCAGATGAACGAGATGGGCCTGCGCCCCGACCGCGGGTACGTGAAGTGCGCCCGTGTCGTCGGCGAGGTCATGGGCAAGCTGCACCCGCACGGTGACGCCTCCATCTACGACGCCCTCGTCCGCATGGCGCAGCCCTTCTCCATGCGGCTGCCGCTCGTCGACGGCCACGGCAACTTCGGCTCGCTCGGCAACGACGACCCGCCGGCCGCGATGCGCTACACCGAGTGCAAGATGGCCGACGCCACGTCGCTGATGACGGAGTCGATCGACGAGGACACCGTCGACTTCACCGCGAACTACGACGGCCAGGAGCAGGAACCGGTCGCGCTGCCCGCGGCGTACCCGAACCTGCTGGTCAACGGCGCCTCCGGGATCGCGGTCGGCATGGCCACCAACATGGCCCCGCACAACCTGGGCGAGGTCATCGCCGCCGCCCGGCACCTGATCCGCTACCCGCAGGCGGACCTGGAGGCGCTGATGCGCTTCGTGCCGGGTCCCGACCTGCCCACGGGCGGCCGGATCGTCGGGCTCTCGGGCATCAAGGACGCGTACGAGAGCGGTCGCGGCACCTTCAAGATCCGCGCGACGGTGGCCGTGGAGAACGTGACGGCGCGCCGCAAGGGCCTGGTCGTCACGGAACTGCCCTTCACGGTTGGTCCCGAGAAGGTCATCGCGAAGATCAAGGACCTGGTCGGCTCGAAGAAGCTCCAGGGCATCGCCGACGTCAAGGACCTCACCGACCGCTCGCACGGCCTGCGCCTGGTCATCGAGATCAAGAACGGCTTCCACCCGGAGGCCGTGCTGGAGCAGCTCTACAAGCTGACGCCGATGGAGGAGTCCTTCGGCATCAACAACGTCGCGCTGGTCGACGGACAGCCGCTGACCCTGGGCCTCAAGGAGCTGCTGGAGGTCTACCTCGACCACCGCTTCGAGGTCGTGCGCCGGCGCAGCGAGTTCCGCCGGGGCAAGCGGCGCGACCGGCTGCACCTGGTCGAGGGCCTGCTGGTGGCCCTGCTCGACATCGACGAGGTCATCCGCCTCATCCGCGACAGCGACAACTCCGCGCAGGCCAAGCAGCGCCTGATGGAGCGCTTCTCGCTGAGCGAGATCCAGACCCAGTACATCCTGGACACCCCGCTGCGCCGGCTCACCCGCTTCGACCGGATCGAGCTGGAGTCCGAGCGCGACCGGCTCACCGGCGAGATCGACGAGCTGACCGGGATCCTCGACTCCGACACCGAGCTGCGCAAGCTGGTCTCCACGGAACTGGCCGCGGTCGCCAAGAAGTTCGGCACCGAGCGCCGTACGGTGCTCCTGGAGTCGGCCGGCACCCCGGTCGCGGCGGTTCCGCTGGAGGTCGCCGACACCCCGTGCCGGGTGCTGCTCTCCTCCACCGGCCTGCTGGCCCGTACGGCGAACGCCGACCCGCTGCCCGAGGACGAGGGCGGGAGCCGGGCGAAGCACGACCTGATCGTCTCGCAGGTCGCCGCCACCGCCCGGGCGGACGTCGGCGCGGTCACCTCGTACGGGCGGCTGCTGCGGCTGTCGGTGATCGACCTGCCGCAGCTGCCGGACACGCACGCCGCGCCGAACCTCGCGGGCGGCGCCCCGGTCTCGGAGTTCCTGTCCGGTCTGGAGGCGGACGAGAAGGTCGTCTGCCTGACCTCGCTGGACGAGTCCGGCCAGGGTCTGGCGCTGGGCACCGAGCAGGGCGTGGTCAAGCGGGTCGTGCCGGACTACCCGGCCAACAAGGACGAGCTGGAGGTCATCACCCTGAAGGAGGGCGACCGGATCGTCGGCGCGGTCGAGCTGCGCACGGGCGAGGAGGACCTGGTCTTCATCACCGACGATGCCCAGCTGCTCCGCTACCCGGCGGGCCAGGTGCGCCCGCAGGGCCGCCCGGCGGGCGGTATGGCGGGCATCAAGCTCGCCGACAACGCGAAGGTGATCCACTTCTCGGCCATCGACCCGGCCCGGGACGCCGTGGTGTTCACCGTGGCCGGCTCGCACGGGACGCTGGACGACTCGATGCTGTCCGGGAAGCTGACCCCGTTCGACCAGTACCCGCGCAAGGGCCGGGCCACGGGCGGCGTGCGCTGCCAGCGGTTCCTGAAGGGCGAGGACCTGCTGGTGCTGGCCTGGGCGGGCGCGTCCCCGGTCCGGGCGGCGACCGCGAACGGCACGCCGGCCGAGCTGCCGGCCGTGGACCCGCGGCGGGACGGTTCGGGCGCCGCGCTGCCCGCTTCCGTGGCGGCGCTGGCGGGGGCCGCGCTGTAGGACGTAGACCGGCGGGCGGGGTGTCGGGGGCCGCGGTCCTCGACACCCCGCCCCGTGCCGGATGCACCGACTACTGTTTTCCCGTTGGTGCTTGCGGGCGGGCGGGGGAAGAAAGCTGATGAGTCGTCGGTCGGGCGGATCGATCGGGGACTGGGCCGAGGCCCAGCGCCGGCAGCAGCGTACGCAGCTGATCCAGCAGCGTGAGGCCGAGCGCCGCCAACGGGCGTACGAGCGGGACGTGGCCCGGGGCCAGCGCGAGCAGCAGGCGGCGTACCGGCAGCACCGCGAGGCGGAGGCCCGGCGGCGTTCGGAGCGGATCGAGGCGGAAGTGGCCGCCCTGCAGGGCCTGCTGGCCGCGGGCTGCCGGGCGCCCGCGTTCCGGATGGCCGGGCTGGTACGGCAGCCCGAGGTGCTCGCGCCGTTCAACCCCGGGAACCTGGCGCACCCCGTGCCGATGCCCCGCATCGAGCAGTTCCAGCAGCCGGGCGGCTGGCTGCCCGGCGCCGGCCGGCGCGCCCAGGCGGAGCGCGAGGCGCACGCACGGTACACCCAGGCCTGGCAGGCGGCGCACGCGGCCGAGACCGAGCGGCGCCGGCAACTGGCGGCCTACCGCGAGCAGTACGACCGGTGGGCGGCCGAGCAGCAGGCCGGGGTACGCCGGCACAACGAAGGGCTGACCGAGCTGGCCGCGGCGCTGCGGGCGGGCGATGCCGAGGCGGCCGTCGAGTACTTCTCGGCGGCCCTGTACGCCTCCACCGCCTGGCCCGAGGCCCTGCCGCGCCAGGTCTCGGCGGCGTACGACCCGGCGGCCCGGCAGTTGGTGCTGGACTGGGAGCTGCCGCGGTACGAGGTGGTGCCGGAGGCCAAGTCGGTCCGTTACGTGCCGAGTACCGACCAGGACAAGGAGACGGCCCGCCCGGCCACCCAGCGGCGGGGCCTGTACCGGGACCTGCTGGCCCAGTGCGTCCTGCTGGTGGTGCGCGAGCTGTACGCCGCGGACGAGTTCGGCGCGCTGGACTCGGTGGTGGTCAACGGCTTCGTGGACGACCACGATCCGGTGACGGGCCGGGAGACCCAGCTCGTCCTGACCACCGTGTCGGCCGCGCGCTCCGCCTTCACCGGGCTGCGGCTGGAGCAGGTGAGCGCGGTGGACTGCCTGGTCGAGGGGTTGCGCGGGCAGCTGTCGGCGCGCCCCGATCAGCTGACCGCGGTACGGCCCGGGCGCAGGCCCGCCGAGGTCGGCGGCGCGGGCGGCGTCGTCAGCCACGGTGGGCACGCGGCCGACGGCGAGGACGAGCCCGACCTCTTCGCGATGGACCCGATCGCCTTCGAGAACCTGGTCGCGGAGCTGTTCCGGGCGATGGGCATGGAGGCGGTGACCACGCAGCGCTCGGGCGACGGCGGTGTCGACGTCGAGGCGCTGGACCCGGCACCGATCCGGGGCGGGCGGATCGTGGTCCAGGTCAAGCGCTACCGCAACACGGTGCCGCCGACGGCGGTACGTGACCTGTACGGCACGGTCCAGGACGCGGGTGCCAACAAGGGCGTGCTGGTCACCACTTCTTCCTTCGGGCCCGGGTCGTACACCTTTGCCAACGGCAAGCCGCTGGAGTTGGTTCCCGGGGCCGAGCTCGTGGAGCTCCTGCACCAGTACGGGCTGCGCGGGCGCCTCGGCGGCGGGAGCGGCGGAGCCTCCGTCCCGGCCCAGCGGACGCCGGAGCCGCGGCCGCAGGCGCAGACGCAGCCAGGGCCGCAGCCGCAGCCGCAGCCCGCCGCGCCCCCGGAGCACAACGTGCTGGGCATGTCCTGGTCGGGCCAGGTCGCGCTCGACGTGTGCGCGCTGGTCTGCGAGGGCAGCCGGGTGCTGAGCGAGGACCACTTCGTGTTCTTCAACAACCCGTGCACGCCGGACGGTTCGGTGCGCACCCGGGCGCACTGCGCGCCCGACAAGGCCGCGCTGGAGGTCTCCTTCGAGGCGCTGCCGCAGCGCGCCGACCGCCTGGTCCTCGTCGCGGCGATCGACCCCGAGGCCGACCCGAACGCCGACCTCGCCGGCTTCACCGACGCACACGTCCGCCTGCTCGGCGCCGACGGCGAGGAGCTCGGCCGCCTGGAGGTCTCCGACGGCCGCGCCGGGGAAACCGCCCTGGTCCTCGGCTCGTTCCGGCGCCGGGCGAACGGCGACTGGGACTTCGTGATCGGCGGCAAGGGCTACCGCGCCGGGCTGGAGGACCTCCTGCGCGAGCACGGCATCGAGGTCGCCTAGCCGGGATCGGCTCCGGGCTCCGGCTGCGGCTCCGGCTCCGATTCGGGCTCCGATTCAGGCTCGCGCCGGGCCACGTACCGCAGGACGCCCCACATGCTCTCCGGGCCGAGTTCCCGCGGGGAGGGTTCGCGGCAGTCCGCGAGTTCGCCGAGGAGTGCGGGCCCGTCGGTGCCGGAACCGATCAGGACGAGCTGCGTCAGTCGGGGCTCGCCCCGGCCCCAGGGCTGCGGGACGAAACGCAGGAAGCGGCCGACCGCGTGGACCTCGTAGCGCTCCTCGTGGCCGGGGACGCCGAAGTAGACGAAGCCCTTGATCCGGTAGAGCCCGGCCGGCCGGCGGTCCAGGAAGTCGATGAACCGCCTCGGGGAGAGGGCCTGCTCGGAAACGAACTCGACGCTCTCGTACGACGCGTGCGCATGGGCGCAGTGGTCGCCCTCGTGGTCATGGCCGTGGTCGTGGTCGTGGTCGTGGTCGTGGTCGTGGTCGTCCGCCTCGGCAAGCAGGTCCTCGAAGGAGAGCTGTCCGCGGGTCTCCGTCCACGGGCGGCGGTCGAAGAGCAGCTCGGGGTCGATCCGCCCGTGGTCGGCGCCGATGACCGGGGTTCCCGGTGCGCAGAGGGTGCCCAGTACGCCCTCGATGCACGCCCGTTCGGCGCCGTCCACCCGGTCGGTCTTGTTGAGGACGACGAGGTCGGCGACGGCGAGGTGGCGGTCGGTCCCGGGGTGCTTGTCCCGGGTCGCGTCGAACTCCGCCGCGTCCACGACCTGCACCATGCCGCCGTAGCGGATGTCCGGATTCTCGCTGGCCATCAGCATCCGGATCATCTCCTGGGGCTCGGCCAGCCCGCTCGCCTCGATGACGATCACGTCGATGCGGTGGACCGGCGCGGCGAGCTTCTCCAGGTACGCGTCCAGTTCGCTGCCATCCACCGCGCAGCACAGGCAGCCGCTGCCGAGGGAGACCATCGAGTCCCCGACCTGGCCCGCCACCGACATCGCGTCGATCTCGATCGACCCGAAGTCGTTGACGACCACCCCGATGCGCGTGCCGCCCCGGTTGCCGAGGAGGTGGTTGAGCACGGTGGTCTTGCCGGATCCGAGGAATCCGGTGAGGACGACGACGGGGATGGCCTGCCTGCTGTTCACCCGCCCGATCGTAGCCAGTGCCGCCTCGGGCGCCGTCAGCCGAGCGGCGGCACCGGCTGGGGCGGGGTCGGTCCGGTGTAGCGGGCGGCCGGTCGGATGATCTTCGAGTCGACCGCCTGCTCCAGGATGTTCGCGCTCCAGCCGACCACCCGGGCCGCGCAGAAGGTCGGGGTGAACATCTCGCGGGGCAGCCCGCACAGCTCCATGACCACGCCCGCGTAGAACTCGACGTTGGTGTGGAGCTCGCGGCCCGGCTTGAGCTCGGCGAGGATCCTCTCGACCTGCCGCTCGACCTCGACGGCGAAGTCGACGCGCGGGCCGCCGAACCGGCCGGCGATGTCCCGCAGCATGCGCGAGCGGGGGTCCTCGGTGCGGTACACGGGGTGCCCGAAGCCCATGATCCGGTCCCCGGCCAGCACCCGCTCGCGGATCCACGGGTCGATCCGGTCGGCCGTTCCGATGGCGTCCAGCGTGTCCAGGGCCCGGCTGGGCGCCCCGCCGTGCAGCGGCCCGGAGAGCGCGCCGATCGCCCCGGTGAGGCAGGCCGCGATGTCGGCGCCGGTGGAGGCGATCACGCGGGCGGTGAAGGTGGAGGCGTTGAAACCGTGGTCGATGGTGGAGATCAGGTACTGCTCGACCGCGCGGGCCTTCGCGGGGTCGGGTTCCTCGCCGGTCAGCATGTACAGGTAGTTGGCGGCGTACGGGAGGTCCTCGCGCGGCTCCACCGGCTCCAGCCCCTGCCCGAGCCGGTGCAGGGCCGTGAGCAGGGTCGGTACGGCGGCGCAGGCGGCCAGCGCGTCGGCGGCCCGGCGCTCGGGGTCGAGGTCGTACACCGGGCGGAAGCCGGCGCAGGCGCCGAGCAGCGAGAGTGCCGTGCGCAGCCCCGCGAGCGGGCCGGCGAGGGCCGTGGCCCCGGCCAGTACGGGCAGGGCGTCCCGCACCTCGGCGGGCAGCCGGCGCAGCGGTGCGATCTCGGCGGCGAAGGCGGCCCGCTCGGCGGCGTCGGCCGGGAGCGTGCCGCGGAACATCAGCTGCCACACGTCCTCGAAGGTGCGGCTCGCGGCGAGCTCGACGGCCGAGTACTGGCGGTAGTGGTAGAAGCCCTCACGGCCTCGGACGTCACCGAGCTGGGTGTCGGTGACCACTACTCCCGCGAGACCGCGCGGGCCTTTGAAGGTATTGACGGTGGTGTTCATGGATCGACCATCGATGATTGATGGAATCCTTGTCAATATTGATTGAATCAACGTGTATAGGCTGTCGTGCATGAACGAAGAGCGACGGCTCACCACCCGGCAGGCCGCCGAACTGCTCGGGGTGAAGCCCGCCACCGTGTACGCCTACGTCAGCCGGGGCCAGCTCACCAGCCGACGCGACCCGGTCGGCCGGGGCAGCAGTTTCGACGCGCGGGAGGTGGCGGAGCTGGCCCGGCGCAACCGCCGCGAGGCAGCGGCCCCCGCCGGGGAGCTCTCCGTACGCACGGCCCTCACGCTCATCGAGCCGGACCGGTACTACTTCCGGGGTGTGGACGCCGTGGCACTGGCCTCGCGCCACAGCTACGAGGAGGTGGCGGAGTGGCTCTGGACGGGCGCGCTCCCGCGCGGGGCGCGCTTCACGGCCCCCGCGGAACCCCTCGCCGCGGCCCGGCGGGCGGTCGCCGCCCTCCCCGAGCACAGCGGTCCGGTCGACCGGCTGCGCGTGGCGCTGGCCGCGGCGGCGGTCGCGGACCCGCTGCGCTTCGACCTGTCCGAGGAGGCCGTACTGGGCTCCGCGCGCTGCCTGATCCCCACGCTGGTCGGAGCCCTGCCCGAGGCCGGGCCGTCCGGGTGGCCGGGGGACGGCCGCATCGCCCGGCAGCTGTGGGCGCGGCTGACGGCGCGCGATCCGGACCCGGACGCGCTGGCCGTGCTGGACCTGGCGCTCGGGCTGCTGGCCGACCACGACCTGGCCGCCTCCACCCTGGCGGTACGGGTGGCCGCGTCCGCCCGCGCCCATCCGTACGCGGCGGTGTCGGCCGGCCTCGGCGCGCTCGAAGGGCCGCTGCACGGCGCGGCCGGCCGCCTGGCGCACCGGATGCTGGTGGAGGTCCTGGAGCGGGGCGGGGCCGCTCCGGTGGTGGCCGAGTACCTGCGCGCGGGCCGGCGGGTGCCGGGGCTCGGGCACCGGTTGTACAAGGGCGAGGACCCGCGCGCGCAGGCACTGTTCGCCCGGCTGGAGGGGCTGCCGCAGGCCGCGCCCGCGCTGGGCGCCGCGCGGGAGGTGGCCGCGACGATGACCCGGCAGGGCGGGCTGCACGCCAATGTGGACCTGGCGCTGGCGGTGCTGACCGTCTCGTGCGGGATGGCGGCGGAGGCCGGGGAGACGGTCTTCGCGGTGGCCCGCACCGCGGGCTGGATCGCGCACGCACTGGAGGAGTACCAGGAACGGCCGCTGCGGATGCGCCCGAGCGGCGAGTACCACGGGCCCCGCCCGCCACAGCCGATGCCGTGACGGGCGGATCCCCCACGGGGTGACGGTCCGGCTGCGGCGTCAGGTCCGCAGCCAGACCGCCGTGTCCTGCGCGAGCAGCCCCCTGTCGTCCAGGGCCGAACTGCTCAGCAGGAGTCTCGTACCGGCCGGCAGCGCCACCGGCTCCGGCGAGAGGTTGACCATGCAGACCAGCCCGTCGGGGCGGTCGAAGGCGAGCACTCCGGGCTGCGCGCTGCGCCACTCCAGCGAGCCGCCGCCGAACCCCGCCGCGGCCCGGCGCAGCGCGAGGGCCGTGCGGTAGAGGGTGAGCATGGAGCCGGGGTCGCCGGCCTGGCGGTCCGCCGCGTACGCCGCCCAGTCCGCGGGCTGGGGCAGCCACGGGTCGTTCCACGGATCGGCGGTCCACGGCAGCGGCACCCGGCACCCGTCGCGCCCGGGGTCGACGCCGCCGGAGCGGAAGTGCATGGGGTCCTGGATCCGGCCGAGCGGTATCTCGGCTTCCGGCAGCCCCAGTTCCTCGCCCTGGTAGACGTACACGGCGCCGGGCAGGGCGAGCGTCAGCAGGGCCGCGGCGCGCGCCCGCCGGGTGCCGAGCGCCAGGTCGGTCGGGGTCCCGAAGGCCTTGGCCGCGAAGTCGAAGCCGGTGTCGGCCCGCCCGTAGCGGGTGACCGTGCGGGTCACGTCGTGGTTGCACAGCACCCAGGTGGCCGGGGCTCCGACCGGGGCGTGTTCGGCGAGGGTCTCCTCGATGGAGGTGCGCAGCCGCCCGGCGTCCCAGGGGCAGCTGAGGAAGGAGAAGTTGAAGGCGGTGTGCAGCTCGTCGGGGCGCAGGTAGCGGGCGAAGCGTTCGGAGTCCGGCAGCCAGACCTCGCCGACGAACACGGCTCCGTACTCATCCGCGATGGCGCGCCATGATCGGTAGATGCCGTGCAGTTCGTCCCGGTCGATGTACGGGTGGGTCTCGCCGGGCCAGGGTCCGGGCGAGCGGCCGGCCAGGTCGGGCAGCGCGGGGTCCTTGGCGAGCAGGGCCGCGGAGTCGATCCGTACGCCGGCCACGCCCCGCTCGAACCAGAAGCGCAGCACTTCCTCGTGCTCCCGGCGGACGGCCGGGTGGTCCCAGTTGAGGTCGGGCTGCTGCGGGGTGAACAGGTGCAGGTACCACTCCCCGTCCGGTACCCGCGTCCAGGTGGCGGCGCCGTTGAACTGCGAGGGCCAGTCCCCGGGCGGCAGCTCCCCGTGTTCCCCGCGGCCGGGGCGGAAGTGGAAGAGCTCCCGCTCGGGGCTGCCGGGGCCGGCGGCCAGGGCTGCCCGGAACCAGGCGTGCTGGTCGGACACGTGGTTCGGGACGATGTCGACGATGGTGCGGATGTCCAGCTCGCGGGCCTCGGCGATGAGCTTCTCGGCTTCGGCGAGGGTGCCGAAGGCGGGGTCGATGGTGCGGTAGTCGGCGACGTCGTAGCCACCGTCGGCCAGCGGGGACAGGTACCAGGGGGTGAACCAGAGGGCGTCCACCCCCAGTTCGGCGAGATGGGGCAGGCGGGCCCGGACGCCCGCGAGGTCGCCGGTGCCGTCCCCGTCGCCGTCGGCGAAGCTGCGCACGTACACCTGGTAGATGGCGGCCGAGCGCCACCAGTCGGCGGCGCTTTCGGGCAGGGGAAAGTCGGCCACGGAGGGGTCCTTTCACGGTGTCCTGGTACGGAAGCGGCCGGGGACGGCGATGGAGGCCGGGTTCCGGATGTTCCGGATGGTCGGGGTGGTCAGCCCTTGAGGGAACCTGCCGTCAGACCGCTCATGATGTTGCGCTGGAAGATCAGGAAGAGGATCAGTGTGGGTGCGGAGGCCATCGCGAGCGCGGCGACGAGATGGTTCTCGGGAACTCCTCTGGCCAGCGAGTGGATGCCGACGTTGAGCGTCTGCAGGGCCGGGTCGGGAAGGGTGAGCATGGGCCAGAGGAAGTCCTTCCAGACCCCGACGACCGCGAAGATCGACACGACGCCGAGGACGGGCCGGGACATCGGCAGGACCACGGAGCGCAGCGTGCGCAGGGCGCTCGCCCCGTCGATGGCTGCGGCGTCGAGGATCTCACCCGGGATGGAGTCGAAGAACCGCTTCAGCAGGAAGATGTTGAAGGCGTTGGTGACGGAGGGCAGCCAGATCACCCAGGGCGAGTTGAGCAGGTTCCGCTGGATGAGCGGCATGTCCAGGACCGTGAGGTACTGCGGTACGACGAGCACGGTGGCCGGGATCATCAGCGTGGCCAGCATCATCCCCAGGACGGCCTTGCCGAACACCGGCCGCAGCTTGGACAGCGAGTAGGCGGCGGCCACGTCGAGCACGAGCTGGAAGGCCAGGGCGCCGAAGGCGTAGTAGAGCGTGTTGAAGAGCAGCTTGGCGAGGTCCATGACCTTCCAGGCCGACGTGTAGTTGTCGGCGTGCAGCGAGTCCGGCACCAGGGTGGGCGGGACCTGCGTGAACTCCTGGGTGCTCTTGAGGCCGTTGGCGACCATCCAGTAGAGGGGCCCGAGGAAGACGAGGGTGAAGCCGGTGACGACCAGGACGAGGAGCGTCCAGTAGGCGATCTTGCCTCGGGTGCGGCCGAGTTGGGCCGGCGATATCAGCGTGCGCTCTGCCATGTAAGTGCTCCCGGTCAGTTCTCGTTGTCGCGGCTCAGCCGGACGTAGACGGCGGAGAAGCCCGCGAGCAGGACGAGCAGGCACAGGCCCAGGGCCGCGGCGCCGCCGTACTGGTTGAAGCTGAAGGCGTACTGGTAGATGAGGACGACCACGGTGGTGGTCGAGCCCTCGGGTCCGGCGCCGCCGGTCAGCATGAACGGTTCGACGAACACCTGCATCGTCGCGATGACCTGCATCAGCAGCATGAGCGAGAGGATGAGCTTGGTCTGCGGGATGGTGACGTGCCAGATCTTGCGCAGCAGTCCGGCTCCGTCGAGCTCGGCGGCCTCGTAGAGCTCGCCGGGGATCCCCTGGAGGGCGGCCAGGTAGATCAGCGTGGCCCCGCCCATGTTCATCCACGTGGAAGCGATGACGACGGACAGCATTGCGGTATCGGTGGATTGCAGCCAGTCTTGCGGCGGAAGGTGCAGGAATTCCAGGGCCCTGTTGAAAATTCCGTAACCGGGGTCGTAGAAGTACTTGAAGAGCAGGATCGAGGCCACCGGCGGCAGCATCACCGGCAGGTAGACGAGGAGCCTCAAGTACCCCTGGGCGTGCCGGAACTCGTTGAGCACGAGGGAGACGACGAAGGGGACGGCGAAGCCGAGGACCAGCGCGAGTCCCGTGAAGAGCAGGGTGTTGCGCCAGGCCTGCCAGAAGTTCGGGTCGCCGAAGACGTAGCGGAAGTTCTCCCAGCCGACCCAGCGGGTGGCGCCGCCCTCGGTCTTCTGGAAGGCCAGCAGGAACTCCCGGACCATCGGATACCAGGAGAAGAAGGAGAAGCACAGGACGGCGCCGATCAGAAAGCCGTGGGCCGTGAGGTTCCGCTTGACCGCCCGGAGGAGTTCCTCGCGGGAGGTGCCGGACAGGGTGGGGGCCGACATCGCCGCTCCTTGGTGGTCGCCGTCTGTACGCGGGCGGGTGCCCGGGGGTGGGTCCGGGCCGGGGAGGGCCGCCCGGACCCCGCCCGGCCAGGGCCGCTACTGGTTGGCCAGCACCTGGTTGACCGCCTTCTCCGCTTCGGCGAGGAGCTGGGCCGGGTCGGCGTCCTTGTTGGTCAGGACACCCGACATCACCTTGTCGAGGACCTTGTAGACCTCCTGCGCCTTGGCCGGCTCCGCCTTGCCCGCGACCGGGTTGTCCAGGAAGGACTTGAAGTTGGCCACCGGCATCGTGGCGCTCGCCGCCTTCAGCTCGTCGTCCTTGGCCTTGCTCGCGCCGGTGAAGAAGGCGGGCTGGGGGAGGCCGACCGGCAGGCCGTCGGCCTTGCTGCGGTCGTACTGGAACTGGCCCTTGCCGACCGCGAGGGTCTTGAAGTTCAGCCAGGCGACGGCCGCCTTGATCTTGTCGGGCGAGCTGCCCTTCTTGATCACGTAGCCGTTGCCGCCGGCCAGGGTGGCCGCGCCGCCGGGCATGGGGCCCATGCCGAAGTTCTCGTACTTGGCGCCGAGCTGCTGGACCATGTACGTGATGTCGTCGGGGGCCGCGAGGAACATGCCGAGCTTGTCGGAGGCCATCTGCTTCTGCAGGTCACCCCACTTGAGCAGTTGGGTCTTGCCCATGCTGTCGTCCTCCCAGCGCATGGCGTGGAGGTTGTCGACGATCTGCCTGCCCGTGGCGTTGTTGAAGGCGGCCTTGCCGTCGGCGCCGACGACGTCGCCGCCCAGGCCGTACATGGCCGCCGTGTAGTGCCATCCGCCGGTGTTCTCGACGCTGTACTCGCCGTAGCCCGCGGTGCCGTTGCCCAGGGCCGCGATCTTCTTGGCGGCCGCCCGGACCTCGTCCCAGGTGCGCGGCGGGGTGTCCGGGTTCAGGCCGGCCTGCTGGAAGAGCTTGCGGTTGATCAGCAGGCCCATCGTGTAGTTGCTGGTGGGCAGGCCGTAGAGCTTGCCGTCCCGCTTGAGGACGTTCAGGACGTTCTTGTCGATGTCGTCGAACGCCGGGACCGACTTGGCGGTGGCGTACGCCGAGATGTCCTCGGCCCCGTCGTTGTCCAGCACCTGCTGCAGGTCGGTGAAGTAGGCGTAGAAGACGTCCGGCTGGGACTTGGCCTTGAGCATCGCGGTGAAGCGCGGGGGCTCCAGACACTGGCCGGGGGTGGAGCGGCCGTCGATCGTCACGTTCGGGTAGGTCTTGTTGAACTCCGCGACGTCCTCCTTCCACTGCCCCAGCTCGGCCGCCTTCGCCGCCGGCGGCATGCAGTCGATGGAGAGCGTGACCTTGGTCTTCGGGTCGAGCGGGGCGGAGGCGTCGGTGGAACCGCCGGCCGGCTGCTCCTTCTTGTCGGCGCCGCTGCTGCTCGTACCGCAGGCCGCGAGGGCCGTGACGGCGAGCGCGGAGACGAGGGCGGCCGCGGTGGCACGGCGGATGTCGGTTCTCATCGGTGGTCCCCTTCGAGCATCGAGCAGGAGGCGTGGAGTCAGGTGCAGGGGCGAGCGCGGCACACTCAACCACCACCCACAGATGAACGCAATATCTCGCGCAGATTTCGTAAGACTTTGACAGAGAGATGCCGGACAGGTCGAGCGGAGAACGCAAAACAGGGCTCCGGAAACGTCCGTCGGACGTTTCCGGAGCCCTGTTGTACGGGGTGCGCGACCCCGGTGCCGCTACGCGGCCGGGTTGCGGGGGGCCTGCGCGGTGGAGCCGCGGACCACCAGCTCGGGCTCGAAGAGCAGCTCGCCGGGCTGCACGGCGGCGCCCTGGATCTGCGCGGTGAGCAGTTCCACGGCGGCCCGGCCCATGGCCTCGATGGGCTGCCTGACGGTGGTCAGCGGGGGCTCGGTGCAGTTCATGAAGGCCGAGTCGTCGTAGCCCACGACGGAGACGTCCCGGGGTACGCCCAGCCCCCGGCGGCGGGCCGCCCGTACGGCACCCAGGGCCAGCGGATCGCTGGCGCAGATGATGCCGGTCACCCCGCGGTCGAGCAGCCTGGAGGCGGCCGCGTGCCCGCCCTCCAGGGAGAACAGGGCGCGCTCCACGTGCTCGGCGGGCAGCTCTGCGCCGGCCGCGGCGGCGACGGCCTGTGCGGCGACCAGCTTGCGCAGGGAGGGGATGTGGTCGGGCGGACCGAGCACCAGGCCGATGCGCTCGTGGCCGAGGGAGGCGAGGTGGCGCCAGGCCTGTTCGACGGCCACGGCATCGTCGCAGGACACGCACGGGAAGCCGAGGTCCTCTATGGAGGCGTTGATCAGCACCACCGGGACCTTGCGGTCGGACAGCAGCCGGTAGTGCTCGTGCGGGGCGTCAGCCTGGGCGAAGAGCCCGCCGGCGAAGACGACGCCGGACACCTGCTGCTGGAGCAGGAGTTCGACGTAGTCGGCCTCGGAGACGCCGCCGGTGGTCTGCGTGCAGAGGACCGGGGTCAGCCCCTGCTGGGCCAGCGCACCGCCGATGACCTCGGCGAAGGCCGGGAAGATGGGGTTCTGGAGCTCCGGGAGGACCAGGCCGACCAGCCGTGCCCGCTCGCCCCGCAGCTGGGTGGGGCGCTCGTAGCCGAGGACGTCCAGGGCGGTGAGCACGGACTGGCGGGTCGCTTCCGAGACGCCCGGCTTGCCGTTGAGCACCCGGCTGACCGTTGCCTCGCTGACCCCCACCTTCTTCGCTACCTGAGCAAGTCGTCGCGTCATGGGCGCAAGAGTAGCGCAAGGAATGCAAGTTCCTTGCGGATCGATTACAGCCAGTTTGAGCCGAAGTCTCGGTCATGCGGGTGCCGCCCGGGAAGACCCCGGGCGGCACCCGCGACGCCCGCCCGCTAGGGCAGTTGGTTGATCTTGAAGGTGGTGGTCGTGTTCCGCACGTCCACCGCGTTGTCGCTCAACTTGAGGTTGTGGATGGTGACCTCACCGACCGCCGGACCCTGCCCCGCCTCGGGCATCTCGTTGGCCCAGAGGCCGAATCCGGACTTGGCGTCGTAGGCGTCACCGCTCTTCTTCGCCCCGGTGATGGTGATGTCCTTCAGGACGGTGTCCTTGATGGGATTGACCGGTTGACCGCCCACGTATTGCGTCTGGAACATGATTCCGCTGTACGTCGGGTCGATGATGTCGACGTTGTTGATCCGGATTCCCTGGAACACCTTCGACGCCGAGAAGATCCAGATTCCGGGGAACGTCTGCGCTCCCCAGAAGTGGCCGCCGGAGCGGACGATCGAGATGTTCTCGAAAGTCGTCGGATCGGTCCCGAAGCCGTTCATCGGATACCCGAAGTCCAGCGAGCTGATGGTGATGCCCGAATAGACGAGGGTGTCGGCGATGTAGACGTTGCGGAAGATGTTGTCGAAGCCGCCGTACACGGCGACACCGGCCGCGCGCCAGGTCAGGATCGCGGTCAGGTTCTCGTAGACGTTGTTCTTCATGTCCGCGCCGCCCGCGTCGATCGCGGAGAAGAGCGCGAAGCTGTCGTCGCCCGTGGACCGCGCCTCGTTGTTGGTCACGAGGTTGTCCGTGCTGCCGTTGGTCATGTTGATGCCGTCGGCGAACGTGTCGCGGATCCGGGAGTTCTTGATGGTGATCCGGTCGGTGTTGGCGCCCCAGTAGAGGCACACCGTGTGCTCGTTCCAGATGTTGTCGATGGTCATGTCGGTGACGTTGGAGAAGTCGAAGACCTTGCCCGGTCCGTCGATCCTCGACGTGTAGTTGCCGAAGTAGGCGAAGCCCGCGAAGGACGAGCCCTTGGCAGTGCCCTCCGCGCGCCAGCCGATGTCGGTGTTGTCCTGCGAGGCCGGGGCGTGGAAGCGGGTGAACCACGGTCCGGCGCCGACGACCTGCACGGCCTTGCCGTACACCTGGAACTTGGAGGCCGTCTGGTAATCGCCCGGCGGCAGGTAGACGCCGACGAGCTTGCCGGTGGTGTCCATCCGGACCTTGTCCAGGGCGTTCTGCACGTCCTGGTGGGTGAATCCGGTCGGCACGGTGTAGGTCGCCGGGTCGGGGTTGGGCGCCGCCGAGGCCTGCTCCAGGCTCACGAAGTCGATGGCGTAGGTCGAGGTGTTGGTCGCGTCCTTCTGGAGGCGGATCCTGCTGCCCTGCGGGACGGTCTCGCCCAGCAGGATATTGGCCTCGTCGTAGATGTGGCGCGGGGCGCCCGCGCTCGGCGCATTGCCGGGCGAGGCCTCGGCCCCGTACAGCCAGGCGTACTTGGAGGTCAGCGGCAGGGTCTTCCTGAGGGTGCCGTTGACGTAGACGTTGATGGTGGAGTCGATGCCGCCGCCGCCCGGGGCGTCCGGGATGGAGAACCGGGTGACCAGGGTGTTGGTGGCGGCCCTGGTGGTGAACTCGACGTACTCGCCGGTCGCGTCCAGGTTCACGGCCTTGCGGCCGGAGGCCTCGCCCGCGATGTCGCCGATGGTGCGGTTGGGCCCGACCACACTGGCCCCGCCGCCGACGACCCCGTCCTCCGCCTCGTACGTGTCGAAGGGCATGTTCGCCCCGCGGCTCACGAAGAAGGGCTTGGTGGAGGTGTTGTTGCCGCGCTTGACCGGCAGTTCGTTGGAGTCGTCGGAGAGGACCACCTTGACGCTGTACTTGCCGTTGGCGGCCGTCCAGTTGCCGAGGGCGATCGGGGCCGTGGAGGCACCGGCCGCGAGGGCTCCGCCGAAGGATCCGGTCAGGGTGCGGACGGTGGCGCCACCGGCGTCCTGCAGGGTGAGGGTGACGTTGTGCGCACCGGAGGCGGCCGCCACGGTGCCCTGGTTCCTGACGGTGACGCCGAAGTCCACCGACTGGCCCGCGGAGGGGGCGCCCGGCGACCAGGTGACGGTCGAGGCGACCAGGTCCGAGCTGTCGACCGGCCTGACCACCAGCGGGGAGCCCGTGAAGGTGTTGTTGCTGTCGTTCTGCTCGATGACCGCGTTCGCCTCGTCGACGACCGCGTCGAGCGGGTACGAACCCGCGTCGCGCGGGCCGATGCCCGCGGTGACGGTGGCCGTGGCCCCCGCGGCCAGGGCCGGGACGGCGGCCAAGACGGCCTTCGTGCCCCCGAGCCGGAAGGCGACCGCGGTGGCGGCGGCCGGGGCCGGCCCGCTGTTCTTGACGGTGGCGGACAGGGTGACGGAGTCCGACTCGACCGGGGCGGCCGGGCTCGCGCTCAGTGCGGTGATCTCCAGGTCGGGGTTGGGCGCCGGGACGCCGATGACCTGGAACTCCGCGATCTGGCCGTTGGAGGAGCCGGTGTTGGAGGTGAAGCGCAGCTGGACGTCCGCGACGCGGGCGGTCAGCGGGATGGTGACGGTGTTGCCGGACGCCGGGTTGAAGGCGTAGTCCTTCGCGGCGACGAGGCCGGTGACCCCCGGGGCGCTCTGCTCCCGGCCGAGGACCTCGATGTTCTGGGTGCGCGCGCCCCAGCTGCTGTCCGGGTTGAGCTTCAGTACGAGGCGGTCGACGTCCGCGTTGGCGCCGAGCCGGACCGTCAGGGTGCTCGGGTAGGTGCCGGCCGCACCCTCCCAGTAGGTGGCGGTGCTGTTGTCGTTGGCGTTCTCCGCGACGAAGGTGTGGATCACGGAGGAGCCGGTGACGGGCTTGCCGACGGCCAGGTTGGAGCCCCCGCCCCCGCTGCCGTTGCGGGTCGCGGAGTTGCTGTCGCCGGAGCGGTTGCCGGCCGCGTCCTTGGCCCGCACGAAGTAGGTCACGGTCGCGCTCGCGGGCTGGCTGTCCGTGTACGTGGTGGCGCTGCCCGCGACCGTGGTGCGCAGCAGGTTGTTGGCGTACACCTCGTAGCCGGTGACGCCGACGTTGTCGGTGGAGGCCTGCCAGGCGAGCTCGATCTGGCCGGCCGCCGGCTCGGTGAGGGTCAGGGAGCCCGGGGTCGTCGGGGCCTGGGTGTCACCGGTGCCGCCGGCGCGGGTCACGCTGTTGCTGTTCGGCGACTGGTTGCCGGCGGCGTCCTTGGCTCGGACGTAGTAGGTCACGCTCGCATCGGCGGGCTGGGTGTCGGTGTAGGTGGTGGCGTTGCCGGCGACGCTCGTGCGCAGTTGGTTGTTGGCGTATACGTCGTAGCCCGTGACCCCGGTGTCGTCGGTGGAGGCCTGCCAGGTGAGCTTGATCCGGCCGGTTGCCGGCTCGGTGTACGCGAGCTGGGCCGGGGCCGTCGGCGCCCGGGTGTCCCCCGTCTGCGGGCCGTAGATCTCCAGCTCGGAGAGCTGGCCTCCGGGCTGCACGGAGTTCGCGGATATCCAGACGCGGAGGTGGCGGGTGGTCGCGGCGTCGAAGGCGATGGTCACCGCGTTCGCCCCGGCGGCGTTGAATTCGTACGTCCTGGACGCGGTCAGGTCGGTGTAGTCCGAGCCGTTGGCACTGCCCTGGATCTTCAGGGTCTGGGTGCGGGCGCCCCAGTTCTCGGGCAGCCGCAGGACCACCCGGTCCACGCGGACGGAGGAGCCGAGGTCCGCCTGGATCCACTGGGGCATGGCGTTGTTCACACTCTCCCAGTAGCTGGCCGTGCTGCCGTCGTTGGCGTTGGCCGGGAGGTAGACCTGGGTGCTGCTGCTCGCGGTCAGGGTCTTGCCGAGCGCCAGGTTCGTCGAGGACTCGCCGGCGGCGTGGACCTCCAGCTCGGAGAGCTGGGCGGCCTGCCAGCCGGTGTTGGCGGTGATGTCGATCCGGACGTACCGGGTCTGTGAGGCCGGGAAGGCGATGGAGACGACGTTCCCGCCGCCCTGGCCGAAGGTGTACGTCGCCGAGTTCACCAGGGTGCTGTAGCTGGTGCCGTCGGCGCTGCCCTGGACGGACAGGGTCTGGTTCCGGCTCTCCCAGGCGGCGGGCAGCTTGAGCACCACCTGGTCGACGCGGGTGGTGGCGCCGAGGTCGGTCTGCACCCACTGCGGGAAGGTGCTGCCTGCGCTCTCCCAGTACGTGGACTGGTCGCCGTCGGTGGCGTTGGCGGCCGAGTAGGCGCCGTTGGTGCTGCTGGCGGCGGCGGGCCTGCCCGCCGCCGCGCTCGGTCCGCCGGCGGCCGCGGCGTGCAGAACGGGCCAGCCCAGCATCAACAAGGCTGCACTGATCAGGACGGCCAGGGCTCGCCGTCTCCGGTTGTTGTGCCTTCTCATATGTCCTCGTCCCTCGACATGAACTTTCTGAGCCGGGTGAGATAGGAATTTGCGTTGTGCGGTGCGAGAGTTGCAGAGCTTTGGCGAGTCGTCTACCTCACTGACCGCACTTTTACGCCCTCATTGCTTGCGCAAGCTGGGCGCAAATAACGCAAGCGATTTGCGTGCATGCTGGAAATTCCCATTACGCCCGAACCGCCCTACCGTTCGTACACATGCGGTCCCTGCGGTTCCTCCACACGAGCGCTCGGCGCCTCGGGCTGCCCAGACGGGCCGTCTCCCAGATCCTGCTCACCCAGCTCGCCATCGCCGCCGGGGTGCTGCTGCTGGCCACCGCGCTCTTCCTGGCCCCCCTGAGTGCGCAGCTCGACGATCAGGCCATGCGGCGTGCGCTGGCCATCGCCCAGAGCGCCGCGGCCGACCCGGAGCTGGCGTCCGGCCTCCTGCGCTCCGGACCCGCGGCGGACGGCCCGGTGCAGGCGGGCGCCGAGCGGATCCGGCGGGCGACCGGAGCCGAGTACGTGGTCGTCCTCGACCTGGACGGCATCCGCCGCTCCCACCCCAGCTCCGACCGGATCGGACTGCCCGTCTCCACCGACCCGAGCGACGCTCTGGCGGGCCGCGAGGTGATGGAGATCGACGAGGGCACCCTGGGCCGCTCCGCGCGCGGCAAGGTCCCGCTGCTATCCGCCGACGGCGAGATCATCGGCGCGGTCTCGGTCGGCATCGCCTACGACAGCGTCCGCGACCGGCTGCTGGGCGCCATCCCCGGCCTGCTCGCGTACGCGGGCGGCGCCCTGGCGGCAGGCGCGCTGGCCGCCGTCCTGCTGGCCCGGCGGATCCAGCGACAGACCCGCGACCTGGCCTTCTCGGACATCGCCGGGCTGCTGGCCGAGCGCGAGGCGATGCTCCACTCCATCCGCGAGGGCGTGATCGCCCTCGACCCGGACGGCCGGATCCGCCTGGT
Organism: Streptomyces sp. NPDC051183; assembly: GCF_040682455.1. Classification (NCBI taxonomy): domain Bacteria; kingdom Bacillati; phylum Actinomycetota; class Actinomycetes; order Kitasatosporales; family Streptomycetaceae; genus Streptomyces; species Streptomyces sp. NPDC051183. The sequence goes on from NZ_JBFBBA010000012.1 coordinate 76,313, forward strand.
CAACGACGAGGCCGCCCGCTTGCTCGGCCTCTCGCCCGACCTCGCCGAGGCCGTCGCGGGACGTGCGCTGGACGACGTACTCGGCGCCGGCCGCACCACCGACGTACTGGCCGGCCGGGTCAGCGGCCGCGACCTGCTCACCGTGCAGGGCCCGCGGGTCCTGGTCGCCAACCGGATGCCGACCGAGGACGGCGGCGCCGTGGCCACCCTGCGCGACCGCACGGAACTGGAGCACCTGAGCCGCGAGCTCGACTCCACCAAGGGCCTGATCGACGCCCTGCGCGCACAGGACCACGAGCACGCCAACCGCCTCCACACCCTCCTCGGCCTCCTGGAGCTCGGCCTGCACGAGGAAGCCGTCGAGTTCGTGACCGAGGTCGTCGGAGTGCACCGCAGCACCGCCGAACAGGTCACCGAGAAGATCCACGACCCGCTGCTGGCCGCCCTGCTGGTCGGCAAGGCGACCGTCGCGGCGGAGCGCGGGGTCCCGCTACGGCTGGCCCGCGCCGCACACCTCCCCGACCGCCTGGTCGATCCCGGCGGCCTGGTCACCATCGTCGGCAACCTGGTCGACAACGCCCTGGACGCTGCCGTGGGCTCGGCGACGCCCCTGGTGGAGGTGGACCTGCGCACCGAGGGCCGGGCGGCGGTCCTGCGGGTCCGGGACAGCGGGCCGGGCATCCCGCCGGCCCGGCGCGAGGAGATCTTCACCGAGGGCTGGTCGACCAAGCAGCCCCGGGCCCTGCGCGAGCGCGGGCTGGGTCTCGCGCTCGTACGCCGCCTCGCCGAGCGGCAGGGCGGCACGGCCGTGGCCGGTGAAGCAGCGGACGGAGGGGCGGAGTTCTCCGTCGTACTCCCGGAGGCTCTGCGATGAACGAGGCCCCGAGCAGGGTTTTCACCGTATTGGTCGTCGACGACGACATGCGGGTTGCCCGGATCAACGCGGCCTACGTGGAGAAGGTTCCCGGTTTCCGCGTGTCGGGCCAGGCCCATTCGGCGGCCGAGGCCCTGGAGTTCCTGTCGGCCCTCCCGGTGGACCTGATCCTCCTGGACCACTACCTGCCGGACGAGAACGGCCTCGACCTCGTACGCCGGCTGCGCCAGCTGGGCCACCGGACCGACGTGATGATGGTGACGGCAGCCCGCGACCTGGCCACCGTCCAGGCCGCCATGCGCCTCGGAGCCCTGCAGTACCTGGTCAAGCCCTTCACCTTCGCCGGCCTGCGGACCAGGCTGGAGGCCTACGGGGCGCTGCGCCGGACCCTGGAGACGGGCGGCGAGGCCGAACAGGCCGAGGTGGACCGCATCTTCGGCGCCCTCGCCGCGGCCGGCACCCCGAACGAGCTCCCCAAGGGCCACTCCCCCACCACCGCGGAACTGGTCCGCCAGGTCCTGCGCTCCGCCGAGGGCCCGCTGTCCACCCAGCAGGTCGCCACGCGCGCGGGCATCAGCCGCCAGACCGCCCAGCGCTACCTGAAGCTGCTGGAACGCAGCGGCCGCGTCACCCTGGCCCTTCGCTACGGCGAGACGGGCCGCCCGGAACACCGCTACTCCTGGTGCCCCTCCTAGGACCCTGCCCGGAGCCGCCCCGGAGCCCCGGCCGCCGGGCTCAGACGGCCCCGGCGCCGGTCAGGGAGCGGACCTCCGTCTCGGCGTACTTCCCCTCGTCGGCGGGCTCCGCGGAGGTGACCGTACCCAGCCAGCCCGCCAGGAAGCCCAGCGGGATCGAGACCAGGCCCGGGTTCTGGAGCGGGAAGTACGCGAAGTCCACGCCCGGGAAGAGGGATTCGGGACTGCCGGACACCACCGGCGAGAGGACCACCAGCAGCACCGCCGGCACCAGCCCCCCGTACACCGACCAGACGGCGCCCCGCGTCGTGAAGCCGCGCCAGAACAGCGAGTACACCAGCACCGGCAGATTCGCCGAGGCCGCCACCGCGAAGGCCAGCCCCACCAGGAACGCCACGTTCAGGTCCTGGGCGAGCAGTCCGAGGGCGATGGCCACGGCCCCGATGCCGACGGCCGCCATCCTGGCCACCGCCACCTCGCTGCGCTGCTTGGCGTGTCGGCGCTTGAGCGAGGCGTACAGGTCGTGCGCGACCGAGGCCGAGGAGGCGAGCGTGATCCCGGCGACCACCGCGAGGATGGTGGCGAAGGCGATGGCGGCCACGAAGGCGAACAGCACAGCGCCCCCGGTGGATTCGGCGCCCCCGCCGAGATACGCCGCCAGCAGCGGAACCGCCGTGTTCCCCGAGGCGTTGGAATTGCGGACCTGGTCCGGCCCGAGCAGTGCGGCGGCCCCGAAGCCGAGCACGATGGTCATCAGGTAGAAGCCGCCGATCAGCGCGATCGCCCACACCACCGACCGGCGGGCGGCCCGTGCGGTCGGCACCGTGTAGAAGCGGGACAGGATGTGCGGCAGCCCGGCCGTCCCGAGCACCAGCGCGAGCCCGAGGCTCATGAAATCGAACCGGGCCGTCCAGTCCCCGCCGTACTTGAGCCCGGGGCCCAGGAACCGCTGCCCGTGCCCGCTGCGCTCGGCGGCGCTGGTGAGCAACTGGTCGAAGTTCCCGTGGAAGCGGAGCAGTACGAGCACCGTCAGCGTGATCGCCCCGCCCATGAGCAGGACGGCCTTGACGATCTGGATCCACGTGGTGGCCCGCATCCCGCCGAAGGACACGTACACCACCATCAGCGCACCGACCCCGACCACGGTCAGCGTCCGGGCACCGGTGCTCGAATTCCCGAGCAGCAGGCCCACCAGGCTGCCCGCGCCGACCATCTGGGCGACGAGGTACAGCACGGACACGACGACCGACGAGGTTCCGGCGGCGATCCGGACCGGCCGCTCGCTCATCCGGGCGGCGACCACGTCGGCGAGCGTGAAGCGCCCGCAGTTGCGGACCAGTTCGGCCACCAGGAGCAGCACCACCAGCCACGCGACGAGGAAGCCCACCGAGTACAGCATGCCGTCGTAGCCGAACAGCGCGATCAGTCCGGAGATGCCGAGGAAGGAGGCGGCGGACATGTAGTCGCCGGCGATGGCGAAACCGTTCTCCAGCGGGGAGAACAACCGCCCGCCCGCGTAGAACTCCTCGGCCGATCCGTGCCTGTTGCGGCTGACCCAGGTGGTGATGCCCAGGGTGACGGCGACGAAGAGGCTGAACAGGATCAGCGCCATGGTCTGGTGCTCGGTGGTCACCGGCCGTCCCCCCGGGTCCGGGCCCGCGTCCCGGCATCCGCCCGGCGGACCTGCTCCTGCTCGAAGACCGTCCAGCGCAGGTCGAGGGCGGCCCGGTCGCGGCGCAGCCGCGCGTGCCGGGCGTACGCCCAGGTCAGCAGGAAGGTGCTGAGGAACTGGCCGAGGCCCGCCAGCAGCGCCACGTTGACCGAGCCCGCCACGGGCCGGGCCATGATCCCGGGCGCCATGGTGGCGGCGCCCACGTAGGCGACGTACCAGAGGAAGAAGCCGGCGGTGGCGGGGACGACGAACCGTCGGTAGCGGCTGCGGACCTCCTGGAAGGCGGCGCTGCGCTGCACTTCGAGGTAGATGTCGGACGCCCCGGGCGCGGGCCGGGCACCGGGGTCCGGGCGCGGCGGGGACGTTTCCTCGCCCTCGACCTCACCCCAGCCGACGGCCAGCGCGTCGTACCAGGGGTCGTCGAGCCGGATCGTTCCGGCATCACGACCTTCGTGCTTGTCCACCGAACTCTCCTTGTCCGCTGCCGCATTGGCCGCGTGCCCACAAGGATGGGCTCAATGGTCGTTTTCCGGACTGGTGTACCGGCGCTCTTCACTCCTTCAGGTGATGGAGCGAAGAGCGCCGGTATGCCGGGGCGTCCGGCTCAGGCGTCGATGCGCGAGCGGTCCAGGGTCGCCGCCGAGCTGGTGATGAACTCCTTGCGCGGGGCCACCTCATTGCCCATGAGCAGGTCGAAGACCGACTCCGCGGAGTCCAGGTCGCCGATGTTGATGCGCCGCAGGGTCCGGAAACGGGGGTCCATGGTGGTCTCCGCCAGCTGGTCCGCGTCCATTTCGCCGAGGCCCTTGTAGCGCTGGATCGAGTCCTTGTACCGGATGTTCTTGCGCTGGTACTCCAGCAGGGTCTGGCGCAGCTCGTTGTCCGAGTACGTGTAGACGTACTTGTCCTGGCCCTTCTTCGGCTGGACCAGCTCGATCCGGTGCAGCGGGGGCACCGCCGCGAAGACCCGGCCCGCCTCGACCATCGGCCGCATGTACCGCTGGAAGAGCGTGAGCAGCAGGCAGCGGATGTGCGCGCCGTCCACATCGGCGTCGACGAGCAGGACGATCTTCCCGTACCGGGCGGCGTCGATGTCGAAGGTCCGGCCCGAGCCGGCTCCTATGACCTGGATGATCGCCCCGCACTCGGCGTTCTTGAGCATGTCCGAGACCGACGACTTCTGGACATTGAGGATCTTGCCGCGGATCGGCAGGAGCGCCTGGAATTCGGAATTGCGCGCCAGCTTGGCGGTACCGAGGGCCGAGTCGCCCTCGACGATGAAGAGCTCGCTGCGCTCCACGTCGTCACTGCGGCAGTCGGCCAGCTTGGCGGGCAGCGAGGAGGACTCCAGCGCGGTCTTGCGGCGCTGCGCCTCCTTGTGCTGACGGGCCGCGATCCGGGTCCGGGCGGCCGCGACGATCTTCTCCATCACGGCGCGGGCCTGCTGCTTGTCGTCCCGCTTGGTGGAGGTCAGGAAGGCCTTGAGCTCCTTGGCGACGACGGCCGCGACGATGCGGGTGGCCGCCGAGGTGCCGAGCACCTCCTTGGTCTGGCCCTCGAACTGGGGCTCGGCGAGGCGGACGGTGACGACCGCCGTCATGCCCTCCATCGCGTCGTCCTTGACCACGTCGTCCTCGGCCACGCGCAGCAGCTTGGCCGAGCGCAGCACCTCGTTCACGGTCTTGGCGACCGAGCGCTCGAAGCCGGAGACGTGGGTGCCTCCCTTGGGGGTGGCGATGATGTTCACGAAGGATTTGACGTTGGTCTCGTACCCCGTGCCCCAGCGCAGGGCGATGTCCACGCCGAGCTCGCGGGTGACCTCGGTGGGGGTCATGTGACCGCGGTCGTCCAGGACCGGGACGGTCTCCTTGAAGGTGCCGGTGCCGGTCAGGCGCAGCACGTCGCAGACGGCCTTGTCCTGGGCGAGGTAGTCGCAGAACTCGCCGATGCCCCCGTCGTAGTGGAAGGTCTCCTCGGTCTTGCCGGCGCCTTCGAGGGCGCGCTCGTCGCGCACGACCAGGGTCAGGCCGGGGACCAGGAAGGCGGTCTGGCGGGCGCGCTGGTAGAGCGTCTCCAGGTTGAGCCGGGCGTCCTTCAGGAAGATCTGCCGGTCGGCCCAGTAGCGGATCCGGGTGCCGGTCTTGCCCTTGGCGATCCGCTTGACCTTGCGCAGGCCGTTGGCGGGGTCGAAGGGGCTCTCGGCGCCCTGCTCGGTGAACATGCCCGGGACGCCGCGGCGGAAGCTGATGGCGTGGACCGAGCTGTTGCGGTCGACCTCGACGTCCAGGCGGGCGGAGAGGGCGTTGACCACGGAGGCGCCGACGCCGTGCAGGCCGCCGGAGGCCGCGTACGAGCCGCCGCCGAACTTTCCGCCGGCGTGCAGCTTGGTCATGACGACCTCGACGCCGGAGAGGCCGGTCTTGGGCTCGACGTCGACGGGGATGCCGCGGCCGTTGTCCCGGACCTCGACGGAGGAGTCCTCGTGGAGGATCACCTCGATGTGGTCGCAGTACCCGCCCAGGGCCTCGTCGACGGAATTGTCGATGATCTCCCAGAGGCAGTGCATGAGGCCACGGCTGTCGGTGGACCCGATATACATGCCGGGGCGCTTGCGGACGGCCTCGAGGCCTTCGAGGACGAGCAGGTGCCGCGCGGTGTAGTTGGAGCCGTCCCGGTCTGCTCCGGTCAGCAGTGCGCTGGAAGGCACGGACGTGTCGGCGGTCACGCAGTTCGCTCCTCGCTGAATTTCTTTTCTGGCCCGGTCGGGCGCAGGGGTGGCTCGGTTGCCGGTCAGAGGGTACCGAGGCCTGGTAGAGCCGATGCAACGCCACCCTCGTGCTTCATCAGCCTAGTGCAGGCCCGCACGGGTGTTCGATCCCCCGTGGGAGTGAAGCAAACATCACGTTCCCTTCCGCGCATGAACCATTTAGGGTTCGGGCACGTCCTCATGAACAACCGGCACTCAGCCGGGGAGGACGGAACTGCTACAAGCGAACGACTGACAACGCGAAACCGTAAAGCAACGCAATACGGCTCCTTCGCCGCCAACCGGCAGCAGCCGGCCAGCTTCGGAAGGAAGTTTCGAGGAAAAGCCGCGAGCGGGAACGTTTTCGGCCTGGTTGGATGTTGACCCTGGTACGACAGCTCGTCGAGCTAGAGAAGAGGCGACGTGACTACTGTTCTGACACCCGCGACCCCGCTGACGGCCGCTGACCGATGCGACCGTTGCGGCGCCCAGGCATATCTGCGCGTCGTCCTGCTGAGCGGCGGTGAACTGCTCTTCTGCGCCCACCACGGGCGTAAGTTCGAGCCGGAACTCAAGAAGATCGCCGCGGAAATACAGGATGAGACCGAGCGGCTCATGTCCGCTCCGACCGCGAATGCGGCCGACACCGAGGACCGCTGACACAAGGCCTACACCTCGCATCCGACGAGCCAGGACCGGCCAGGCCGGTCGACGGGCGGCACCCCTGAGACCCAGGGGCGCCGCCCGTCCTCATGTCCGGAGCGCGACCGGGTACGACCGGACGCGCACGGCGGGCACTGAAGCGGCCCGCCTCACCGCCCGGGCGCCGGGCGGTTTCCTGCGAATGGGGCCTTGACGGGCTTCTGTCCGGGCTGTAGGGCGCCCCCGGGGGCCGCGTGGGCACCGGGGCCACCGCGCCCCTGCGGGGCCGCCTCCGGGCCCGTCACGAAGCCGGCCAGCGGAGCGATCCTCGTGTACACCCCCGGGCTGTCCGCGCGCCCGCACCCCCGCCCCCAGGACACGAGCCCGATGAGCCGCCCCTGGGCCACCAGCGGCCCGCCGCTGTCACCCTGGCAGGCGTCCTTGCCGCCGTCGCGGTCCCCGGCGCACACCATGGACTCCGCCCGGTACTGCCCGTCGGCGTCCCCCGGGTAGGCCCGGCCGCAGACCTCGTCGGCCAGTACGGTCACCCGCGCCGCCCGCAGTGCGTACGCGTAGTCACCGAAGCCGCTCGTGTCCCCCCAGCCGTATACGGCGGCCTCCGTACCCGCCGCGTACGCCGGATGCCCCGCCGCGGCCATGGGCAGCACGAAGTGCGCCGGTACGGGTTCGTCCAGCTCCAGTACGGCCAGGTCCCCCGCATTGCTCACGGCGTCGTAGGCCGGGTTCACCCGGGCCGAGCGCACCGCGATCTCCCGGCCGTCGTCCGCCCTGAGCTCCGTACGGCCGGTGATCACCCGGAAGTCGGAGACGGACTCGACGGGTCCGCCCAGCACCTGCCGCCCCAGGCAGTGGGCCGCGGTCAGCACCTTGGTCGGGGCCACGACGACGCCCCCGCAGAACTGCCCGCCGCGCGTACCCCCGAACCGGTCACGGCTCGCGAGGGCCACGACCCAGGGACTGTCCGCCGCCTTCACCGGCTTCCCGCCGATCACCACGCTGTCCGCTGCCACGTGCGGCGCGCCGGCCAGCGGCGCCGCCGCCGCTCCCGCCACCAGGGTCAGCGTGCCCGCCAGGACATGGGCAAAGGGACGACGCATGGGGCCTCCTGACTCCGAGTGTGCATGACTCCACCCAGAGTGGGATGCCCGGTGGCCGCGCGCACCCGCGCGCGGCCACGGCACGTGACTGCCGGCCCGACCCGGCGCCGTCAGTCCAGGTAGTCGCGCAGCACCTGGGACCGGGACGGGTGGCGCAGCTTCGACATGGTCTTCGACTCGATCTGGCGGATCCGCTCGCGCGTGACGCCGTAGACCTTGCCGATCTCGTCGAGGGTCTTGGGCTGGCCGTCCGTGAGGCCGAAGCGCATCGAGACCACGCCCGCCTCGCGCTCGCTGAGGGTGTCGAGCACCGAGTGCAGCTGCTCCTGCAGGAGCGTGAAGCTCACGGCGTCGGCCGGGACGACCGCCTCGGAGTCCTCGATCAGGTCGCCGAACTCGCTGTCGCCGTCCTCGCCGAGCGGGGTGTGCAGGGAGATCGGCTCGCGTCCGTACTTCTGGACCTCGATGACCTTCTCGGGGGTCATGTCGAGTTCCTTGGCCAGCTCCTCCGGGGTGGGCTCGCGGCCCAGGTCCTGGAGCATCTGGCGCTGGACCCGGGCCAGCTTGTTGATGACCTCGACCATGTGCACCGGGATGCGGATGGTGCGCGCCTGGTCGGCCATGGCGCGGGTGATCGCCTGGCGGATCCACCAGGTGGCGTACGTGGAGAACTTGTAGCCCTTGGTGTAGTCGAACTTCTCGACCGCGCGGATCAGGCCGAGGTTGCCCTCCTGGATCAGGTCCAGGAAGAGCATGCCGCGGCCGGTGTAGCGCTTGGCCAGGGAGACCACGAGGCGGAGGTTGGCCTCCAGCAGGTGGTTCTTGGCGCGGCGGCCGTCCTCGGCGATGATCTCCAGCTCACGCTTGAGCTTGGGCGCGAGCTTGTCGGAGTTGGCCAGCTTGTCCTCGGCGAACAGGCCCGCCTCGATCCGCTTGGCGAGTTCGACCTCCTGCTCGGCGTTGAGGAGGGGGACCTTGCCGATCTGCTTGAGGTAGTCCTTGACGGGGTCGGCGGTGGCGCCGGCCACGACGACCTGCTGGGCGGGGGCGTCGTCCTCGTCGTCGGAGATGACGAAGCCCTTGTTCTCCCCGCCCTCCTCTTCCTCGTCGGCCTCGGCCTTCGCCGCGTCGGGCCCCTCGTCCGTGGTCTCCTCGTCGCCCTCGTCCGCGTCCTTCTTGGCGGCGGTCTTCTTGGCCGCCGTCTTCTTGGCCGCGGCCTTCTTCGCGGGTGCTGCCTTCTTGGCCGCCGTCTTCTTCGCTGCCGTCTTCTTGGCGGCGGGCTCGGTTCCGGGGTCCTGCGCGAGGGCGTCCGCAGTCTCCGGGGCCGTCGTCTCGGCCGCCGGGGCCGTGGTGTCGGCGGTGGCCTCGATGTCGACGGACGGCGCGGCCGCCGTCTTCGCCGCCACGGTCTTGGTGGCCGTCCGCTTGGCGGGGCTCTTCGCTGCGACGCTCTTGCGGGTGGTGCGCTTGGGCGACTCCGCGGCACTGACCATCAGCGTCACACCCTCTTCCTCGAGGATCTGGTTGAGGCTGCGCAGAACATTCTTCCACTGGGTCGCAGGAATCTGGTCAGCCTCGAAGGCCCGACGCACGTCATCGCCGGCGATCTGCCCCTCGGCCTTGCCCCGCTCGATGAGCGCCATCACAGACTCGGATTCGGCGATCTCCGGCGGGAGCGTACGGGATGTGCTGGCCGACACGAACAACCTCTCGGAACGATGGGAACGGGTTCCGACCCCGGGCCTGGTGGTGCTGGACCGGAGCCGACGACCACCGACTGGGGATGGGCCGGGGGCGCGGGCAGGGGCCGGGGAGCTGTACAGCACCCCCAAGGGCTGCTGTCTTCCCTCCGTCGGCCATCACCTCTTAGGTCATCGCGTGACCTCGCGGAGCGTTACGCCCAATCTTCGTGGCCCGAGTCACACCCCGTTCGCGGCCATGCCCGTCATACGGTCACACCAGCGGGTCCGGGGTGGGTCCGGAGGCCGCTGCGGGGTGGCTCCGACACGGGTCCCACGCGGCCGAACAGGCCCGGCCACGAGGGCCGGACGGCGCCGCCGACCAGGGACGACACCCGTCGGACGCCGGTGTCGCCGGACCCGACCGGGCCCGGCGACTGGTGGTGCACCTCCGCGCCCCCGCGCGTGCGCCCGTCAGTGCTCGCGCGGGGCGGGAACCACGCGCTCGACCTCCGGATGAACCGTCAGAAGCTGACGCATGGCGCCCTCGGCGCCCGTCGCGTCGCCGGCGGCGAGGGCCTCGACCATGCGCGCGTGGTGCGCGACGCAGGTCTCGCTGGGGCGGTCGCAGGCGGTGATGGGGCTGCCGGAGACCTGGAGGGCGGAGGAGACGATGCCGGAGAGGTGCTCCAGCATGCGGTTGCCCGCGACCTGGATGAGCAGCGCATGGAATTCGTTGTCGGCGCGGGCGAAGGTGATGGAGTCGCCCTGGCCGAGGGCGTGGCCCATGATCTCGACCATGTCGGCGAGGCGCTGCTGGATGTCCGGGCGGCCGTGGCCTGCGGCCAGGCGGGCGGCCAGCGGCTCGATGGTCCAGCGGAGCTCGTTGAGCTCGCGGCGCTGGTCGTCGCGCTGGGGGCCGAAGGCCCTCCACTCGATGATGTCGGGGTCGAGCAGGTTCCAGTCCGCGACCGGGCGGACCCGGGTGCCGACGTTGGGCCGGGCGCTGACCAGGCCCTTGGCCTCCAGGACCCGGAGCGATTCGCGGACGACCGTGCGGGAGACCTCGAAGCGCTGGCCGATCTCCTCGGGTACCAGGGGGCGGTCCGCACCGAGGTCGCCGGAGACGATCATCTGGCCGAGCTGCTGGACGAGTTGGCCGTGCAGTCCGCGGCCGCGGCTACCGGCGGCGCGGCGGCCGACCCGGCTCAACTCGACGTCGCCTCCCTCCCAGTGGGGCACCGCGACACGGTCGGCCCCGGAGGCCTCCGCGTAGGGGTAGCGGTCGAGTTCGCCCGGGCCGGCGATGCCGGATTCGGCGTGGCGGGCGGCGGTCATCATGGTGTGCGCAAGGGTACTCACGAATCCTTTGTCGGTCGTGCCTCCATGACCCTTGAGGTCTTTGGTGAAAAGCACACGAAAGGGTGATCGGTACCACCTACGCAATTGACGACTTATCGTAAATAACCGGGCCTTTTACGGGGAGTTGCGGTCCGGTTCACCCGACACGAACCCCAACGGCCTCATTACGGACATCTCCGACGGTGGAACGATCACCAACGGACGCGGCTGCGCAGTCCTGTGAACCCATAGGCGCACAACAGGACCATCAGTGACAACACCAGGGCGGTGCCCACGGGTTGGGCCATCACCCGGAGGGCGCCGAGCACCAGCCGGTCGGCCTCCGGCGGCCACTGCGCCCAGGCCACGCCGCGCAGCCGGGCCGCGAGCCCGGTCATCGGGTACGCGGACGGCCCCTCGATCACCTTGCGCACCAACGGTACGACCGCCACCGGTACGGCCAGCACCGCGGCCAGGCCTGCGGCCGCGGAGCGGAACACTCCGGAGGCCAGCACGCCGGACCAGGCGCAGCCGATGAGCAGCCCCGCCCAACTCGCGGCCGGGGACACCCACTCCGCAGGGGAGCGCAGCGGGCCGCTGTCGAAGACGAGCTTCAGGGCGGCGGCGTCGGCGGCCACCGCCAGTGCGCCGAGCAGCAGGGCGAGTGCGGCGGTGACCCCCAGCTTGGCGGTGAGCAGCCCCATCCGGCGCGGGACGGTGCCGCGGTCGGCGGCGAGCGCGGGGTAGCGGTACTCCTCACCGAAGGCGAGCGCGCCGAGCAGTCCGGCACCGAGGGCGGCGGGCGGCAGCGGGAGCAGCTCGGGCCAGGCGGCGAGGAGCCGGTTCTGCGGGGTCTGCCCGGCCCGGGCGAGCACGAGCGCGACGACAACGGAGACCGCGACCACGAAGGCGGCGGTGAGGGCGGGCGTGGCGGTGCCGAAGACGCGGTGCAGTTCGTAGCGGAGCGGCCGGAGCGGGCCTCCGACCCGGCGCACGGCCGACGCGGGCCGCCGGGAGCGGTGGCGGCCGCCGTCGCTGTCGCCCGCGGGGCGGGACGCCTCCCGGGCGTCGCCCTCGGCCCGGGCCCGCGGGAGCGTCGGCGGGGCTCCCGCGTCGCCGGTCTCGTCGGCGAGCTGGTGGACCAGCACGCCGTGCCGGAAGGCCGCCTCGCCGACCTCTGCGCAGTTGCTGCCGTACACCGACAGGCGGCTGCCGCTCTCCTCGACGATCTCCACCGCGCGCTGCGCTGCGCGCGCCTCGCGCCCCAGTACGTCGGCCAGCCGGGCGGCGTGCGGGGTGCGCACGGCCACCCGCGGCCGCAGCCGGGTGCGGGCGAACTCCGCGGCGTCCTGGTCGGCGACGAGCCGGCCCGCCTCGATGCTGACGACCCGGTCGGCGCTGCCCGCGGCCTCCTTCGCGTCGTCGGTGGTGAAGAGCACCGCGCCGCCGAGTGCGGCGTGCCCGCGCAGCAGTGCGTGCAGCCAGCCGCGCTCGCGGGGGGAGAGCCCGGCCGCGGGCTCGTCCAGGAGCAGCGTGCAGGGGTCGGCGAGCAGCGCCGCGGCCAGCCCGACCCTGCGTTCCATTCCGAGCGACAGCGATCCGAGCCGCTGGTCGCACAGGCCCGTCAGGCCGACGACCTCCAGCATGGCGTCGGCCCGCGAGGCCGGCACCCCCGCGGCGGCGCACAGCATCCGCAGCTGATTGCGGACGGTCCGCGCCGGGTTGCCGGGGAGGTCGCCGAGCAGCACACCGACCTCACGGCCGGGATGCGGGACCCGGTGCAGCGGTCGGCCGCGGAAGTAGGTGACGCCACGGCCCGGTTCGAGTTCGAGCATGAGCCGCAGTGCGGTGGTCTTGCCCGCGCCCGGTTCACCGAGCAGGGCGGTCACGCTCCCCGGGCGGGCCTCGAAGGTGAGGTCGTCCACGAGGGGCGGGAGGTCTCGACGGGGTGTGCTGGTGAGTCCGATGGCCTGGAGCATCGCTTCTCTCGCGGGGTGTGAGACCGCTCTGCGGCAGTGTGAGTACCGCAAACAAGATAACGCGATATGTCCGATTTTCCGGGTAGCCGACAGGAGGTGTCGGAGGGTCAGACCTCCGGACGCAGCATCGGCGGGTTGAGCAGGGTCGCACCGCCGGCCCGGAACAGCTGGGCGGGCCGGCCGCCCTGACGGGTCGTCGTCCCCCCGGCCGGCACCAGGAACCCCGGGGTGCCGGTGACCTTGCGGTGGAAGTTGCGGGGGTCGAGCGCGACGCCCCAGACGGCCTCGTAGACCCGTCGCAGCTCCCCGACCGTGAACTCCGGCGGGCAGAAGGCGGTGGCCAGGGAGGAGTACTCGATCTTCGAGCGGGCCCGCTCCACACCGTCGGCGAGGATCCGCTCGTGGTCGAAGGCGAGTCCCGCGGTCGCCGGGTCGGCGGTGGCCAGGAGTTCGTCGACGGGGGCCCAGCGCGCGCTGTTGGCGTCACCGCCGGCCCGGGGCGCGGGCAGGTCGGGCGCCAGAACCAGGTGCGCCACGCTGACCACGCGCATGCGCGGATCCCGCTTCGGGTCGCCGTAGGTCGCGAGCTGTTCGAGATGGGCGCCGTTGCCCGCGCCGGGTTCGGCGGGGTCGTGCGCGCACAGTCCGGTCTCCTCGGAGAGCTCCCGCGCCGCGGCCGCCGCCAGGTCCTCGTCTCCGCGCACGAAGCCTCCGGGCAGCGCCCAGCGGCCCTGGAACGGCTGCTCACCCCGGCGGACGACCAGCGCGCAGAGCGCGTGGCGCCGCACGGTGAGCACGACCAGGTCGACGGTGACGGCGAAGGGCGGAAAGGCCGACGGGTCGTAGGGCGACATGCCGCGATCATAGTCGTCTGCCTGACGATAAACAGAGCTTTGGTGATCCTGAACGCCGCGGTGCACAAGCCGGGGCCCGCCCGGACGGTCAGCGCGCCGAGCCGGCCTCGCGCCGGCCCGGACCAGCGGATGCCCAGCCGGGCCCGGCCGATCGCTCCGGATGCCCGGGCGGGCTCGCCGGCCCCCGCGAGCCCGGCCTGACCGGCCTGACCTGCCCGAGCGGCCTGACCTGCCCGAGCGGCCCGAGCGGCCCGAGCGGCCCGGCAGAACCTAGACACCCAGTTGCAGCGCATCGGCCGCCTCCTCCACCATGCCGAGGCCGAGCCGGCTGATCCGGACCGCGAAGGGCTCCCCCGAGACGCGCAGACCCGACAGTCGCAGTGCGCCCAGCGGAGCCCCCGGCATCGGGGCGAGGGCGACCGTTCCGGCCGGGGCGTCGGGGCGGATTCCGGCGAGGGCGCTCAGCACATGGACGCCCGCGGCTGCGGCGACCGCCGCGGGGCGGCAGGCCGCCGGGTGCGGCAGCGGGGCACTGCCGACGGTGCGCTGTTCGGCCGCGTACATCTCCGGCAGCCGGTACCCGAAGGTCTCCGCCGCGTCGAGCAGGCCGCGCAGCAGCCCGGCGGCCTCCTTCTCGAAGCCCGCCTGGGCCAGGCCGGCCACCGCCACGGCGCTCTCGTACGCCCGTACCGCGCCCGAGCGGTGGCCGAACGGGTTGTGCCCGGGCTCCCGGGCCGCCATGCTCCGCAGCCCCCATCCGCAATCCATGGCGGGGCCCCCGAGCAACCTCGCCAGTTGCTCGGTACGGACCCGGTCCAGCAGCCCCGGAGCGAGTCGGCCGCCGCCCAGCAGCCCGGTGTCCAGCAGGTGCGCGGCCGCCCCCGTCAGCCGGGGCAGCGGACGCCCGTCGGGGTGCAGGGCCGCCGCGGGCCGGCCGCCGTCCAGGCCGTCGACCCAGAACTCGGCCCGGAACCGCTCCCGCAGCGCGGACGCCCACTCCCGCCACTCCTCGGCTCCGGGCCGGCCGCACCCGGCGAGCAGGTCGGCGCCGAGCAGCGCGGCCCGGTGGGCGTGGGCCTGGGTCTCGCAGCGACGCGGCCCCGGATCGGGGTCGGCCAGGAACCCGTCCGCGCCCAGGGCTCCCCGCAGCCAGCCCAGGCACCGCTCGGCGGCCGGCAGCAGCCGGGCCACCTCCGCCTCGGGCATCCCCCAGCGGCGGGCCTCGGCGAGCACCGCGGGGAAGGCGAGGGTCGCCTCGGTCCCGGTGCAGCCCGGTGGCAGCTGCGGGCCGGCCCCGCGCAGCGGCCCGGGGATCTTCCCCGCGTCGGGCCCCTTGCCGCCGCTCTGGGTCCGGGCCAGGGTGCGCAGGGTGGCCGCGGCGAGCCCGGTGCCGAGCGGGAGCGCCATCCGGGCGGCCCACAGCGACTCCGCCGGGGCCAGTCCGAGGCGCCACGGCACGCCGGCCGCCGCGTAGGCGTCGGCGGGGTCCTGAGGATCCCTCAGCAGCAGCGCGCCTAGGTCCTCGACACTGGTCCGGAACCACGCCTCGGCCCTCGGGTCGTCGCCCTCGGCACGGGCGTCGGCCAACGGGTTCGCCACCTGCCCGGCAGGGGCCCGGGCGCTGCGGTCCCGCGTGGTCCGCAGCTCGATGGTGCGGGACTCGCCGGGCCCCAGGTCGAGCTGCCAGCGCAGCAGCCCGGCCGAAGCGAGCGCATCGTCCGGCGGCGGCTCGGCCGCGGTGACGGCCTGCGCCTCTCCGGTGCTCCAGCGCAGCCCGGCGGCGTGCACCCCGGCCGGCAGTTCAGGCCCCGCCCGCCCGGCCGCCACCTCGGCCAGCTCCGCGAGGTCGGTGCCGAGCGAGACCTCCACGGGCAGCCGCAGCGGGCGGGCCGTGAAGCTGCGCAGGGTGATCCGCTCGGTGCCGTCCGCGTGCCGGACCCGCTCCACGCCGACGTCGGGGTCGGGACCGGCCTCCGCTCCGGTCCGCACCGTGGCGGTGAAGGCGGCCCGGTCGGCGCCGAGGCTGCGCCCCTGGACGGCGACCGGGTCCCGGCCGCCGACGCGCAGCACGCAGCGGGAGAGCAGCCGACGGCCGGAGCGGTAGATCCCCTCGATCCCCCGTCCGGTGAGCTGGCCGTGCTCCGGGGAGACGACCAGGCAGGGCGCGGCGAGGCAGATCACCGCGTCGTGCACGGGTGGCAGATCGGGCCTGCGGGAGGGAGGTACGCGGGCGGGGGGTGCGGGGTGAGACATGTGTCGCCTTGTCTGCGCTCCGGTCGGTTCGGCTGGGCGGCGGCGCGGCCGGGCCCTCACCGCCCCCCAGCGCAACGCCCCCACCCCCGCCCGGGTCACGGGCCCCGGCGGCCCCTGCGCCCGCCAGGGTGGGAGTCCGCGGCGCAGTAGCTCGCCCAGCGCACGACGCGGCCGCCGGTCGGGGCTGCGCCGCTGCGGGCTCACTGGTCGCTCCCGGCGGTGCGGCGGGGCTCGCGGCGGGCCGTGCGGGTGCGGCGGCCGGGCGGGCGGGTGCCGGCGCCCGGGCGCTTGCGCCGCGGCTCCCGGCGTCGGCGCTCCTCGCGCAGGCAGTGCCGCAGCCCCTCCGGGTCGATGCCCTCGTTGCAGGCGTGGTGGAGGAGTTGGGCGAACCGGTACTCGGAGTCCGCCCGCAGCGCCAGGGCGAGCGCGATCCGGGCGGTCGGCTCGTCCCCCGTGGACCAGGAGACCCAGCCCGCGAGGGTGAGCGGGGCCGCCGCGTGCTCCCCGTAGGCCCCGACGCAGCGCCGGGCCAGGGCCCGCCACAGGCGCAGGGCGGGCACGGCCTCCTCGCCCTCCATCCACTCGGCGGCGATGTCCCGGATCTCGCGGTCCTGGAGCCCGAGGATCAGCGAGGCGGCTTCGTCGTGGCCGAGCAGTGCGTCGTCCCAGTCGTCGGCGCCGGGTCCGCCCTCGACGGGCGGGGCGAGGGTCATCCGCTGCATCAGGGCCCGGGCCAGCGTGACGGTCTCGGCGCCCACCTCCGCCCGGGTGGCGCCGTCGAGGATCTTCGGCACCAGGGCGGCGGCCGCCCGGTCCAGGGCCTGCTCCATCTCCCCGGCCACCGGCCCGCCGAGCGGTGTCAGGCGCCCTTCGATCTGCCGCAGTGAGCCCCTGACCTGCAGTCCGGCGTAGGTGGCCGCGGCGGCCATGACCGAGGTTCCGGGAGCGGCCAGCGCGCTGCCCTCGGCCGGGCAGCAGCGCTCGTCGGGACAGCAGTAGGACCAGTACCGCCCGCCGGAGAGGCACAGGGCCTCCAGCACGGGCACGTCCAGCGCTCCGCAGGCCAGCCGGATCCGCTGGGCGAGCGGGCGCAGCCGGGTCATGACCCGCTGCCCGCTCTCGTCGCCGTACGGGTCCTGGCAGAGGTAGACGACGATGCCGTCGGGCTTGCCCCCTCGCCGTTCGCTGCCGCGGATCAGGCAGTCGGCGGCCTGCCGGGCGGTGTCCTCCCACTCCGCGGGGGCGGTCGGGATGCCCACGCGGAGCCGGCCGCCGAAGCGTCCGCCCTCGCCGTGCACGGCGACCATCACGAGGGAGTCGGTCGGGTGGAAGCCGAGCATGTAGGGCAGCGCGTCGGCCAGTTCGGCCGGGCTGCGCAGAGTGATCCTGGGGTCGTCGGTGGATCCGGAGGGGCTGACGGCAGGCCGTCCGGACGGGGTGCGTGACTCGTGGTTGTTCGTCATGCCCCGACGGTCCCGCGCAAGATCCGATCCGGAAACCCCTGTGGATAACTCTCAAATCAGTCCAAAATTCAACATCCACAGGCCCAGAGGCCCATTGGCGCGATGTCGGAGGCATCGGGTTGCATGGGGGCATGAACGCAGACCTGAGGTCCTCGGCCGACTCCGTACTGGCCCGTCTCGTGGGCGATCCCACGGGCACCGCCCGGCTGCGCGAGGACCAATGGCGTGCGATCGAGGCCCTCGTCGCGGACAAGCGGCGCGCCCTGGTGGTGCAGCGCACCGGCTGGGGCAAGTCAGCGGTGTACTTCGTCGCGACCTCGCTGCTGCGCGCGAGCGGCGCCGGTCCCACCGTGATCGTCTCCCCGCTCCTCGCGCTGATGCGCAATCAGGTCGAGGCCGCGGCCCGTGCAGGGATCCACGCCCGCACCATCAATTCGGCCAATCCCGAGGAATGGGAGGGAATTCAGGCCGAAATCGCGGCGGGCGACGTCGACGTCCTGCTGGTGAGTCCGGAACGGCTCAACAACCCCGATTTCCGCGACCAGGTGCTCCCCAAGCTCTCCGCCGCCACCGGCTTGCTCGTGGTGGACGAGGCCCACTGCATCTCCGACTGGGGGCACGACTTCCGCCCGGACTACCGGCGCCTGCGCACCATGCTGGCCGATCTCCCGCCGGGCGTCCCGGTGCTGGCCACGACCGCCACGGCGAACGCCCGGGTGACCGCGGACGTCGCCGAGCAGCTGGGTACCGGGGCCGGTACGGACGCCCTGGTGCTGCGGGGCCCCCTGGACCGGGAGAGCCTGAGCCTGGCGGTGCTGACACTGCCCGACGCGGCGCACCGGCTGGCCTGGCTCGCCGACCACCTCGCCGAGCTGCCCGGTTCCGGGATCATCTACACGCTGACGGTCGCCGCCGCCGAGGAGGTCACCGCGTACCTGCGACACCGCGGGCACACGGTCTCCTCGTACACCGGCAAGACGGAGAACGCCGACCGCGAGCAGGCGGAGAACGACCTCCAGGCCAACCGGGTCAAGGCCCTGGTGGCCACGTCCGCGCTGGGGATGGGCTTCGACAAGCCCGACCTCGGCTTCGTGGTCCACCTGGGTTCGCCCTCCTCCCCCATCGCCTACTACCAGCAGGTCGGCCGGGCCGGCCGCGGCGTGGAGCACGCCGAGGTGCTGCTGCTGCCCGGCCGCGAGGACGAGGCGATCTGGCAGTACTTCGCCTCGGTGGCGTTCCCTCCGGAGCAGCAGGTACGCCGCACCCTGGAGGTCCTCGCCCAGGCGGGCCGGCCGCTGTCGCTGCCCGCGCTGGAGCCGCTGGTCGACCTGCGCCGCACGCGGCTGGAGACCATGCTCAAGGTCCTCGACGTGGACGGCGCGGTGCACCGCGTGAAGGGCGGCTGGACCTCCACGGGTGAGCCGTGGATGTACGACACCGACCGCTACGCCTGGGTCGCCCGGCAGCGTTCCGCCGAACAGCAGGCGATGCGGGACTACGCGGCAGCCACCGGGTGCCGCATGGAGTTCCTGCGCCGGCAGTTGGACGACGAGGAGGCCGCGCCGTGCGGCCGCTGCGACAACTGCGTCGGCGCCCGGTTCACGGCGGAGGTCTCCTCCACCGCGCTGGACACGGCCCGCGGAGAGCTGGGCCGACCCGGGGTGGAGCTGGAGCCGCGCAAGATGTGGCCGACGGGGCTGGCCGCCGTCGGCGTCGACCTCAAGGGCAGGATCCCGGTCGGCGAACAGGCCCTCGCGGGACGGGCCCTGGGCCGGCTCTCCGACATCGGCTGGGGCAACCGGTTGCGGCCGATGCTCGCGCCGCAGGCTCCCGACCAGCCGATTCCGGACGATGTCGCGCAGGCCGTCGTGGCGGTGCTGGCGGACTGGGCCCGGGGCCCGGGTGGCTGGGCTTCCGGGGCGGCGGACGCACCCGCCCGGCCGGTCGGCGTGGTCGCGCTTCCCTCGCGCAGCCGTCCCCGACTGGTGGGCTCGCTGGCCGCGCGGATCGCCGAGGTCGGGCGGATGCCGTTGCTCGGGACGCTCGCGTACACGGACCAGGCGCCGGAGTTCGGGCTGCCCTCGTCCAACAGCGCCCAGCGGGTGCGCGGACTCCACCAGGCATTGACCGTTCCCCCGGAGCTCGCTGCGACACTGGCAGAGGCAGCGGGTCCGGTTCTCCTCGTGGACGACCGGGCGGAGAGCGGATGGACGCTCGCCGTGGCCGCCCGGCTCCTGCGCCGGGCGGGTGCGAAGGGGGTGTTTCCGCTGGTGCTGGCGCTCCAGCCGTAGCCCGATGCGTCATCCACGGCGTGGCGGGGCAAGGATATGAACGGCATACCGGCGAATTCCGGTCGGCGGCGCCAATTGCTCGTTGCCGCATGCTCAACGGCCACGCGAGAATCGGAGTGCTCCCGCTCGGCTCGTCGGCACCCTCCTGGGCCGCGCCGCGGCGTGCCCTCAGCCCAGCCGTGCCCGTCCGCGGGCGTGTACCCGAAGGGAGGACCGTGACCTTCGGATTCGCCCCGCCCTCGACGGCGTCCCTGGCCATGGCCACCGGTGGCGCCAGCCGGCACGGCAGACTGCTGGAACCCGCCGAGTGGACGGCGGCCGGGGTTCCCCTGCTGCGCAACCCGCGCGAGATCGTCAGCGGTCTCCACTCCCGGCACAGCCCGGTGCCGTCGACCGTCGTGATCGCGGTCCTCGGACCCGAGGAGCAGCTCGTCGCGAGCGCCTCTTTCACACAGCGCACGGCATCGGCGGACGGCTGGGACTACCGCAACGCCCTGCTGTCGCGGCTGCGCAGGGTCCTCCCGCACGACCTGCGGCGGCGGACCCCGGTGCGGACCGCGGTCCTGATGTACTGCCGCGAGGGCGACGAGGGCTGGACCGAGGACGACGGGGCCTGGATGTGGGGCTTGCGGGACGCCTGCACCCTGCACGGGCTGCGCTGCGGCGCCTACATCACCCTCACCCGCGACGGCTGGCAGGTGCTGGGCGAGGGCCGCGGCGGGCGGCGGCCCAGTTCGGACTCGCGGCCGGAGCGCCTCGGCGATGTGGCGACGGAGTTCGCTCCGCTCGCCCTGCACACCGGCGGCGGCGCGACCGAGGCGCTGCGCCGCACTGCCGCGCGCTGACGCCCCTGCCGCACGCTGACGCTCTGCCCCGCACTGGGCCGTGGGATGGCGCCCTCGCGCCCGGTGCTCCTTGCACCCGGCGCCCGGGCACGTCCAAGGGCCGTACACCCGGAACCGGGCGTACGGCTGGTCAGGCCTCGGACTTCAGCGGGACCGACCGGCTGCTCGCCCGCCCCGCCCCTCGCCCGCACCGGGTCACGGGACGTCAGACGCCCGCACCCAGCACGGAGTTGATCCGCTGCGGGTCGCCGCACACGATCAGCAGCGCACCGGCCCGCGCGAGCGCGACCGGCAGTGCGCCGGCAGCGGCGTCGTCCGAACCGCCGTTGGCCGCGAAGACCACGACGGGACGGCCGGCGGCGCGCTGGACCTGCGCCGCGTCCGCGTAGAACACGTCGTCCCCGGCGTCGTGCAGGGCCCAGTACGCGGCCTCGCCGAAGGACAGCTCGTGAGCGGCCCACGGGTGGGGGTCGCCGGTGGTGAGGACCAGGATGTCGCCGGGCGCGCGCCCGGTGTCGAGCAGCAGGTCCACGGCCTCTTCGGCCGCGTCCAGCGCGCCCTCGGCGGAGGCCGGGATCAGCTGGACCTGCGGCACCGCCGCGGAGACGGACGGTGCGGTGGGGGCTGTGGGAACGGGTCCGGGGGCGGCCTGCGGCGCACGCTGCGCGGGCGGTGCGGGCCGGGCGGGACCGGGACGCCCGGGCCGCGGGACGGCGGCGGGACGCGGACCAGGTACGGGGCGGGGGGTCTGCGCGGTGCGGCTCGCGGCCGGCGTGACGCGGGGACCCTGGGCACTCTCGTGAATCTGAGGCTCCTCGATGGCGGGGGTGAGAGGCATGAGTTGATATCTATCAAACACCGGTACGAAACGTACCGGTGGGTGGCGCGTGGGTGCGATCAGAAATCGAAGCCGAGTTGGCCTCCGTTTTCCAGTTCCATCGACTCCTCGCTGCGCCGCACCTTTTTGAGGTGGCGCCAGCGCGGCAGTGCGTCGAGGTAGGACCACGAGAGCCGGTGGTAGGGGGTCGGACCCCGCTCCTCCAACGCCGCCCGGTGCACGGGCGAGGGATATCCGGCGTTGGCGGCGAAAGCGAAATCCTCAATTCCCCCGCCCTGCCCGCCGATTTCGGCCATCATCCGGTCGCGCCGAACCTTGGCGATCACAGATGCGGCGGCGACGGAAATGCAGGACTGGTCGCCCTTGATCACCGTACGGACCTGCCAGGGCAGGCCGAGATAGTCGTGCTTGCCGTCGAGGATCACCGCATCCGGCCGGACCGGCAGCGCTTCCAGTGCGCGCTCCGCGGCCAGCCGCAGGGCGGCGGTCATCCCCAGCTCGTCGATCTCCTCCGGCGAGGCGTGCCCCAGCGCGTACGCGGTGACCCAGCTCTCCAGGACGTCGAGGAGCGCGTCACGTCGCTTGGGGGTGAGCAGCTTGGAGTCGGTCAGTCCTTCGGGCGGCCGGCGCAGGCCGGTGATCGCCGCGCACACGGTGACGGGACCGGCCCAGGCCCCTCGTCCGACTTCGTCGACCCCGGCGATGACCTTGGCGCCAGTGGTTGCACGGAGGGAGCGTTCGACGGTGTGGGTGGGTGCTTCGTACGGCATGGCGCCAGCAAGGTTACGCCGCCCCGCGCCGCCTGCACACCCCGCCCCGGTCACGGATGCGCGTACGCCGGTGACAGGAGCGCGCGCACCGGCTCACGCACGGAGCAGGGGCACCATGACCTCGTCGATCATCTCGGCGATCTCCGCCTCCCGCCATTCGCTTCCGCACATCTTCGTGCGGTACATCATCATCGCCGGAATGACGTCCACGACGAACGGCCCGGTCGCTTCCGGCCGCACGTCACCCCGCTCGATTCCCCGCTGCACCAGGGCTCGGATCAGCCTGTGAGCCGGTTCGTGCAGCCCGGCCCGTACGACCTCCCGGAACCGGTCCGCCTGCGCATGATCGCACTCGTGAAGTACCGCACGCAGGGCTTGTCCGGCCCTGGAGTGCATGACGTCCCGCATCCGCACGCACAGCTCGTACAGGTCCTCGCGGATCGAGCCGAGGTCCCCGATCCCACCCAGCGGCGGCAGCCCGGTGCGCAGCGCGTCGGCCACCAGGTCGGCCTTGGAGGGCCAGCGCCGGTACAGCGCCGCCTTGCCGGTGTGCGCACCAGCCGCCACACCCTCCATCGTGAGCGCATTCCAGCCAACCGTGCTCAGCTGTTCCAACGCGGCGTCGAGAATGGCGCGTTCGAGTTCCGGCCCCCGCCTGCGCCCCGGCGACGTCGTCGACCAGCGCGAACCCACCATCATTGCGACCTCCGACCGGCTCGCGCGTCCCGCGCACGTATTTTCAGCCTTAGTGAACGCTTGCGTTCACTAAGGCTGACTCCTACGGTGGATCGGCAGTGAACGAAGACGTTCACTATTTCACTTCGGGGGGATCCTCAGTGACTACTCCTCAACTCTCCAAACCTCGAACACCCGGTGCGGCCCGTCGCGAGGGCCGCACCGGCGTCGCGCTCGCCGTCATCGCCGCCTGCCAGCTCATGGTCGTCCTCGACGCGACGATCGTGAACATCGCGCTCCCGCACATGCAGACCGCCCTCTCCTTCTCCACGACCGAGCTGTCCTGGGTGATCAGCGCCTACACCCTGGCCTTCGGCGGCCTCCTGCTGCTCGGCGGCCGGGCCGGCGACATCCTGGGCAGGCGCCGCGTCTTCCTGACCGGCATCCTGCTCTTCACCGCGGCCTCCCTCCTCGGCGGCTTCGCCCAGGAGCCCTGGCAGCTGCTCGCGGCCCGCGCCCTCCAGGGGATCGGCGGCGCGATAGCCTCGCCGACCTCGCTCGCCCTCATCACCACGACCTTCGCGGAGGGCCCCGCGCGCAACCGCGCCTTCGGGGTCTTCGCCGCCGTCTCGGCGGGCGGCGGCGCGCTCGGCCTGCTGGCGGGCGGCATGCTCACCGAGTGGCTCGACTGGCGCTGGGTCCTCTTCGTCAACGTGCCGATCGGCCTGCTGATCGTGCTCCTCACCCCGCTCTACATCAGCGAGTCCGAGCGCCATCCGGGCCGCTTCGACATCGCCGGAGCGCTGACCTCCACGGGCGGAATGGCCTCGCTCGTCTACGGGTTCATCCGCGCCTCCGAGGACGGCTGGCGCGACGGCCTCACCTTCGGCTCGTTCGGCGCCGCGGTCGTCCTGCTCACTGCCTTCGTCGTCATCGAGTCCCGGGCCCGCGAACCGATCACCCCGCTGCGGATGTTCGCCGACCGCAACCGCGCCGGCACCTACCTGATCATGCTCGCCCTCGCCGCCGCCATGTTCGGCATGTTCTTCTTCATCGTCCAGTTCGTGCAGAACGTGCTCGGATTCTCACCGATCCGCTCCGGACTCGGCTTCCTGCCCACGACGGTGGCGATCGTGGCCGCCGCCGCCATCTCGCAGCGCTTCCTGCCGCGGTTCGGCCCCAAGCCGTTCATGGTCACCGGATCCGCCTTCACCGCTGCCGGGCTGGGCTGGCTCGCCTTCATCGAAACCGGCAGCTCGTACCTCGCCGGAGTGATGGGCCCGATGCTGCTGTTCGGCTTCGGCATGGGGCTCAACTTCGTCACCCTCACCCTCACGGCCGTCTCCGGTGTGGCGCCGCAGGAAGCGGGTGCGGCGTCCGGGCTGCTCAACGCCAGCCAGCAGGTCGGCGGCTCGCTGGGCCTGTCGATCCTGGTCACCGTCTTCGGCACGGCTTCGCGCACCGAGGCCGACCAGCAGTTGTCGGCCTTCAGGGAGCAGGCCGACCCCGGCCAGTCGGCCGCCTTCGCGGAGACCGGCCGGCTGCCCGACCCCTGGGGGGACATCGTCCTCACCCATGGCATCTCCAACGCGTTCGTCGCGGGGGTGGTCATGGCGGGGGTCGCCCTGGTCACCGCGCTGCTGGTGATACGGGTGCGCAAGAGCGACCTGGAAGCCCTCAACGGAGTCGCCGCGAAGGCCGGTCCGGCGGCCTGAGCCGGTGTCGGCGAGCACGGGTGCACACCAACGGCGAGGGCCCGGGCACGGGATCGTCCCCCCGCGCGCGGGCCCCTTAGGAGATGCCGGTGCTGCTGAACTCCCGTACTAGTACCCGACGCGGGTAGTGGAGACGCCGAGCTTGCGGCACTCCGCGAACACGGCCTTCACCGGCCGCTCGCGCAGGATCTGCCGGGCGCGGTACTCGCCGAGGCTGATGGCGTACCAGGACTCGTCACGGTCGCGCGCCAGGTCGTTGCTGATCCCCATCAGGGCGCAGGAGCGCTGGGGCTCCGGCAGCCGGTCCAGGGCGGGCACCGCGTCTGCCGACAGGGTCCGCAGGTAGGCCAGGTCGAGCTTGTCGTCCTGCTCGTAGCGCGTGACGTTGTTCTCCGCGATCATCCCGTCCGGGGACAGCAGCCCGAAGGCCAGTACGCCGGCCATGGCGCTGCCCGCGATCGCGCGCGGCAGCCACCGCGCGCCGAACACCCCTGCGGCCATGATCAGTACGATGACCAGCCCGAGCCAGAGCTCCATCGCGGCCACCGACACCCGCAGCCGCGTCAGCCCGTAGGCGTCCACGTAGAGGTCCATGCGGCGCAGCGCCGAGGCGACCACCACCAGGGTGAGCGCGCACAGGGTCCCCAGGACCGCGCGGACGAGCCGCCGGTCGCCGGCTCCGGCGCGCGGGGCCCAGCGCAGGGCGAGCGCGATGACGACGAGCACGAGCAGCGTGGCCCAGAGCAACTGCCAGAAGCCCTGGCGGGCGTACTCGGAGTAGCTGAGGTCGGTGCTGGCCAGGATCTTCTCGTAGCCGCCGAACAGCACGGCGAGCTGGACGGCGTTGAAGCCGGCGAAGAGCAGGTTCAGCAGGATGAGCGGCAGGGCCCATTCGACGCGCGAGCGCGCCTTGCCGGGGGCCACCGAGATGCGGTCCCAGCGCGAGGGCGCCGCCGCGGTGCGGGCGACGGCGAGCGCGATGAAGGACCCGAGGAAGAAGAGCAGGACGCGCACCGGCCCGTCCTCGGCGCTGATCTCGGGCGTCAGCCCGCTGACCAGGTCCGCGAAAGCGGCGTCGGCCGACGCGAACAGCGTGCCGAAGAGCACCAGCAGGACCGCGGCCACGACCACGGCCTTGACCACGGGCACCCAGCGGTCGCGGGAGACCCCGCCGCCGCGCGAGCGCAGACCGGTCCAGGCCCAGCGCACCCCCAGCACGGTGGAGTCGATGAAGCCGATCGGGCTGAGCAGGATGCCGGGCCAACTGCGGCCGCCGTGCAGGGCCAGGGCGCCGGTCAGGACGGCTGCGAGCACCGCCATCGCGGCGGGCCAGCCCGAGTCGCGCAGGGCGGGCACGGCCAGCAGTGCCACGCAGCCGAGCGCCCACACCACGGTCCACGGGCGGGCGGTACGCCGGGCCGCGCGGGCGGCGGCGTACGCACCCGCCATCGCGGGCACCGCCGCGATCAGCAGGCCGGGACCCAGCCCGTCGGCGAGCAGCAGGGCGGCGGCGATGCCGGAGGCGGCGGTGGCGAACAGGACGGCGCTGCCGACGGGTCCCGCGTCGCCGGGGCGGGCCGCATCGGCCCACGCCACCGGCGCGAGGGACCAGGCTCCGGACCGGGCCCGCTGCTGGCGCGTCTGGTAGATCTTCCACGCCTTGGGATCCCAGCCGGGCGGCGCGGGCGGAATCTGCGGCGTCGGCGTCGGCGTCGGCGAAGCGGATCCCGCGTCGGCCTGCGCGGCCGGACGAGTCTCCCCGGCCGACCGGGCCGACGGATCCGTGGCTCCGCCCTTGGCGGCCTCCGCGGCCGGAGCCTGCTCCGCCGCTTCCCCGGCGGCCGCGCCCCCGTCCGCGGCCTGCGCCGCGCCGTCGGTGTTCTCTGACATCGGTTCCCCTCCCCTGCGGGCCGCCCCCGGTGATCCGGTGGAGGCGGCGAAGCGGACAGAGTAGGCCGGTGACATGCAGTTTTGAACAGGCTCAAAAGAGCCCTGTGGCAGGACCGTGACAAACGGAGGGGTACGGACCCGTGCGCAGCGCCGTTACCGCGCCGCCTCCGGCAGCCAGGCCGGCAGGGCCTCGGTCCGCGCCAGCCAGGCGGCCGGCAGCACCGCGTCGCCGCGCGCGCCCAGCACCCCGCCGACGATCGCGCAGGTCGTGTCCACGTCCCCGCCCACCTTGGCCGTGGTCCAGAACGCCTGCTCGTAGTCGTCCAGCGACCGCGCCGCCGACCACAGGGCGAACGGCACGGTGTCGTGTGCGCTGGTGCGCCGGCCGCAGCCCAGAACCGCGGCGACCGTGGTCGCGTCGCCGTAGTCCAGCATGTCCCGCGCCCGCCGCAGCCCGGCGCCGACGGCGCTGCGCGGCACCAGCGCGATCACGCCGTCCAGCAGATCGGCGGCCTTCGGCGGTCCCGCCGGGGCCGCCGCGAGCGCGGCCGCCGCGGCGACGGCCATGGCGCCGCAGACCGCCTCGCGGTGCTGATGGGTGGTGTAGGCGGAGATCTCCGCCTGGTGGGTGGCCTGCTCGGGGTCGTCGGCGTACCAGGCGCCCAGCGGTGCGACCCGCATGGCCGCGCCATTGCCCCACGAGCCCTGCCCGTTGAACAGTTCGGCCGCCAGCGTCCGCCAGTCCGCGCCCTCGCGGATCAGGCGCAGCATCCGGTTCACGGCGGGGCCGTAGCCGCGGTCGAAGTCGTGGTGGTGGGCGAAGGAGGCGGCCAGGGCGTCCTGGTCGATCCGGCCGTGTTCTGCGAGCACGGCCACCAGCGAGCAGGCCATCTCGGTGTCGTCGGTCCACTGCCACGGGTCGGTGCCGGCGGGCAGCTCGCGCTGCTTGAGCAGCGGGTAGTTCACGGGGACGAAGTACTGGGAGCCCAGGGCGTCACCCAGGGCCAGCCCGCGCAGGCTGGCCATGGCGCGTGCGTAGCGCCTTTCGGGAGAGGAGTCAGAGGTCATCCCGCGTCACTTTAGCCGTCCAGGTCATAAGGCTCGGGTGTGGTCCACCGCTCAAACGGGCGGTCCATCCGGTACCGGCCGTCCGGGCCCAGCAGAAGCACCCGGAATTCGCCGTTCCCCGGGTTGGAGAGGGCCTCGAACTCGGCCACCGACCAGTGGAACCAGCGCATGCAGAACAGCCGCATCGTCAGGCCGTGCGTCACGAGCAGCACGTTCTCCGGATGGTCGGACGCCTCGAAGCTGCGGTAGAGGCTCTCCAGGAAGGAGCCGACCCGGTCGTACACGTCGGCCCCCGACTCGCCCTGCGCGAAGCGGTAGAAGAAGTGGCCGTACGCGTCCCGGTACGCCTTCTGGAGCCGTACGTCCTCGCGGTCCTGCCAGTTCCCCCAGTCCTGCTCGCGCAGCCGGGGCTCCTCGCGCATCCGGACCCGCGCCGGGTCGAGCCGTAGTTCCCGGAAGGTCTGCAGGGTCCGGCGGTACGGGGAGACGTACGCGCTGATGTGCTCGTCGCCGAAGAGCTCGCGCAGGCGTACGCCGACCGACGCGGCCTGCTCGCGCCCGCTCCGGGTCAGCCGCAGGGCGTGGTCGGGCTCGCGCTCGTACACCGAGTCATCGACGTTCCCCTCCGATTCCCCGTGCCGGACAAGGACGATGCGCCGTGGTCGTACCATCCCACGACCCTATTCGGCGGCGCGCGGACAGACCGACCGGGCACGCCGGTCAGCCTGCCGATCGTCCTACGGTCATACGGTCCAGGAGGGTTCGAGGTCGACGACGTCTCCGGTGAGGGCCTCGACGTCGGCCTGGATCTGGGCGCGCAGGGAGAGCCGCTCGACCCTCTCCTGGCGGTACTTGCCGTGCTCGGCCGCCGCCTGCCACATCGACAGCACGAGGAACTCCCGGCCCGGCGCCTCCCCGAAGAGGCCCCGGACCATGCCCGGCGAACCCGCCATGGCCGGGTTCCACACCTTCTCCTGCATGAGGGCGAAGTGGTCCACGCGGCCCTCCCGGACCCGGGTGTGGGCCACCCTGACGACATCGGCGTCGCTGAAGCGCGGCTCGAAGCCGGTCTTCACGTCGAAGCGGTGGTCGAAGAGCGTGACGCGCGCGTCGGTGTAGGTGCCGTTCTGGGAGGCGGCCAGCCGGTCGTGCGAGCGGGCCATGAAGGAGTCGTAGAAGGAGCGGCTCTCCCAGAACGCGAAGACGTGCGCCACCCCCTGCCGGCCTCGGCTCCAGCCGCCACCCTGTCCCCGGAAACCCGGCTCCCCCGGCAGCCCCGCCCATTTGCGCTGCCCGCGCTCGAACCCGCGTCGGTCCGTCACCGTGCAGCGAATCCACTTGACCAGCACTGCGCCATCGTACGGGCCCGGCGGGGCCCGGGTCAGTCCCCGGCGCGGTAGATCCGCAGCAGTTCGGCCGCGTCCCGCCCGGACAGCCGAAGCCCGAACTCCCGGTCGAGCAGGTCGAGGAGACTCTCGGAGCCGACCGCAAGCCGCTCGACGCGCCCGTCGGGATCGAGCCGTATCAGCTCCCGCCCCACGAGGGACAGCTGGACGGCGTCGCCCGGGTACTGGACGATGACCTGCCCCACGAAGGCGGAGCGGGGATGGGAGGAGCTGTAGTGGTTCAGCACGACGTAGTCGACGGGGTGGTAGGGCTGCGGGGAGAAGGCGTACAGGTCCCGCCAGGCCCCCTCGCGCAGCGCGGACAGCGCGAGGATCCCGCCCTCCTCCTCGCCGACGCGGAAGGTCCACTCCCCCTGCCGCACCTCGGCTCCGGGGCGCGCCAGCGGCACCGGCTCGCGCGGTCCCTGGTAGCCGAACCCGGCGTCGCAGAGCCATGGTTCACCCTCGACGGTGACGACGAGGACGGCATGCGTCACCGCGAGCAGCGAGTCCCCCCGGGTGCGGTTGCGGGCCCCGCGCCCGGAAACCTCGAAGCCGATCCGCTCCAGGGCAGCGGCCAGCAGCAGGTTCTGCTCGTAGCAGTAGCCGCCGCGGCGGGCGTGCACGAGCTTGTCCTCGATGGCCTTGACGTCCAGCTCGACGGGGCGGCCGAACAGCACGTCCAGGCTCTCGAAGGTGATCGCACCGGTGTGGGCCCGGTGCACTTCGTACAACGTCCGCAGGTCCGGGAGGAGTTCCCGGCCTCCGTACCCGATCCTCGCAAGATAGGCGTCCAGATCCAGCTCGTCACCGCTCCACATGGCTGCGCCCCGCACTCCGCCGTCACGTCACGTCCGGGGCGCCCGGTCATCACACCCCGGACAATGAATAGCTCGCCGGCGCCCTGGACGCCAACCCGCTTTCACGCTGCCGGAGCAGCGCACCCCGCGCTCGCGGCGGAGTCCAGCGGGTGCCACTCCACGGGCACGTCCCGCATCAGCAGGGCGCAGTCGAAGTGCGCCGTGCCGGGCGGGAAGCGCTCGGGGTCCTCGAAGAAGGAGGATTCGGCGCGGGTGACTTCGGTGGCCTCCACCCGCCACGCGTCCGTGTGCAGTTCCATGCCGTCGAGCCGGCCCGCGGCACGCGCGGGCGAGAAGCCGCGGGCGCCCCGCCGGAAGAACTCGGAGGCCTCGGCCAGGTCGCCGAACAGCCGGCTGCCGCGCAGTTCGTCCGCGACCCGGGCGACGACCCGTACGCGGGTGGAGCCGTCCTTGGTCTCGTAGGCGACCCCGACCTCCTGCGGGGTCTCCCGCACGTCGAAGACGGCGGACCCGTGCGCTCCGGGGAACATCCGGCCGCCCGCCAGGACGTTGATCCGGGAGCCGCTGTCGCGGCGCGGAATCCAGACTCCGCTCTCGATCCCGTCCGGGCCGTCCCACTCGACGGAGATCCGGTGCGCGGCGTTCTCGCTGCGCACGCCGATGCCGGCGGGCGCCCAGCGCGGCCGGGTGTCCCCCAGCCTCAGCAGGCAGATCCCTGCGACGGCCCAGTCGCCCACGAGCTGCGGCCGCATCCCCGCCGGCAGCAGCCTCGCCGCCGCCTCGGGCTCGACCCGGTAGTTCACGAGCAGTCGCCGCTCGATGACACTCGCGATCTTCGGACTGATCATTGCATGCTCTCCCCCGACTCGGTCTTGCGCCGCTGATGCCGGAGCACGATCTGCTCCGGGCACACCATGCTGAGGAACCGCCCGACGGAGGCGGCCAGCCGCTCCTCGACGAGCGTGTAGAGGATCCGGTTGCCCTCGCGCCGCTCCCGCACCAGCCCGGCGGACTTCAGCACCCCGAGGTGCCGGGACACGGACGGAGCACTGATGGGGAACCGGCCGGCGATCTCCCCGGCCGCCAGCTCCCCGTCGCGCAGGTCCTCCAGGATCTGGCGCCGCGTGGGATCGGCGAGCGCCCGGAAGACACCGGCCTCGTCTTCGGTCTCGCTGTTCTCAGCCATACGACCTTTTTAGCACATGAGCTAATTAGCTAAATACGGCACCACCCATCCCCGGGCACGCCGGAGGGGACCGGCCGATGGCCGATCCCCTCCGTGAGCTAAAGATCGGGCAGGTCGGCGAACGCCCGCAGCCGACGGCCCGATGCCGTCTCCACGAGCCGGACGACCCCGGGATCCCCGGCAGCGAGGGCATCCCTTGCCGCCTCGCACCAGTCGTCACGCCGAAGAAGGGCCAGGTAGTCGTCCCTGTAGGGCTGCCATCGCCGAACAGGCCCCACCGAACCCCGATCGCTGCCCTCCCCCAGGCTGCTCGCCAGCCACGCGGCGATGCAGTAGCGGCTGCCCGACGGCCCCGAACGCCGGAGGTGACGCAGATGTGCGGCCAGCACCGCCTCGGCGTGGGGATAGCTCGCGAGCGTCGTCCCCATGCCTTGGCTGTAGGTCATCACCAGCAGCAGCCTGCCGGTGTGGTCGGTGATCTCGTCGTCCACGTCGAGCCCGGCGACGACTTCGTGAAGACCAGCGGCCCGGGCCACACTGCCGACGAAGTACGCGTTGAGGAAGTCGCCATCGCATGCGCTGCGCAGGAGCCAGGGCCGGGCAATCGGATCACCGAGTCGGCAGAGGGCTTCCACGACGTAGACCCGTCCCCAGCCGGCGACTCGGTCCGCGAGCCAGAGCAGCGCCCCGGTGCCTCCGGGCAGGCCCTCCAAGGCGTGCGCTGCGAGAGGTCCGAAATGGTCGGACAGCAGGCCGATCGTTTGGATCAGGGGGATGTCGTCGACCGTTCCCACGGCGGCGACCAGGGAGAGCCCCACGGTGACCGACCAGCGATCGGTTCCGTGTCGGACCAGCCACCGGCCCGTATCGCGAACGCGTTGCGTGTCCGCCCGCCCGGCAGCGGCTGCGATGTGTTCGTCGGGGTGGATCGGCACGTGGACGTCGTTGAAGGCTCCGGCCAATTCGCTCGGCAGGGAAGCGCTACGGGCGAAGTGCCCGTCCAGGATGAGCGCCACGTCCCTGCCGGCCGCGCGCCGGTCCGGCGCCTTCGGCCGAGGCCGAGGCCGACCACGGTCGAACTCATGGTCGGGATACGGCTCCCCGTCTCGCGGAAGCGGCCGCCCCGGAGCCAGCCGATGGAGCCGGAGCGCGTGGCCGAACAGTGTGGTCGGCGATCCGGGCAGTCCCGTCGATCCGGGCAGTCCCGTCCCGCTCGTGCCGCTCATCGGCGGACGGAGGACTCGATTCTCTTGATCATGACTCGGACCATGCCACGGAAGGCGTCACCACCTCAAGCCCCTTATTGAACGCGGTTTCCGCCGTGGGGCAGGAGCTCGGTAGCTCCACGCACGGCGACGGCAGGTCACGGGCACGACGAAGGGGACCGGCCTGAGGCCGATCCCCTTCGTGAGCTGCTGGTCAGCTACCCGCGCGGACTACGTCGAACGCTGCATCCGACGCGGTCGCGCCCGGTATCAGCTGCAACCGCTGGTGGAGCCGCAGCCCTCGCAGATGTAGCAGGAGCCGGCGCGCTGCATCTTCGTACCGCAGGAGAAGCAGAGCGGGGCGTCGGCGGAGACGCCGAGCTGCATCTCGACCAGTTCGGCGTTGGAGTGCGCCGTCTTGGGGGCCGGGACCTGGACGGCCGCGATCGGCTTCGGGGCCACCGGCACCGCGGGGACAGCCGCCAGCGGGGCGGACTGCGTCAGCGACTCCGTGTCGAGCTCCTCCTCGAGCGGCTCGTACGAGCCGGTCTCCAGGTGGCGCTGACGCTCCTCGGCGGAGTGGATGCCGAGGGCCGAGCGGGTCTCGAAGGGCAGGAAGTCGAGCGCCACGCGCCGGAAGATGTAGTCGACGATCGACTGCGCCATCCGCACGTCCGGGTCGTCCGTCATACCGGCCGGCTCGAAGCGCATGTTCGTGAACTTCGCGACGTACGTCTCCAGCGGGACGCCGTACTGCAGACCGACCGAGACGGCGATCGAGAAGGCGTCCATCATGCCCGCGAGGGTCGAACCCTGCTTGGACATCTTCAGGAAGACCTCGCCCAGACCGTCGTCCGGGTAGGAGTTCGCCGTCATGTAGCCCTCGGCGCCACCGACCGTGAAGGAGGTGGTGATCCCCGGGCGGCCCTTCGGGAGGCGCTTGCGGACCGGACGGTACTCGATGACCTTCTCGACCGCCGCGCGGATGGTCTCCTCGGCCTTCTCGGTGACCTCGGCCTTCTCCTCTTCCTTCTTCTTCGCGGAGAGGGGCTGGCCGACCTTGCAGTTGTCGCGGTAGATCGCGAGCGCCTTGACGCCCATCTTCCACGCCTCGAAGTAGATCTCCTCGATCTCCTCGACGGTCGCCGTCTCCGGCATGTTGACCGTCTTCGAGATCGCGCCGGAGATCCAGGGCTGGATCGCGGCCATCATGCGCACGTGGCCCATCGCGGAGATGGAACGCTCGCCCATGGCGCAGTCGAACACCGAGTAGTGCTCGGTCTTCAGGCCCGGGGCGTCGACGACCACGCCGTGCTCGGCGATGTGGGAGACGATCGCCTCGATCTGCTCCTCCTGGTAACCCAGGCGGCGCAGGGCCTGCGGGACGGTGCCGTTGACGATCTGCATCGAGCCGCCGCCGACGAGCTTCTTGAACTTGACCAGGGCCAGGTCCGGCTCGACACCGGTGGTGTCGCAGGACATCGCGAGACCGATGGTGCCGGTCGGCGCGAGGACGGAGGCCTGGGAGTTGCGGAAGCCGTTCTTCTCGCCGAGGCGCAGGACGTCCTGCCAGGCCTCGGTGGCCGCGGCCCAGATGACGTTGTCCAGGTCGTCGGTGCGCGGCGCGACGGCGTTGGCGTCGGCGTGCTGCTTCATGACGCGCTTGTGCGACTCGGCGTTGCGGGCGTAGCCGTCGTACGGACCGACGATCGCGGCCAGCTCGGCAGAACGCTTGTACGCCGTACCGGTCATCAGCGAGGTGATCGACGCGGCGAGGGTGCGGCCGCCGTCCGAGTCGTACGCGTGGCCGGTCGCCATCAGCAGGGCGCCGAGGTTGGCGTAGCCGATGCCCAGCTGGCGGAAGGCGCGGGTGTTCTCACCGATCTTCTGCGTCGGGAAGTCCGCGAAGCAGATGGAGATGTCCATCGCCGTGATGACGAGCTCGACGACCTTGGCGAAGCGCTCGGCGTCGAAGGACTGGTTGCCCTTGCCGTCGTCGTTCAGGAACTTCATCAGGTTCAGCGAGGCGAGGTTGCAGGACGTGTTGTCCAGGTGCATGTACTCGCTGCAGGGGTTGGACGCGGTGATGCGGCCGGACTCGGGGCAGGTGTGCCAGTTGTTGATCACACCGTCGTACTGGATGCCCGGGTCGGCACAGGCCCACGCGGCCTCGGCGAGCTTGCGGAAGAGCGCCTTGGCGTCGACCTTCTCGATGACCTCGCCGGTCATGCGGGCCCGCAGGCCGAACTCGGTGCCGTTCTCGACGGCCGTCATGAACTCGTCGTTCACACGGACGGAGTTGTTGGCGTTCTGGTACTGGACCGACGTGATGTCGTCGCCGCCCAGGTCCATGTCGAAGCCCGCGTCGCGCAGCGCGCGGATCTTCTCCTCCTCCTTCACCTTGGTCTCGATGAAGGCCTCGACGTCCGGGTGGTCCACGTCCAGGACGACCATCTTGGCCGCACGGCGGGTGGCGCCGCCCGACTTGATCGTTCCTGCGGACGCGTCGGCGCCGCGCATGAAGGAGACCGGGCCGGAGGCGTTGCCGCCGGAGGACAGGAGCTCCTTGGAGGAGCGGATGCGGGAGAGGTTCAGGCCGGCGCCGGAGCCGCCCTTGAAGATCATGCCCTCTTCCTTGTACCAGTCGAGGATCGACTCCATGGAGTCGTCGACGGCCAGGATGAAGCAGGCGGAGACCTGCTGCGGCTGGGGCGTGCCGACGTTGAACCACACCGGGGAGTTGAAGCTGAAGATCTGGTGCAGGAGGGCGTACGTCAGCTCGTGCTCGAAGATCTCCACGTCGGCGGGCGACGCGAAGTAGTCGAAGTCCTCGCCGGCCTTCGTGTACGTCTTCACGATGCGGTCGATGAGCTGCTTCAGACCGGTCTCGCGCTGCGGGGTGCCGACCGCGCCGCGGAAGTACTTGCTGGTGACGATGTTGACCGCGTTCACCGACCAGAAGTCGGGGAACTCGACGCCACGCTGCTCGAAGTTGACCGAGCCGTCGCGCCAGTTGGTCATGACGACGTCACGGCGCTCCCAGCTCACCTCGTCGTACGGGTGGACGCCGGGGGTGGTGTGGATGCGCTCGATACGCAGGCCGCTCTTGGCAGCCTTGGTCCCCTTGGCGCGGGAACCACGTGCCGAGCTGCTCGCCGTCTCTGTCATGCCGCCTCCCAATGCGGGCAAAACGCCCTAAAGTGCCAGCGCTATTCCGCGGCACGGTGCTGTGTCTTGTATCTACGTCTCTTCGCCGGACCCACCGGCCGCTCCGCGCTGCGAACCCAGCGCGGTACGGGCCGTCCGGTCAGTCGGCGGCGGAGGCGGGCACGGGGACCGAACCGGTCCCGGCGGGCTCGCACTCTTCGGGGTGAGACCGTGGCACGCGGAGTTCCGCGATGGCGGTCTCGAAGTCTTCAAGCGTGTCGAAAGCCTTGTAAACGGACGCGAACCGGAGGTACGCGACCAGGTCGAGCTCCTGCAACGGGCCGAGTATGGCCAGACCCACGTCGTGCGTGGTCAGCTCGGCGCTCCCGGTGGCGCGCACCGCCTCCTCGACCCGCTGGCCGAGCTTGGCGAGGGCGTCCTCGGTGACCGGCCGCCCCTGGCACGCCTTGCGAACGCCGGAGATGACCTTGGTACGGCTGAAGGGTTCGGTCACCCCGCTGCGCTTGATCACCATCAGCGAGGCCGTCTCCACCGTCGTGAAGCGACGGGAGCAGTCGGGGCACTGGCGGCGCCGGCGGATCGACGTGCCGTCGTCCGTCGTCCGACTGTCGACTACGCGGCTGTCGGGGTGCCTGCAGAAGGGGCAGTGCATGGTTCCCTCACCCTCCCTCTTGGCACGACTGAATCACCCCACGAGGCCCCTGAACGGCCGAGACGGGCTCTGCCGGGGGCTCGTGAAGCAGCCACAAGCATATGCGATGTCGAGGACCACGGCGGACCGGGGACCACAACTTCTGGGTGGCAGCGCTCATCCAACCACTAGATCTTGCGTTGCGGTGGATTTACGTCGATCCGCGTGTCGCGGTGTCCGATGACCGGAGACGCGGCCTCGCGGTGCCAGACTGGGCCCCGGCCCGGAGGGCGGCGACCCGACCCGGAAGGGTACCGTAAGCGGTGGATGCCGGGCCGAACCCGCGTTCGGTCGACCGTTCGTCTATACACCTCGCGATGTACCCACGACGGACGATCTGCGATTTTTCACTCGAACGTGTGTTTGGCGCAACCTTTCGAAAGCTACTACCGTTGTCCAGCTAGGGAGAACATTTCGAGAGGGGCCGACGTGACCACCACCGCAGACAGTGCCACCATCACTGCCCAGAACCGCTCCCAGAGCCGACTCGAGCCGGTGCATGCCATGAACGACGCAAGCCTGAACCCGGAGGCGGAGCCCGCGCGGCCCGCACGCTCCCTGCCAGGACGACCTCCAGGCATCCGCGCCGACAGCTCCGGGCTCACGGACCGGCAGCGCAGGGTCATCGAGGTCATCCGCGACTCGGTGCAGCGGCGCGGCTACCCGCCGTCGATGCGGGAGATCGGCCAGGCGGTCGGCCTGTCCAGCACGTCGTCGGTCGCCCACCAGCTCATGGCCCTGGAGCGCAAGGGCTTCCTGCGCCGCGACCCGCACCGCCCCCGGGCGTACGAGGTGCGCGGCTCCGACCAGCCCAGCTCGCAGCCCACGGACACCACCGGCAAGCCCGCCGCCTCGTATGTTCCCCTGGTCGGCCGGATCGCGGCCGGCGGTCCGATCCTCGCCGAGGAGTCGGTGGAGGACGTGTTCCCCCTCCCCCGCCAGCTCGTCGGCGACGGCGAGCTCTTCGTCCTCAAGGTCGTCGGCGACTCGATGATCGAAGCCGCGATCTGTGACGGCGACTGGGTCACCGTCCGCCGCCAGCCCGTCGCCGAGAACGGCGACATCGTCGCCGCCATGCTCGACGGCGAGGCCACGGTCAAGCGCTTCAAGCGCGAGGACGGCCATGTCTGGCTGCTCCCGCACAACGCCGCCTACCAGCCGATCCCCGGCGACGAGGCCACCATCCTCGGCAAGGTCGTCGCCGTACTGCGCCGGGTCTGACCGGCCGCCCAATAGCCAGCCCTGGGACCCACTGCGCCGGTCCCAGGGCTGTTCTGTTCGATGGCTGCCGCTCGCGCTCCCGAGACCTGCTGCCCCGGGACCTACTGCCCGTCGGCCTTCGCCTTGGCGTCGATCGCGGCCAGCGAGCGGCGGGCCTGGTTGCGGTCCGTGGTGTACCAGAAGTCCGGCAGCGTGGCCCGCAGGAAGCTCCCGTACCGGGCCGTGGCCAGGCGGGGGTCGAGAACCGCGACCACTCCGCGGTCGCCCGTGGCCCGTACGAGACGACCGGCGCCCTGAGCCATGAGCAGGGCCGCGTGCGTGGCGGCCACGGCCATGAAGCCATTGCCCCCGTGCTCCTCGACCGACTTCTGCCGGGCGCTCATCAGCGGATCGTCGGGGCGCGGGAACGGGATCCGGTCCATGACCACGAGCTGGCAGCTGGGGCCGGGCACGTCCACTCCCTGCCACAGGGACAGGGTGCCGAACAGGCAGGTCTCCGGATCGGCGGCGAATGCCTTGATCAGCTCGCCCAGCGTCTCCTCGCCCTGCAGCAGGATGGGGTTGTCGAGCCTGCCGCGCATCTCCTCGGCGGCCGCCTTCGCGCCGCGCATGGAGGAGAAGAGCCCGAGGGTACGGCCGCCTGCCGCCTCGATCAGTTCGGCGAGCTCGTCCATCATGTCGCCGCGGGTGCCCTCGCGGCCGGGGGTGGCCAGGTGCTTCGCGACGTAGAGGATGCCCTGCTTCGGGTAGTCGAACGGGGAGCCGACGTCCAGACCCCGCCAGACGGGTACGTCCTCGCCCTCGACCCCTTCCGGGGACAGGCCGAGCGAGGCCGCGACCCCGTTGAAGTCGCCGCCGAGCTTGAGGGTCGCCGAGGTCAGGACCACCGAGCGGTCCTCGAACAGCTTCTCGCGCAGCAGCCCCGACACCGACAGCGGGGCGACCCGGAGGGTGGCGCCGAAGCGGTCGTGGCGCTCGTACCAGACGACGTCGTACTCGGAGCCGTTCACGATCCGCTCGGCCACCGCGTGCACGCTCTCCACCGCGGCCAGGGCCTGCTTGCGGACGGCGTCCTCGTCGTGGACGGACTTGTCGCGCGTCGCGCCGATCGCGGAGATCACGTTGCGCGCGGCGTCCCGCAGGGACATCAGCGCGTAGCCGAGGTCCTCGGGGAGTTCCTCCAGCCGACCCGGGAGGGCCAGCTCCATCACGCGCTCGAAGGACTCGGAAGCGGTCTGCAGGGAGTCCGCCGTCTTCTCGTCGACCAGCTTGGCCGCCCGCTTCACGGCGCGGTTGACCTGCCCCGGGGTGAGCTCACCGGTGGCCACGCCGGTGACCCGCGAGACCAGTTCGTGGGCCTCGTCGACGATCAGCACCTCGTGCTGCGGCAGCACCGGGGCGCCCTCGATGGCGTCGATCGCCAGGAGCGCGTGGTTGGTGACGACCACGTCCGCGAGCTTGGCCCGCTCGCGGGCGGCCTCCGCGAAGCACTCGGCTCCGTACGCGCACTTCGTCGCGCCGAGGCACTCCCGCGAGGAGACCGAGATCTGGCCCCACGCCTTGTCGGAGACGCCGGGGGTCAGGTCGTCCCGATCGCCGGTCTCCGTCTCGTCAGCCCAGTCCCGCAGGCGCAGCAGGTCCTGGCCGAGCTTGCTGGTGGGCGCCGCCGCCTCGAACTGGTCGAAGAGGCCCTCCTCCTCGTCCTGCGGAGCACCCTCGTGCAGGCGGTGCAGGCAGAGGTAGTTGGAGCGGCCCTTGAGCATGGCGAACTGCGGGCGGCGGCGGAGCTGCGGGTGCAGCGCCTCCACCGTCCGTGGCAGGTCGCGCTCGACGAGCTGCCGCTGGAGGGCCAGGGTCGCGGTGGCCACGACCACGCGCTCGCCGTGCGCGAGGGCCGGCACCAGGTAGCCGAGGGACTTGCCGGTGCCGGTGCCGGCCTGGATGAGCCGGTGGGAGTTGTCGTCGATCGCTTCGGCGACGGCTTCGGCCATGGCCACCTGGCCGGGGCGCTCCGTGCCGCCGACGGCGGATACGGCGGCGTGCAGCAGGTCGGGGAGGGAGGGCTTCGTCATAGCACTGCCAACCCTACGGGGCGCCACCGACAGCGACCGCACCGACGAGGCGTCACGGCCGGTACAGGGGGTTGGGCACGGTGCCGTACTGCACGGCGTGCGGGCGGTCGGGGCGGTCCCGGTAGCCGTCCTCGTAGAGCCGGTTCCGGTTCAGGCAGAGCCGGCCGATGCGCTCGCCGAGCAGGTCGAAGAGCTCGTAGCGGTCCTTGAGCTCGGGGAACCGGGCCTGGTGGCGGACGATCTCCGCGCGTACGAGGGACCAGAACTCGTCCTCCGCGACGCCGAGGCGGTCCTCGCAGAGGGCGGACAGGTAGCGGAAGACGCCGACGAAGAGACCTGAGTGGATGAACTGGGGCAGGAAGTCGGCCGGCTCGGTGAGGAGCACGGCCCGGACCTCTGCGGGCATCGCGGCCAGCTCGGGCAGCGGCTCGTCGCTGATGTTGACGTCGTCCACGAAGTCCTTGACCGCGAGCCTGACCGGGACGTCGTGCTCGTCGAAGATCACGATCGCGTTCTCGCCGTGCGGGGAGAAGACGGTGCCGTAGCGGTAGAGGAAGTGGAGCAGTGGGGGCAGTAGGGCCGCGAAGA
Source organism: Streptomyces sp. NPDC051183 (assembly GCF_040682455.1). Classification (NCBI taxonomy): domain Bacteria; kingdom Bacillati; phylum Actinomycetota; class Actinomycetes; order Kitasatosporales; family Streptomycetaceae; genus Streptomyces; species Streptomyces sp. NPDC051183. The sequence goes on from NZ_JBFBBA010000012.1 coordinate 116,058, forward strand.
GCCGCTGGAGCCAGACGGCGGGAGCGAGACCGGAGCGGGCGACGAGTTCGGCGGTGAAGGACCGCCCGCGGGGGTCGGTGTGGAGGAGGGAGGCGAGCGTGCGGGCGCGTTCGCCGGGGGCGAGGCGGCCGGTCAGGGGCTCGCGCCAGATCGCTCCCAGGAGCTCCTTGTACTGGTAGGGGACTTCGGGGAGCTGGTCGTAGACGGGGTGGCGGACGGTGACGGAGGCGACCTCGCCGAGCAGGATCACCCCGCATTCGTCGCGGAGGAAGGGGTCGGAGTCCCGGATGGAGTGGATCCACGCGGTGACGGCGGGCGCGGCGAGCGCCAGGTCGGAGGGCAGCCCGCGCCAGACCATGGTGTTGAGGACGGAGAGCGGCAGCTTGACGCTGTGCCGCTCGGGGTGGGTGAGGTTCAGGAAGGTGCGGATCGACTGCTGCGGGAGGCGTACGTCGGGGTCCGCGGGGAGCGGGACCAGTGCACCGGAGGCGAGGGCCGGGGCGAAGAGGGGGAGTACGACCTCGTCCCACTGCCAGGGGTGGAGGGGGAGGTAGAGGTAGCCGCGCGGGTCGAGGCCGCGCTCGCGCAGGGCCCGGTCGAAGGCGGCGCGGGTGGCGGGGTCGAGCTCGGCCGAGTAGAGGCGTGCGGGGTCTTCGAGGCCGGACGTGCCGCGATAGGTCGCGAGGGCGGTGTGGGCGGCGAGCCAGGGCAGGCGCTGCGGGGTGCGGGCCTCGGGCGCCCAGGCGGCGGTGTCGGAGGCGGACAGTCCGATGCGGCCCTTGTTGAGGACGAGCCAGGGGTGGCCGGTCTGGTGGCCTTCGAGGGAGGCGTAGTCGAGGTCGGCGAGGACGTCTGCCGTGAGGGCGGTGTGCTCGATGCGGGCGTCCGCGGCGAGGGTCGCGCTGAGCTCGCGGACCAGGTGGCCCAGGGTCGCGCCGTCGATGCCGAGGAGGCGGCGGGTCCGGACGAGGAAGGCGTACGGGTCCCCGAAGGCGGTCGGGGGATCCGGGGAGGGGTGCGGCGGTGTGAGGGTGATGGTGTCGGGTGTGACGTGCCAGCTGCCGTACGAGCGGCGGCGGGCCCGGAAGCCGAGGCTGCTGCCGTCGTCGAGGGTCAGGGTCCAGGCGTCACCGGCGGCGGCCGGGGCCGGCACGGGGCTGATGATCTCCTCGTACGCGAACTCGCCGAGCAGCTTGGCGAGCAGTCGGGCGGAGGCGGATTCCCAGGTCGCGCGGTTGATCTCGGGCGGTGTGCAGGGGTGCGAGGGGTGCGAGGGGTGCGGGTGGTGCTGGGACGGCGGCGGCACGGGGGGCGCGGCGGAGCCGGGGCCCGTGGCGTCGGGGACGGCGGGGAAATTCGGCACGGCACTCCTCGGAGATCGGGAACTTTGCTGCGCGACGCAGAGTTTTCGAGGTGAGAGGCGTGAAGCGGTGAGGAATGGAGGGGACGCGGGACGCGGGACACGGAAGACGGGACGCGAGCGTGGAGGTGGGATGCGGGATGCGGGGCGGCACTCAGAGGAGATTGCGCAGCGCCCGCTCGCGGATCATCAGAGCGGCTCGCTTCTCGGGCAGGTCGATTTCCGCGGAGCAGCGGAAGCCGGAGTTCAGGAAGGCTGATACGGAGGGGGTGTTGCGAATGTCCGGTTCGGCGATGACGCGTGTGCAGCGAGGACGGTTGTCGAACACCAGATGGGTGACGGCGCGCAGCAGTGCGGTGCCCAGACCCCTGCCGCGGTTCGTGCCGTCTCCGATGAGCAGGTGGATACCCGTGTCGTGGGGGCGCGCCGGGTAGTGGCGGGCGATCGGGTCGAGGTCGGCCCGGTAGATCTCCCAGTAGCCCATCGGAGCGCCGTCGAGGATGCCGAGGCAGGGGATGCTGCTGCTGTCCCCGTCCAGTTGCGCCCGCAGGTGGGCGGCGGTCACGGCGGCGGGGCCGGCGAGTTCCCAATAGGCGGCCACCTCCGGGTCGTTCATCCAGCCGGTGAGGAGCTCCAGGTCCCGGTCGAGCCGTACGGGTTCCAGGCGGAAGGCGCCCGCATGTGTGGTGACGGAGCCCCAGCCCGCCGGGGAGTCGAGGAGGTCCGCCTCGGCGAGCAGCGGCAACAGCTCGGCGTTGAGGCGCAATTCGCCGTTGGCGTCCGGGACGCCGGCTGCCCGGCCGGCGGCATCGGTGTGGGATTCGGTGGAAGTGGAGGGCATCGGGGCTCTTCTCCGCGTCCGTGCGGACGCGTCAATCGTGAAGGGGGTTGGTGATGGTGACGTAGACGGACTGGGTATCGACGGGACCGACGAGTTCGTCGAGGCCGCCCAGGCGGGTGAGCAGATTCGCCTTGCAGCGCAGGGTGGGTGAGTCGAGCAGCTGCGCGGGGAGCGGGCCGAGGCCCGCGGCCTTGCCGAGGAAGCGGCGGAAGGCGGCGAGCAGGACGCGTTCGTCGGCGAGCCGTTGGGATCCGAAGGCGCCGATGAGGCCGAGCACGTTGTTGATGCCGAGGTAGTAGGCGAAGCGTTCGTTGGTGACGGCGTCGGGGACGAAGGTGTCGCTGACGCTGCCGATGCCCGGGAGCCGGCGCTCCAGTTCCGCGCGGTGGGAGTCGCGGAAGTAGTAGCCCTGGTTGTCGCGGTAGCGGCCGCCGACCGGCCAGCCGGCCGGGTCGAGGAGGACCAGCGTGTTCTGTTGGTGCGCCTCGAGGGCGATGCCGGCGAGCGCGTCGAAGGCGAGGACCGGCAGGACGACGTGGTCGAGGTAGCGCAGGAACCACTCGGCGGAGACCGCTGCGGTCGTACGTCCGGTGGCGGCGGCCAGCCGCGAGACGGTCTCGGCCAGGCGGGAGCGCATGGCGGTCCGGCCGGGCCACGGGCAGGGTGCGGTGAGTGCGGCGATGCACAGGGCGTCGTCGCCCGAGCGGAAGGGGTTGTGGCGCAGCATGACGTCGAGTCCGGGGACGGGGCCCCCGTCCGGGGCGTCGACGGCGAGCCAGGCGGGGTCGCGGACGATGTCGAAGCCGGGGTAGGACGCCTGCCACTGCTCGGCGAGGCCGGTGCGGAGCAGCCGGTGCACCTCGACGCCTCGGTGGAGCTCCTTGCGGAGGTTCTCGCGGCGGGAGTTGGTGATGCGCAGGCCCAGGGACAGCTTGAGCATCGCGGGGGCGCCGGGTCGGTGGGCGGTGCGGATGGAGGAGGTCGGATACCAGGGCTCGCCGTACGGGCCCAGATCGTGCAGGAGTCCCGCGTCGCGGAGGGCGGCGACGGCGGGGCGCTCAAGGAGGTCGCGGGCCTGCCAGGGGTGCAGGGGAAGGGGGGTGGTGCCGGTGGGCAGCGGGAGGCCGGGGGCGAGCCGCCCGAGCAGTTGGGCGGCGGGGATCGGGCGGCCGCGCTCGGTCCAGGCCGAGTCGGTGGCGAGAACGGAGGGCGCGATGGCCATCCAGTGCAGGGGGAAGGAGCCGTGGAGTTCGGGTGAGTAGCGGCGCACTTCGGCCGCGGAGAGTTCCTCGCGGCTCTTCGGGGTCGGGTGCAGCGGGTGACCGAGGAGGAGGGACTGTTCGGCGCTGAGGAAGCGGTCCAGGGCGATGGGGACGGGGGTGGTCGGGCGCCGGCGTCGGTCGGCGATGAACTCGGCGGTGCGGTGGACCGAGTCGGCGACCCGGCCTACGAGGTCGCAGGCACCGGTGGCGGTGGCGGCGGTGCCTGCGCTTGTGCCGGTGCCCTCGCGGGAGATCAGTGCGGCGAGGGTGACGGCGTCGACGGCCGGAGCGTCGGCGGGGGTGCCTTCGAGGCGTACCTGGGCGAAACGGTGCCAGCCCGCGGGAGACCAGTAGCGGACGGCGACGAGCAGGGCCGCGCCGGATGCGGGAAGGGCGATGCGGAGCACGGGCCCGGCGGGTTGACCGAGTCCGGTCTCGCGGACCCAGCACCGCAACAGGTTCTCCACGGCCGCGGCCTCGGCGGCGACCTCGGGGTCGGGATGGTCCAGCGGGTCGGGCAGTCCGGCGCCCTCCGCCGCGGCTGTCCGCGGTCTGGCGGTGCCGTCCTTCTGCCGCGGCACGGTGGCCGCCTCCGGCTGCGGCGCGCTGCCTGCGGGTGCGGCGTGGGCGGGCGGATCCGCCGGGGACGGCTCGGCGGCTGCCCGGGCGGGGCCGGCCGGTGACACGTCGGCGGCCGGGTCGCAGCCCGAGTCCGGCCGAACCGGGCTGCCCGCCTGCGGGTCCGGGGGGACGTGGCCGGAGCCCGTCGGATCCGTCGGGCACGCCGCGCCGACCAGAGGCACGGGCCCCGCCGCCTGCGGCGCCGCCGCAGGGCTGACCGGCGCGACGAAGTCGAGCGCGGGTGACGAGGCGGGCGGCTGGGGGTGAGCGGGCCTCGGGGCAAGCCCCGCGACCGGTACGGGACCCGGGTCCGCGACAACGCCGGCCCGCAGGGCCCCAGCCCCCTCCGGGGAGGCGGCGGCCGCGGCGCCCGCGGAGGCAGCAACGGGCAGCGGCGAGGCGCCGGACCCCGGCGCGGGGGAAGGCGACGGCGGGGAGGCGATGGGGGCCGGGCCGAGGGGAGACGGCGGCGGGGAGGCGGCGGAGCCCGGTGCCAGGGACGACGGCGGGGGCGAGGCGGCGGAGCCCGGTGTGGGGGACGGCGGTGGGGTGGGGGCGGGGTGCGGGGCGAGGGGCGGCGGGGTGGGGCCCGGGGTGGGGGGGTGCGGGTCGGGCATCGGGGGTCCTTAGCGGCGGGTGGCGGCGGGGATGGCGTCGGCCAGGCGGTCCAGGACGGCCGCGGCCTGTTCGTCGGTCAGGGTCAGCGGGGGGAGCAGGCGGATGACGCTGGCGTGGCGGCCGCCGAGCTCGACGATCAGGCCGCGGTCCAGGCATTCCTGGCGGACGGCCGCCGCGAGGGCGGGATCGGCGCCGCCGGTGTCGGGGTCGACCAGTTCGACGCCGATCATCAGGCCGCGGCCGCGGACGTCGCCGATGCAGGGGTGGTCGGGGACCAGGCCGCGCAGGGAGGCGAGCATGCGCGCGCCCAGTTCGGCCGCGCGCTGCGCGAGCCGGTTCTCCCGGACGTAGGCCAGCGTGGCGGTGCCCGCCGCCATGGCCAGCTGGTTGCCGCGGAAGGTGCCGGCGTGGGCTCCGGGGGCCCACAGGTCCAGCCCGGCGCGGTACACGATCACCGCGAGCGGCAGGCTGCCGCCGATGGCCTTGGACAGGACCATCACGTCGGGCACCACCCCGGCGTGGTCGACGCCCCAGAAGGCACCGGTGCGGCCCACCCCCGTCTGGACCTCGTCGGCGATCAGCGGGATGCCCCGGGCCTCGGTGATCTCCCGCATCCGGCGCAGCCAGGCGTCCGGCGCCGGGTTCACCCCGCCTTCGCCCTGCACGGACTCGACGATCATCGCGGCCGGCGCCGCCACCCCGCCCTTGGGGTCGTCGAGCAGGCTCTCCGTCCACCGCGCGGCGAGCCGGGCGCCCTCCGCGCCGCCGACGCCGAACGGGCAGCGGTAGTCCTGCGGGTAGGGCAGCCGGGTCACGCGCACGTCCGAGGCTCCGCCCGAGGCCTCCAGCGCCCCGGCGGTCATCCCGTGGTACGCCCCGGTGAAGGCGAGCAGCCCCGAGCGGCCGGTGGCGGTGCGTACCAGCTTGAGCGCGGCCTCGACGGCGTCCGTCCCGGCCGGACCGCAGAACTGGATCCGGGCGTCCGCCGCCAGCCCCGGGGGCAGGCTGGCGAACAGCTCGGTGGTGAAGGCGTCCTTGACGGGGGTCGCGAGGTCGAGGACGTGCAGCGGAGCTCCTGAGTCGAGCACTCCCCTGATCGCTTCCAGCACCACCGGGTGGTTGTGCCCCAGGGCGAGGGTGCCGGCGCCGGAGAGGCAGTCGAGGTAGCGCCGCCCGTCCGCGCCCTCGATGGTCAACCCCCGGGCGCGCACCGGCACGATGGGCAGGGAGCGGGCGTACGTCCGGGCGGCGGACTCCCGTTGGGCCTGCCTGCGCAGGATCGCTTCGCCGCCCGCTGCGGATCCCCGGCCCGTTTGCGGCGGGACGTGCGTCGCAGCCGCCGCGGCCTGCTCGGTCAAAGCCACGAGTGTCGGTCCTCCCGCACGGATTGCTCCTTCGGAGTGCGCCTCGAACATGAACGCTGCTCCCCCATCCCCCGTACGTACCAACGACGGTGACGGCGGCGGATCACGGGTGGGCCCAAGATCCTTGCCCCGGCGGGACTTCGGCCCGGCGGCGACTTGGGGCTCTCCGCCCTGGAACCGGCGCCCCGGGCTGCGCCGTCCACCACGACAGCGGCATAGTGGGGGGCTGCAACCGGCGCCACGTACCACCACTTCACACGCGTCATTTCCAGAACCACCAGGGGGATTCACGACATGCGACCGATCCGACCGGTCATCGCGACCCTGTGCGCGGCCGCCCTCTCGCTGACCGCCGCGGCCTGCGGACCCGGCGACGGGGAGGCCGACGCCAAGCCGACCGTGGCGGCGAGCCTCCCCGGCGGGGTGGACGGGATCAAGATCCCGGACCAGCTCAAGGACAAGCTCAAGCAGCACGGCATCGACCTGGAGAAGTGGAAGGGGGGTGCGTGGAAGAACTGGAAGAAGGAGGACTGGCTCCGCGAGGCGGGCGACTACATCAACCCGATCATCGAGGGCCTCTGGGACCCGGACCGGATGCGTGACGCCGAGACCCCGCAGCCCCCGGCCGTCGACCCGGATGCCGGCAAGGACCAGGGGGTCACGGACCCGACCCCGGCACCGGTGACGGCCAAGCCCGCGAGCGCGCCGTACCACCAGAGCGTTCCGGCGTCCGGCAAGGTCTTCTTCGACGGCCCCGAGGGTTCGATGGTCTGCTCGGCGACCGTCGTCAAGGACCCGGCCCACCCCGGCAAGTCCAACATGGTCTGGACGGCGGGCCACTGCGTGCACGCGGGCAAGGCCGGCGGCTGGTACCGCAACATCGCCTTCGTCCCGTCGTACAACAACGCGGGCAAGCCGGCGGCGCAGCTCAAGGGCGCGCCCCGGGCGGAGGTGGCCCCGTACGGCGTGTGGTGGAGCGACTGGGCGCAGACTTCCGACCAGTGGATCTCGACCGGCGGTCCGACCGGCGGCGCGGGTGCCCCGTACGACTTCGCGGTGCTGCACGTGACGCCCGAGGGGGGCGGCGGCAAGTCGCTGGAGGAGACGGTCGGTACGGCGCTTCCGGTGGAGTTCAACGCGCCGGTGGTGGCGAAGGTGTCGAGCATGACGGCCACGGGATACCCGGCGGCGGCGCCGTTCGACGGCCAGAAGGCGTACCAGTGCACGGACAAGCCGGGGCGGCTGGCGCTGAACCAGACGGACCCGGTGCTGTACCGCATCGGCTGCACGATGACGGGTGGTTCGTCCGGCGGCGGCTGGGTCGCGGCGGGTGCGGACGGCAAGCCGGCGCTGGTCTCGAACACCTCGATCGGCCCGGCCAAGGCGGGCTGGCTGGCCGGGCCCCGGCTGGGACCCGAGGCCAAGGGGATCTTCGACGCGGTGAGCGGCAAGTTCAAGTAGCGGTCGGCCCCGGCTGGTTCCGGGAACCGTGACCGCATGAGTGAGGGCCCCCTGCACCGCAGGGGGCCCTCACTCGTGTGTCGCGCGTTACCGCTTGGCGGGTACGTACGGGGCCAGGTCCGCCGCGAGTTCCTGGTGGACCCGCGCCTTGAGCAGGGTGCCCTCCGGGGTGTGCTCCTCGGAGATGACCTCGCCCTCGGCGTGCGCCCGTGCGATGAGGGAGCCGCGCGTGTACGGCACCAGGGCCTCCACCTCGACCTCGGGCCGGGGCAGTTCGGTGTCGATGAGCGCGAGGAGTTCCTCGATGCCCATGCCCGTGCGCGCCGAGACGGCGATGGAGTGCCGTTCGATGCGCAGCAGGCGCTGCAGTACCAGCGGGTCGGCCGCGTCCGCCTTGTTGATCACCACGATCTCGGGCACGTTGACCGCGCCGACCTCGCGGATGACCTCGCGTACGGCGGCCAGCTGCTCCTCCGGCGCCGGGTGCGAGCCGTCCACGATGTGCAGGATGAGGTCGGAGTCGCCGACCTCCTCCATCGTGGAGCGGAACGCCTCGACGAGGTGGTGGGGCAGGTGCCGGACGAAGCCGACGGTGTCGGCCAGGGTGTAGATCCGGCCGGACGGCGTCTCGGCCCGGCGCACGGTCGGGTCGAGGGTGGCGAACAGGGCGTTCTCCACCAGGACGCCCGCGCCCGTGAGGCGGTTGAGCAGCGAGGACTTGCCCGCGTTGGTGTAGCCGGCGATGGCGACCGAGGGCACCTTGTTGCGGCGCCGTTCCTGCCGCTTGATGTCGCGGCCGGTCTTCATCTCCGCGATCTCCCGGCGCATCTTCGCCATCTTCTCGCGGATCCGTCGCCGGTCGGTCTCGATCTTGGTCTCACCGGGGCCGCGGGTGGCCATGCCGCCACCGCCGCCGCCACCCATCTGCCGGGACAGCGAGGCACCCCAGCCGCGCAGTCGCGGCAGCATGTACTGCATCTGCGCGAGCGCGACCTGTGCCTTGCCCTCTCGGGACTTGGCGTGCTGGGCGAAGATGTCGAGGATGAGGGCGGTCCGGTCGACCACCTTCACCTTGACGACGTCTTCGAGGGCGATGAGCTGGCCGGGGCTGAGCTCGCCGTCGCAGACGACGGTGTCGGCGCCGGTCTCCATGACGATGTCGCGCAGCTCGCGCGCCTTGCCGGAACCGATGAAGGTGGCCGGGTCGGGCTTGTCGCGGCGCTGGATGACGCCGTCGAGCACGAGGGCGCCGGCGGTCTCGGCGAGGGCGGCGAGCTCCGCGAGGGAGTTCTCGGCGTCGTTCACCGTGCCGGAGGTCCAGACGCCGACGAGGACCACGCGCTCCAGGCGGAGCTGGCGGTACTCGACCTCGGTGACGTCTTCGAGCTCGGTGGAGAGTCCGGCCACGCGGCGCAGGGCCGCGCGCTCGGAGCGTTCGAACTGCTCGCCGTCCCGGTCTCCGTCGATCGCGTGGCTCCAGGCGACGTCCTCTTCCATCAGGGCGTCGGCCCGAAGGCTCTCGGTGAAGCTCTGCGGGTCCGGCACGTCCTGTGCGTCCCGCGCGTCCTGGGAAGGGGAAGAAGAGGAGGTCATTGGATCCTTACGTCGATTCGATTCGATTCGTTCCGTTTGTGTCCGCGTCGGCGTCGGCCGGGCGGAGCCAAGGCCAAAACTACTGCCACGCGTGACATCACACTGTCACGTCCAACGTGTGGCACAGCCGGACGATTCCCGGAACCCGGAACGGCCTCGTCGATGGTGGCATGCCCGTTCCCTGCCCGTCACACCCTTTTCCCGGCCCCCGAGCCCTTCTTCGCCGCGCCGGCCGGCGCGCCGCCCCATTCCGGGTGGCCCGGCATCGCCGGGGTCGTCTTCCCGTACAGCCACGGCTGCAGGAAGGCCGTCAGGTCCCTGCCCGCCTCCTGCGAAGCCAGGCGTACGAAGTCCTCCGTGCCCGCGACCGCGTCCCGGTGCTCGCTCACCCAGCGCCGCTCCACCCGGTCGAAGGCCGCGGCGCCGATCTCCTGGCGCAGGGCGTAGAGGATCAGCGCGGCCCCGTCGTAGACCACCGGCCGGAACAGCCCGATCTTCTCCCCGGGCGCGGCCGCCTTCGGCGCTGCCGGGGGCCCGCCGGCCGCCCGCCACTGGTCCGAGCGCTGGTACGCCTCGCGCATGCGCCGCTCCAGGGAGTACTTGCCGAGGCCGTCGGCGTACAGGGCCTCGTACCAGGTGGCGTGCCCCTCGTTGAGCCAGAGGTCCGACCAGGTGCGCGGGCTCACGCTGTCGCCGAACCACTGGTGGGCGAGCTCGTGCACCATTACGGACTCGACGTACCACTCCGGGTAGCCCTGGCCGGAGAACAGGCCGCTTTCGAACAGCGAAAGCGTCTGCGTCTCCAGCTCGAAACCGGTCCTGGCGCGCGCGATCAGCACCCCGTAGTTCTCGAAGGGGTAGCGGCCGACGCGCTGCTCCATCCACTCGATGTGCCCCGCGGTCTTCTTCAGCCAGGGGTCCAGCTTCTCCCGGTCCGCGGTCGGGACCACGTCGCGCAGCGGCAGCCCGTGCGGTCCGGTGCCGTGCACCACGGTCGAGGCGCCGATCGAGACCTGTGCGAGCTCGGTGGCCATCGGGTGCAGCGTCCGGTACGTCCATGTCGTGGCGGCGCCCGCCCGGGGTGCGGGAAGCGCGCCCGGCACGCCGTTGGCGACGGCCGTCAGCCCGGTCGGAGCGGTGATCCGGAAGGTGAAGAACGCCTTGTCGGCGGGATGGTCGTTGCACGGGAAGACCCGGTGCGCGGCGTCGGCCTGGTTGGCCATGGCGAGGCCGTCGTCGGTGGGCACCCAGCCGCCGTCGCCGGCGGCGCGCGGGTCACTGGTGTGCCGGACGGTGATGTGCAGGGGCGAGTCGCCGGTCAGGGGCCGGGCGGGCGTCAGCACGAGGTCCTCCCCGGCGCTCTCGAACCGGGCCGGCTCCCCGTTCATTTCGACCGACGCCACCGTTCCGCGGGCGAAGTCCAGGTTGACGCGGTCCAGCGGCTGCCGGGTGCGGGCGTCGATGGCGGTGACCGCGTCGAGCGGGGTGCGGTTGTCCTTGTAGGTGAAGGACAGGTCGTACGAGAGCACGTCGTAGCCGGGGTTCCCCAGCTCGGGGAACAGCCGGTCGCCGATGCCCAGCGCCGTCGGCGGGGGCAGCACGGCGGCGACGAGGGAGAGGGAGGCCGCGGCCAGCAGGGCGGCGCGCAGGCGCGGGGAGGTGAGCTGCATCCACCACCGCTTACCAGCGCCCGCCGCGCCGCGGCGAACGGCGCGCGACGGGTCCACCCGAACGGGGACACCGCGCGCGGTCGGCTACGCCCGGCTGACGTCGTACACGCCGGGTACGTCGCGCATGGCGCGCATCAGCGCCGGCAGCCCGGTGGCGTCGGGCAGCTGGAGGGTGTAGGTGTGCCGGACGCGCTGCTCGACGGGCGGTTCCACGGTCGCGGAGACGACCTCGACCCCCTCGCGGGCGATGGCCTCGGTCAGGTCGGCCAGCAGGTGGGGACGGCCGAACGATTCGGCGAGCAGCGTGACCCGGCAGTCCGCGGTCGCCCGCCAGTGCACGGCGACGGAGGTACGGCCCACCGCGCGCATCTGGGCCACCGTCGTGCAGTGGATGCGGTGCACGGTGACGGCCCCGCCCCGTACGACGAACCCCGCGACCGCGTCCGGCGGCACCGGGGTGCAGCACCCGGCCAGCCGCACGGTGGCGTCCGGGAGGTCGGCGACGGCGTTGCCCCCGCCGCCGCGGGCCCCGATCACGGACAGCGGCGCCCGGGGCACCGCCGCGGCGGGCCCGGCACCGTCGGGATGGGACTCCAGCCAGCTGCCGATGGCGATGCGGGCGGCGGGGGTCCGGGCGTGCTCCAGCCAGTCGGCGGCGGGCCCGGAGGAGGCGTCGTGCGCGAGGAGGAGCTGGACGGTGTCCCCGTCGGAGAGCGGGGAGGACAGGGAGGTGAGGCGCCCGTTGACCCGGGCGCCGATACAGCCGTGGGCCGCCTCGCCGTGCTGCGCGTAGGCGGCGTCGATGCAGCTGGCGCCGGCCGGCAGGCCCAGCGTCCCGCCGTCGGCGCGGAAGACGGTGATCTCCCGGTCCTGCGCCAGTTCCGAACGCAGCACGTTCCAGAAGGTGTCGGGGTCGGGCGCCGACTGCTGCCAGTCGAGCAGCCTCGAAAGCCAGCCGGGCCGCGTGGGGTCCACGCGCTCCTCGTCGCACTCGGCGGGCACACCCGGCTCACCCGCCGCGACGGCGCCCGCGGCAGCCCCGCCGGCAGCGCCCGCGGCGGTGGCGGCGCCCGTGGCCGTGGCCGTGACGTACGGATTGCCCAGCGCCACCACCCCGGCCTCCGCGACCCGGTGCATCTGCCGGGTCCGCACGATCACCTCGGCGACGTACCCCTCGGGCGAGGCGACGGCGGTGTGCAGGGACTGGTAGAGGTTGAACTTCGGGGCGGCGATGAAGTCCTTGAACTCCGAGACGACCGGGGTGAAGCAGGTGTGCAGCTCCCCCAGCACCCCGTAGCAGTCGGCGTTCTCGCCGACGAGGACGAGGATGCGCCCGAAGTCGGAGCCGCGCAGTTCGCCGCGCTTGAGGGCGATCCGGTGTACGGAGACGAAGTGCCGGGGCCGTACCTGCACCTCGGCGACGATGCCGGAGTCGCGCAGGACGGCGCGTACGGAGTCGGCGATGGCGGGCAACGGGTCGCGCTCGCCCGCGTGGGCGGCGATGAGGGCGCGGGTGTGCTCGTACTCCTCGGGGTGCAGGATCGCGAAGACGAGGTCTTCCAGCTCGGTCTTCAGGGCCTGGACGCCGAGCCGTTCGGCGAGCGGGATGAGGACGTCGCGGGTGACCATGGCGATGCGGGCCTGTTTCTCGGGGCGCATCACGCCCAGGGTGCGCATGTTGTGCAGCCGGTCGGCGAGTTTGATGGACATCACGCGGACGTCGTTGCCGGTGGCGACGAGCATCTTGCGGAAGGTCTCGGGTTCGGCGGCGGCGCCGTAGTCGATCTTCTCGACCTTGGTGACGCCGTCCACGATGAAGCAGACCTCGTCGCCGAACTCCTCGCGGACCTGATCGAGGGTCACGTCGGTGTCCTCGACGGTGTCGTGGAGGAGAGAAGCCGTCAGGGTGGTGGTCTCGGCCCCGAGTTCGGCCAGGATGAGGGTGACGGCGAGCGGATGTGTGATGTACGGCTCACCGCTTTTTCGCATCTGACCGCGGTGCGAGGTCTCCGCGAGCAGGTACGCGCGCCGCAGGACGGACAGATCGGCGTCCGGATGGTGGGCGCGGTGCGCCTCGGCGACATGGCCGATGGCGTCCGGAAGCCGGTCGCGGGACGCGGGTCCGAGCAGGGCGGCGCGCCCGATCCGGCGCAGATCCAGCCTGGTCCGGCCACGTCTGCGGAGTTCAGGACGCGCTTCGGGGTGTGCTTCGGGGTTCGTGGCCTCTGCACTCATGGGCACCTCCGGCGGCTTCGACCGGCGGTGGTGGGCATGGGGTGAGCCCTCAGGGCCGGTGCCTGATGCTACCGACCCCACCACGTGGCGCAGTCCACCTCTCGCTCAGCGTGAAATGGATCACCCATTAGAGGGAAGCTTCAGGCGAAAGCCGTTTCGGTGAGCCAGGCCGGATCGAACTCGCCCGTGGCGACGATGACGGCCGGTCCGGTCATGTCGATCTGCCCGTCGGGGTGTTCGGTGATGACGAGGGTGCCGCCGGGTACGTCCACGGTGTAGGTGACCGGCTCGCCGCCGAGCGCCGGGTCGGCGCCGTCGCGCCGGATGGCGGCCACGGCGACGGCGCAGGCGCCGGTGCCGCAGGAGCGGGTCTCGCCCGAACCGCGCTCGTGGACGCGCATGGCGACGTGCCGGGGGCCGCGGTCGACGACGAACTCGACATTGACACCCGTCGGGTAGGCGGATGCCGGGCTGTACGGGGGCGGGGTGTACAGGTTGCCGGCATCGTCCAGGCTGTCAACGAAGGCGACCGCGTGCGGGTTCCCCATGTTGACGTTGCGGGCGGGCCAGGAGCGCTCGCCCACGGAGACGGTGACCTCGCCCTCCGGGAACGCGGCGCGCCCCATGGACACCGTGACGTTGCCCGCCTTGTCGAGGTGGACGCGCTTGACGCCCCCGCGGGTGGCGACGGCCAGGTCGCCGGGCTCGACGTGCCCGGCGTACTGGAGGTAGCGGGCGAAGACGCGGACGCCGTTGCCGCACATCTCGGCGACGGAGCCGTCGCTGTTGCGGTAGTCCATGAACCACTCGGCCTCGTCGGCCATGTGCGCCGCGTCGGCGTGCGCGGCGGTCCGCACCACGTGCAGCACTCCGTCCGCGCCGATCCCCGCCCGCCGGTCGCAGAGCTTCGCGACCGCGGACGCGGGCAGCTCGATGGCGTTGTCCGGGTCCGGGACGATCACGAAGTCGTTCTCGGTGCCGTGGCCCTTGAGGAAGAAGATGCTGGTCTGCGTCACGAGGCCATGGTAACGAGGGGGCGCCGGGCCCGACCGGCGCGACTGACCCGTGAGACGCCCGGGGCGCCCCCGCGCCCCGTCGGCCTACCGGAGCCGGGCCACCCGGTACACGGCGAGCGCTACGACGGCCAGCGCGACCAGCGCGTACAGCGCCGCCACCCGCCAGTCGGGGCGCAGCCCGGAGCCGCGGGCCGGGAGTCCGGGCAGGGCGTAGCCGACGCGGCGCGCGGCCATCATGCCCCAGCCGCCGGCGCAGCAGCAGATGAGGAAGCCGAGCATGGCGACCACCGCGCCGCCGTCGCCGAACTCGAAGGCGAGCGGGAAGGCGAACATGAGGGAGCCGGAGGCGGCGAGCACCACGATGGGGGCGATCTGCCACAGCCGCAGTCGGCGCTGCGGGCGCAGCTCCACTTCGAACTCGGGACCCGAGGCGGCCTGCGCCTCGGCGGGGTCCGGTACGTCGGGGCCGTCGGGGCTCAGCCGCGTCGGCTCGGCGGGCAGTCCCAGCCCGTCGGCGGCGCCGTGGGCGTCGCGCAGCGCGGGACCGCCGTCCGGGCCGGACGCTGGCCCGCCCAGAACCATCGGGTCCGTTTCCCGCCGGGTCTCGTCCCGCCCGGTGTCTCGAGGGCCGGCCTCCATCGCCACGCGCCCTCCCCACTCGGACTTCGTACGCCGCCGTTCACCGCCGGTGACCGCACCGGCTGGAGTTTGATGATGGCACGCCGTCGGGCCCCGAACGGGCGCCCGGGGCGTCCCGATGCCATCACGTGATCAGGCTGTGACCGCTCGTTCGACCAACGACTGCGCGAGTCCGGCGAGTTCCGGCCGGTCCGCGAGGGCGCCGCTCAGCCAGTGCACGCGCGGGTCGCGGCGGAACCAGGAGTCCTGCCTGCGGGCGAACCGTTTCGTTGCGCGGACCGTCTCGGCGCGGGCCTCGTCCTCGGTGCACTCCCCGGCCAGCGCGGCCAGCACCTGCTGGTAGCCGAGCGCCCTGGAGGCGGTGATTCCGTCGCGCAGTCCCCGGGCCTCCAGCGCGCGGACCTCGTCCACCAGTCCGGCCTCCCACATCCGGTCCACCCGCAGCGCGATCCGCTCGTCGAGTTCGGGCCGGGCCACGTCGACGCCGATCTGCACGGTGTCGTAGACCGACTCGTGACCGGGGAGGTTGGCGGTGAAGGGGCGCCCGGTGATCTCGATGACCTCCAGGGCGCGCACGATGCGGCGGCCGTTGCTGGGCAGGATCGCCTGGGCCGCGGCCGGGTCGGCGGCGGCGAGGCGGGCGTGCAGGGCGCCGGGGCCGCGGAGGGTGAGCTCGTGCTCCAGCCGGGCCCGTACCTCGGGGTCGGTGCCGGGGAACTCCATCGCGTCGAGCGCGCCGCGCACGTAGAGGCCGGATCCGCCGACGAGGACGGGTGTGCGGCCCTGCGCGAGCAGCTTGTCGATCTCGATGCGGGCGAGGCGCTGGTACTCGGCGACGTTGGCGGTGTCGGTGACGTCCCAGATGTCGAGGAGGTGGTGCGGTACGCCGCCGCGTTCCTCCGTCGTCAGTTTGGCGGTGCCGATGTCCATCCCCCGATACAGCTGCATCGAGTCGGCGTTGACGACTTCGCCGTCGAAATGGCGGGCCAGGGCTACGCCCAGGTCGGACTTTCCGGCGGCGGTGGGACCGACGACGGCGATGACCCGCGGGGCGGGGGCTGCTTTCCTCACCGCCCCAGTCTCGCAGCCCCCGGTCAAGACACCGCCATGTACCCGATCGAGTTACGTGACGGGCCACGGACGGAGTCGTTGCCCTTGCGAGGTTCCGGCTGGCGTGCGCTCGGCGCACGGTCGGCGCGTATGTGGCGGACGCCGGTCCGGCCAACGCGGAACTTCACTCACACGAGTAACGTTACGGGAGTAGACATGGGCATTTTTGACCGGTTTTTTCGCAACAAGGATGAGGTCGCGCAGGAGCAGGACGCGGCCGAGCCCCTGACGGCGGAGTCCGAGGCGGCCGAGGAGGCCGAGGCCGGGCCGGCTGTGGCCGAGGCACCCGCGGCGGAGGCCGTGGAGATCCCGAAGCAGCAGTCGGCGGAAGCCGCCGCGGACAGCGAGGCCGGTGAGAGCGCCCGTACGTAGCCACCGCCAATGGAAGGTGACCCATGGGCCTGCTGGACAATCTGAAGGCCAAGCTCGCGCCGGCGAAGGACAAGGTCGGAGACCTCGCGCAGCAGCACGAGGGCAGGATCGGCCAGGGTCTGGACAAGATGGCGAAGGCCGTGGACTCCAAGACCAAGGGCAAGTACCACGGCCAGATCTCGAGCGGCACGGACAAGGCGAAGGACGCCCTGGGCAAGATCGCCCACAAGGACACCCCCGGCGGGCCGACTCCGCCGGCCGCCTCCTGAGGCGATCCCGTAGAACAGGAAGGGGGCGCGGGACCACACGGTCCCGCGCCCCCTTTCCCGTACGCACGGAAACCGCTCAGGACCAGGCGGCGACGAAGTACCCGACCCCGTACGGGGCGTCCTCGTACAGCAGCCGCCCGTCCAGCCCGGCGCCCTCCGCGGCGCCCGCGAGGACCTGCCAGGGGGCCCGTCCGGCGGCCTTGAGCTCGTGCGCCAGCCCGGCGTCCAGGGCACCGAGGGCGGCCACGTCGGCGGCGCCGAGGGCCCGGCCGGTCGCCGCGTCGAAGGCGGCGGCGCGCTCGTCGAGGTAGCCGGGGGCCTTCAGGGTGCGGCAGGCGCTGCCGTCGCCCATGACGAGGAGGGCGACCCGCGCGTCGCGGGCGGCGAGCTCCCGGCCGACGTACAGGCACCGGGCGGTCTCCAGCAGCTCGGCGACCCCGAGCCCCTCCACGGGTGCGGCGCCCCAGCCTGCGCGGCCGAGCAGCCAGGCCCCCACGGCCAGCGAGGTGGGCAGCAGGCGCGGCCCCTCCTCGCCCGGACCCAGTTGTACGTCGGCCCCGACCCCGAACCCGCGGAAGCTGCCGCGCGCTCCCTGGGGGTAGGGCCCGGAGTGCTCCAGATCGGCGGCTCCGACGACCACGAGCAGGTCCGGCCGTGAGGCGGCCAGCACGGCGAGCGCGTCGGAGCATGCGGTGCGGGCATCGCCGAGTTCGGCGGCGGCCCCCGCGGCGACCTCGGGCACGAGCATCGGCGGGGCGGGACAGACGGCGGCGGCTACGAGCATGATCCGCAGCCTAGCCGCCGCGGTCCTCCGGCGGTCAGTCGATCGCGCAGCCCGAGGTGGCGACGGGCAGCGGCGCGGGCACGCCCAGGGTGGGGATGCCCAGCATGACGCCCGCCGGCTGGGCCGGGGCGGCGTTGCGCTTCTCCCAGGCGTCGCCCGCACGGGTGCGGCGCACCTCCTGGGTGGGGCCCTCGGCCAGCAGGTGGTGCGGGGCGGCGTAGGTGATCTCCACGGTCACCACGTCACCCGGACGGACCTCCGCGTCGGGCTTGGTGAAGTGCACCAGGCGGTTGTCGGGCGCGCGGCCGGAGAGGCGGTGGGTGGTGCCGTCCTTGCGGCCCTCGCCCTCCGCGACCATGACCTCAAGGGTGCGGCCGACCTGCTTCTTGTTCTCCTCCCAGGAGATCTCCTCCTGCAGGGCGACCAGGCGCATGTAGCGGTCCTGGACGACCTCCTTGGGGATCTGCCCCTCCATGTCCGCGGCGGGCGTGCCGGGGCGCTTGGAGTACTGGAAGGTGAAGGCGTTCGCGAAGCGGGCCTCGCGCACGGTGTGCATCGTCTGCTGGAAGTCCTCCTCGGTCTCGCCGGGGAAGCCCACGATGATGTCGGTGGAGATCGCCGCGTGCGGGATCGAGGCGCGGACCTTCTCGATGATGCCGAGGAAGCGCTCCTGGCGGTACGAGCGGCGCATCGCCTTGAGGATGGTGTCCGAGCCGGACTGGAGGGGCATGTGCAGCTGCGGCATCACGTTCGGGGTCTCGGCCATCGCCGCGATCACGTCGTCCGTGAAGTCGCGCGGGTGCGGGGAGGTGAACCGGACCCGCTCGAGGCCCTCGATGGCTCCGCAGGCGCGCAGCAGCTTGCTGAACGCCTCGCGGTCGCCGAGGTCGGAGCCGTACGCGTTCACGTTCTGGCCGAGCAGGGTGATCTCCGAGACGCCCTCGGCGACCAGGGCCTCCACCTCGGCGAGGATGTCGCCGGGGCGGCGGTCCTCCTCCTTGCCGCGCAGGGCCGGGACGATGCAGAAGGTGCAGGTGTTGTTGCAGCCGACGGAGATCGAGACCCAGGCGGCGTAGGCGGACTCGCGGCGGGTCGGCAGCGTGGAGGGGAAGGCCTCCAGCGACTCGGCGATCTCGATCTGCGCCTCTTCCTGGATGCGGGCGCGCTCCAGCAGGACGGGCAGCTTGCCGATGTTGTGCGTGCCGAAGACGACGTCGACCCAGGGGGCCCGCTTGACGATGGTCTCGCGGTCCTTCTGGGCCAGGCAGCCGCCGACGGCGATCTGCATGCCCGGGCGCTTCGTCTTCATCGGGGCGAGCCGGCCGAGGTTGCCGTACAGCTTGTTGTCGGCGTTCTCCCGCACGGCGCAGGTGTTGAACACGACGACGTCGGCGTCGCCGTCCGCGCCCTCGGGGGCCCGGACGTACCCCGCGCCCTCCAGCAGACCGGAAAGTCGCTCGGAGTCGTGCACGTTCATCTGGCACCCGTAGGTGCGCACCTCGTACGTCTTCAAAACAGCAGCCTCGCCCTCGACACTCACCCGACAAGGGTAAGGCTTGGCCCCGGGCCCCGGTCTCGGCCGCCGTCGGGCGGCCCGTGACAGGACGGCGGGCGGGTGGCAGGATCGCGGACATGCCTCTCGTACCGCCCCGGATCAGCAGGCGCCACGCCCTGCGGGCCCTGGTGGCCGTACTCGTCGTGCTCGGAGCGCTGGTGTGGTGGCTGCGGCCCTTCGGGGAGCCGGAGCTGAAGGGCGACCTGGTGTTCAGCACCGGTGTCCGTACGGGCGTGTACCACCGCTACGGCCAGCTCCTGCAGCCCGAGCTGGCGCGCGACATGCCAGGGGTGGACGTCCGGCTGGAGACCAGCGAGGGCTCCCAGCAGAACCTCCAGCGGGTGGCGGCCGGGGAGGCGGACTTCACGGTGGCGACGGCGGACGCGGTCGCCAAGTACCGGCTCGACGGGAAGCCGGGCGCGGAGCGGCTGCGCGGTTGCGCTCGGCTGTACGACGACTACGTGCAGCTGGTGGTGCCCGCCGGGTCTCCGGTGCAGTCGGCGCAGGACCTGCGCGGCAAGCGGGTCGCGGTCGGGCAGGACGGTTCGGGGGTGCGGCTGATCTCGGAACGGCTGCTGACGGCGGCGAAGCTGGACCCGCACCGGGACGTCGTCCCGGTGTCCATCGGCATCGACACCATGCCGACGGAGCTCCAGGCCGGCCGGATCGACGCGTTCTTCTGGTCCGGGGGCCTGCCCACCAACGCGGTGCGGGAGCTGTCGGAGCGGTTCGAGATCCGGCTCGTCCAGCTCGGGGACCTGGTGGAGCAGCTCCAGGCCGGCGGGAGCCCGGCGCGGTACTACCGGGCCGCGGTGATGCCGCAGGACGCGTACGCGCGGGCCCGCAACACCTCGTCGGTGGCCACGCTGGCCGTACCGAACCTGCTGGTGACCCGGGAGGACACGGGCGCCGAGCTGACCGAGCAGTTCACCCGCACCGTGATCCTCAGCCGTGACCGGATCGGGCACGAGGTGCACGCGGCGCAGCTGGTGGACCTGCGGACGGCGATCTACACCGATCCGCTGGACCTGCACGAGGGCGCGATGCGCTACTACCGCTCGGTCAAGCCGTAGCCGCGGACTCCGCGGGCAGCAGCATCAGGGCCGCGGCGGCCGCGCCGATCAGGCCCGCGTGGGTGCCGAGGCTCGCCGGGACCACCCGCAGGTCCTGGACGAAGGACAGGGTCGCGTACGAGGCCAGGTGCCGCCGGACCGGTTCGAAGAGGGTGTCTCCGCTGGCGGCGACCCCGCCGCCGATGACCGCGATGTCGGTCTCCACGAGGGTCGCGGTGCCCGCGATGGCGGCGGCCAGGGCGCGGCCCGCGCGGTCGTAGGCGGCCAGCGCGACCGGGTCGCCCGCCTCGGCGGAGGCCGCGACGCCGGCGGCCGTGGGGTCGGGGCCGGTCCACCCCTGGGCGAGGGCCCAGCCGGCGATGGCGGTGCCGGAGGCGATGGACTCGACGCAGCCGCGGCCGCCGCAGACGCACGGCTCCCCGTCGAAGGCGACGCTCATGTGGCCGATGTGGCCGGCGTTGCCGGTGGGGCCGGGGTGGAGCTGGTTGTTCAGGATCAGTCCGCCGCCCACACCGGTGGAGACCACCATGCACAGCGCGTTCGCGTGCCCGCGGGCCGCGCCCAGCCAGTGCTCGGCGGCGGTCATCGCCACCCCGTCGCCGGCCAGGACGGTGGGGAGCTTCGCCCCGTGGCGTGCCAGCTCCGCCTCGACGCGGGCCCGCACCGGGAACTGGCGCCAGGCCCCGATGTTCACCGGGCTGACGGTGCCCCGGGCGGTGTCCACCGGGCCCGCGCTGCCGATGCCGCAGCGCACTGCCGAGGACCACAGGGGGCTCGCGGCGAGTTCCCCGACGACCTCGGCGACGGCCGCGAAGACGGTGTCGCCGTCCGCGCCGCGCGGGGTCGGGCGGCGGGTGGTGGCCGTCATCGTGCCGTCCGGGTGCACCAGCGCACCGGCGACCTTCGTGCCGCCGATGTCGATCGCCACCGTCAGGCCCCCGGCCGGGGCGGCGGCTCGCGGTGCGGGGAAGGCGGAGGTGGGGGCGGGCGTGGTCACGGTGGCGGCTCCAGGAAGGGTTGATCTCAGTATGCCGCCGCCGATGGCGGAGCCGTACTCTCGCGGGGCTCCAGCCGGGGCCGCTCGCTCTCCCGGGACCGCGGCGGGCCGCCGGCCAGAGCCGCGAGGAGTTCCTCGGCGGCGAGCCGGCCGAAGCCCGCGGTGTCCCGGACCAGGGCGGTCAGCCGGGGGTGGGTGACCCGGCAGAGCGCGGAGTCGTCCCAGGCCACGATCGACAGCCGGCCCGGCACCGGGATGCCCAGCTCGGCGGCGACGGCGATGCCGGCCACCGCCATCACGTCGTTGTCGTAGACCAGCGCGGTCGGCGGCTCGGGTTCGGCGAGGATCCGCCGGGTGGCGGCCGCGCCCTCGGCGTCGGAGTAGTCGGTGAGCACCGAGCGGACCCGGTCCGGGCCGAGTCCGCGCCGCTCGGCCTGCGTGCGCAGCGACTCGATCCGCCGGGCGGTGTGGGCGAGGCCGGGCAGTCCGGCGACGTGGGCGATCCGGCGGTGGCCGAGCCCGTACAGGTGGTCCAGGACCTGGGCCATGGCGCCGGCGTCGTCCGCCCATACCGAGGTCAGGGCGGAGGGCGGGTCGCTCTGCCCCACCGTGACCGCGGGCAGGCCCAGCTGTTCGAGGAGGGCCGGGCGCGGGTCGTCCGTACGCGGGTCCACGACGAGGACCCCGTCCACGCGCCGTTCGGCCCACCACCGGCGGTAGACGGCGCATTCGGCGTCGAGGTCCGGGGCGACCTGGAAGAGCAGGGCGGTGCGTTCGGCGGCCAGGACCTCCTGTATGCCCGAGACGAGCTGGAGGAAGAAGGACTCGACGCCGAGGGTGTGCGCGGGCCGGGCGAGGACCAGGCCGACGGCGCCGGAGCGTTCGCCGGAGAGGGCGCGGGCGGCGCTGTTGGGCTGCCAGCCGAGCTCCTCGGCGACGCGGCGGATCCGGGCGCGGGTGTCCTGGGACACCCCCGGCCGGTCGTTGAGCGCGAAGGAGACGGCGCTCTCCGACACCCCGGCCCGGCGGGCGATGTCCTTGATGGTGGGTCTGCGGGCCATGGCCTGCCTCAACCTCCGGTGATGCGAACGGCGTTGGCCGGACCGTACGCGATATCGCCCTGACGCATCGCCCTGACCTCCGCCATGGCCACCGCCTTGACCACCGCCTTGACCACCGCCTCGACCACCGCCCGGTACTCCCGGGTGAAGCGGCCGGGGGAGCCCGGGAAGTGGTGGCCGGCGTGACCGAAATACCACTGTCCATTTCTGTGCAGTTCCAAGAACTAAACCGCATTAGCTCTATCAGCCTCGGCAATCAGAACCCTTCTGTCAACGGGACTGAAGCGCATAAGTAGCCACTCCCCCGAGGCCCTGTTGACTTCCCCCGGCGGGCGGTGCAGGTTAGCCGCGTCCGGCGAATTCCCCTGAACTCCAGGACCTTTCATGCACCACGCCCCCAGAACCCTCCGCTTCGGCGCGAATTACACCCCGACCCGGGGCTGGTTCCACCACTGGCTGGACTTCGACCTCGACGAGGTCAGGGCCGATCTGGACTCGATCGCGGCGCTCGGCCTCGACCACGTCCGGGTGTTCCCGCTGTGGCCCGTCTTCCAGCCGAACCGGACGCTGATCCGCCCGCGCGCCGTCGAGCAGCTCGTCGCGCTCGCCGACGCCGCCGCCGAGCGCGGGCTCGACGTCAACGTCGACGGACTGCAAGGGCACTTGTCGAGCTTCGACTTCCTGCCTGCGTGGACCGGGACCTGGCACCGGCGCAGCATCTTCGGCGACCCGGACGTCGTGGCCGGGCAGGAGGAGTACCTGCGCACGCTGGCCGCCGCCCTCGCCGACCGGCCGAACTTCCTGGGCATGACGGTGGGCAACGAGGTCAACCAGTTCTCCGACGACCCGCACCCCTCCCCCGACCGGATCACGCAGGAGCAGGCGGGCCGTTGGCTGGAGCGGATGCTCGCCGCCTGCGAGGCGGGCGCGCCCGGGCGGTTCCACGTGCACGCCGAGTACGACGCCGCCTGGTACCGGGACGGGCACCCCTTCACCGTGGCCCAGGCCGCCCGGCTGGGCGCGGCCACCGCCGTGCACTCCTGGGTGTTCAACGGCACCGCGCAGCGCCACGGGCCGACCGGGACGGCCACCGAGCACCATGCCGCGTACCTGGTCGAGCTGTCCAAGGCCTGGGCCCGTGACCCGCACCGCCCGGTGTGGCTCCAGGAGGTCGGCGCCCCGGCGCCGCTGATCCGGCCGGAGCGGGCGGCGCGGTTCACCGAGGCCACGGTGGCGAACGCGCTGGACTGCCCCGACCTGTGGGGCGTGACCTGGTGGTGCTCGCACGACGTGTCCCGGGAGCTGGCGGACTTCCCGGAGCTGGAGTACGGCCTCGGCCTGCTCACCAACGACCGCGAGACCAAGCCCGCCGGCGAGGCCATCGCCCGCATCGCCGAGCAGTGGCGGGGCCGGGAGCACCGCCCGGCCGTACGGTCCACCGCGCTCGCGGTGGACGTGGGCGGGGCCGAGGCGGCGCCGAGGCGCTCGGTGTGTGCGCCGGGCGGGGCGTTCTTCGAGGCCTGGGCCGCGCTCACCGCGGCCGGGGTGCGGCCGGCGGTGGTGCTGGCCGAGCTGGCCGAGGACCCGGCGCACCTGTCCGCGCGCGGCATCACCGAGGTGCTGCGCGTATCCGAGGTCACCTGACCGTCCGTACCGAAGGAGCCCTGCGTGTCCGAGCCCGGCAGCGAGACCCGTAATGAGACCCGCAACGAGACCGGCAACGGCGTCGACCCCCGTCCGTCCGCCTCCGCCGCGGCCCCCGCCGCCCACGCGGCAGGACCGACCCGGCGCGGGCTGCTGCTCGCGGCGGCCGGGGGCGCGGCCGTCACCGCGCTGCCGGGGGCGCCCGCCCACGCCGCGGCCCCGGCCGCCGCCGTGCGGCCGACTCGCCCGGCCGTTCCGGCCGACCTGGCCCCGTACGCCTCCTACTGGTTCCCGGACTCGCTGCCCGGCGGCTCCCCGGGGCCGGGGATCACCTGGCGTTCGCTCCAGCAGTGGGCCCCCGAGTCCGATCCGGACCTCGCCCACAACACCGCGACGGTGCCGCTCGCCGAACGGTTCACGCCGGTCCCGCCGAACGCTTCCGCGCGCGCCGGGCAGGCCCGGATCTCCTCGCTCGTGTCGTTCGGTCCGACCGCCGGGAACCCGTCCCAGGGCTCCGCGACCGCCGACTACTACGCCCTCGGCCACTGGGCGTACATCGACGAGCTGGTGTTCTGGGGCGGCTCCGCCGGCGAGGGCATCGTGCTCGCCCCGAACGCGCCCGTGGTCGACGCCGCCCACCGCAACGGCGTGCGGGTGCTGGGCAACGTGTTCCTGCCGCCCGTGGCCTACGGCGGCGACCTCCAGTGGACCCGGGACCTGGTCCAGCGTGACGCCCTCGGCCGCTTCCCGATCGCCGAGCAGCTGGTCCGGGTGGCGACCGCGTACGGCTTCGACGGCTGGTTCGTCAACGCCGAGACCGACGGCGGGGACAGCGGACTCGCCGCCCGGATGCGGGAGTTCCTGCGCGCCTTGCGCGCCGCCGGGGAGCCGCACGGCCTGCGGATCACCTGGTACGACGCGATGGACTCCACCGGCCGGGTCCGCTGGCAGGGCGCCCTCAACGAGCTCAACCAGGAGTTCTTCGAGGACCGCCGGGGCCCGGTCGCGGACACGATGTTCGTGGACTTCCGCTGGACTCCTCGGACCCTGGCCGAGTCGGGTGCGCTCGCGGACCGGCTGGGCCGCTCCCGGTACGAGCTGTGGGCGGCCGTGGACACGGAGTCGCGTGGCTGGGATTCACCCGTCGACTGGGAGGCGATCATTCCGCGCGACCCCGGGCGCGACCACGTCGTCGGTTACGGCTTCTACCGGCCCGAATGGACCCGCAACCACCTCGCCGACCGCTCCCCCGGCGCCTTCCACCGCGCCGACGACCGGTTCTGGACCGGCGAATCCCTGGACCCCGCCCGTCCGGCCGACCCCGCCCGTCCGGCCGGCGCGGCCCGTCCGGCCCCCGCATCCGGCTGGCGCGCACCGGCCACCGCCGTCGCCGACCGCTCCACCGTGACCGCGCTGCCCTTCGCCTGCTCCTTCAACACCGGGCACGGCGAACGCTGGTACGAGCAGGGCAGGGCCGTCTCGGACACCCCGTGGAACCACCTCGGCCTACAGGACCGGCTGCCGGGCCGCCGCTGGGTCGTGGAAACTGCCGGCGAACGCCCCGAGGTCGCCCTCGACTTCGCCGCCGCCTGGCGCGGCGGTTCCAGCCTGCTCGTCTCGGGCCGCCTCACCGCCCCGGCCGCGGTCGGGCTGCACTGCACCCGCCTGCCGCTCACGCGCTCCACGGTGCTGGAACTGGTCCACGCGACCGAGTCGGGCACGGTCACGGTGGAGGTCGGCGTGGCCACACGTGAACCGGCCGCCCCGGGCGAACCGGTGCCGTACACCTGGCTGAGGGGCAAGACGCTCGCCGCCGGGCAGGGCTGGCGCACGACCCGGGTCCGGCTGTCGACGCCGGCGGGCGCGACCGCCCACGGCCTTGCCGTACGGATCACCGGGCGCGGTACGAAACCGGTGCGCTGGCGGCTCGGAGCCGTGACGGTGCGCGACGCGTCCCCGGGGCGGCGGCCGGGTGCTCCGGGCACGCCCGCCGTGGACGCCTCGGCCCAGCACGCCGGCCGGGCGGCGCTGCGGCTGTCGTGGCGCCGGGCAGCCGGGCCGGTCCGCCACTACGAGGTGTCGCGGGTGCTCCCCGACGGCACCCGCCGCTTCCTGGCCGGCACCTGCGGTACCGCGGTCCACCTCCCCGACGTGGCCCGCGCCGGGCGGGAG
Source organism: Streptomyces sp. NPDC051183 (assembly GCF_040682455.1). NCBI lineage: Bacteria > Bacillati > Actinomycetota > Actinomycetes > Kitasatosporales > Streptomycetaceae > Streptomyces > Streptomyces sp. NPDC051183. Next base: position 141,775 of record NZ_JBFBBA010000012.1, read on the forward strand.
CGGGAGGCCGTCTTCGAGGTGCGGGCGGTGGACGAGCTCTACGCCGTCTCCGGCCCGGCCCGGACCACCCTGACCTGGGCCGAAGCCCCGTAGACCCCGGGCGGCACCCACGGCCGGGGCCTCGGCCCCGGCCGCCGGCCCCGCGTCCGTCAGGAGGTGTGCGGGTCCGTGCGCGGAACCGTCACCGTCACGCGCAGCCCGTGCGGCGGGTTCGCCTCGTAGGAGAGCGACCCGCCGCCCGCGGCGAGCAGCGCGCGGGAGATGGAGAGGCCGAGCCCGGAGCCCTTGATGTTCTGGTGGCGGCCGCTGCGCCAGAACCGGTCGCCGATCCGCAGGAGTTCCTCGTCGGTGAGGCCGGGCCCCCGGTCCGCGACGACGACGCGTACCGTGCGCCCCTCCACGGAGACCGAGACTTCGACCTCCTCACCCTCAGGGGTGAACTTCAGGGCGTTGTCGATGACGGCATCGAGGGCGCTGGACAGCGCGATGGGGTCCGCCCAGCCCGTGACGGCGGAGCGGCCCGTGCCGGTGATCCGGACGCCCTTCTCCTCGGCGTAGGGCCGCCAGGCCATGACCCGCTCGGCGGCCAGGGCCCCGATGTCGGTCAGGCTGATCTCCGCGGAGGCGTGCTCGGCCAGCGCCAGATCCAGCAGGTCGTCCAGGACCTGGGTCAGGCGCTTGCCCTCGGTGCGGACGGAGGCGATCTCCTCGTTCCCCTCGGGCAGTTCGAGGGCGAGCAGCTCGATCCGCAGGAGCAGTGCCGCGAGCGGGTTGCGCAGTTGGTGGGAGGCGTCGGCGACGAACGCCCGCTGCTGCTCCAGTACGTCTTCGACGTTGTCGGCCATCTCGTTGAACGAGTGGGCAAGCCGCCTGAGTTCCGGCGGTCCGCCGGCTGCCGCGACCCGGGAGTTCATCCGCCCGGTGGCGATGCCGTGGGCGGCCGCGTCCAGGGTCCGGACGGGCTTGAGTACCCAGCTGGTGAGCCGCAGCGCGGCGCCGAAGGCGACGAGCATGGCGGCCGCCAGCCCGGCGAGGATGAGCAGCCAGCCGCGCAGGATCCGGGCCCGCATCTGGTCGGTGGGCGATTCCGTGGCGACGACGGCGACGACGTCCCCGTCCAGGACGACCGGGGAGACGACGAGGAGTTTGCCGTGGGTCTGCCAGGGCCAGACCTGGCCGGGGTCGTGGCTGCGCCGCCCGGCGAGGGCGTCCGCGAAGGCACGGGAGCCCTCTCCCGACTTCGGGAGCTCCCACCAGCCGGGGGCCCGGGCCATCGCGTTGTCGTCGCGGTTGAAGATGCCGACCCGGATGCCGTACAGCTCCTGGTAGCGGGCGAGGTCGTGCTGGAGGGTCTCGCGGCGCTCGTCCGCGCCGGTGGCGTTGGAGCCCTCGGCGTCGATGACGAACTGGGCGAGGGCGGCGAAGCGGGCGCTGTCGTCGATCCGGTCGACCACCACACGCTGCTGCTGTCCGGCGGCCAGGCTCACGGCGAGCGGGAAGCCGAGCGCGAGCAGCGTGCCCGCCATGAGGATGACGAGCAGCGGGAGCAGCCGGGCGCGCACGGCGGGGTCCGCTAGGGGGCGGCGGGGGTGACGAGCCGGTAGCCCACCCCGCGGACGGTCTCGATGAGGGCGGGCATGCGCAGTTTGGACCGCAGCGAGGCGACGTGGACTTCGAGGGTCCGGCCGGTCCCCTCCCAGCTGGTGCGCCACACCTCGCTGATGATCTGTTCGCGGCGGAAGACGACGCCGGGGCGCTGCGCGAGCAGGGCCAGCAGGTCGAACTCCTTGCGGGTGAGCGGCACATCGGCGCCGTCGACGGTGACGCGGCGGGTGGGCAGCTCGACGCTGACGGGCCCGAGGCGGACGACGGACGGCGCTCCGGTCCCGGTGGCGGCGGCTTCCTCCGCCGGGGCTCCGGTGCGCCGGGCGACGGCGTGGATGCGGGCGAGGAGTTCGCCGGTGTCGTAGGGCTTGACGACGTAGTCGTCGGCGCCCATGTTCAGGCCGTGGATGCGGGAGCGCACGTCGGCCCGCGCGGTCACCATGATGACGGGCGTGGCGGTGCGCTTGCGGATCTTGCCGCAGACCTCGTACCCGTCCTGGTCGGGCAGCCCGAGGTCGAGCAGGATCACCCCGTACGGAGTGACGTGGGGCGGCGCTCCGGCGGGCAGCAGGGCCTGGAGGGCCTCCTCGCCGCTGCGGGCGTGGGTCACCTGGAAGCCGTGCCGGGACAGGATTGCGGACAGGGCGGCGGCGACGTGGTCGTCGTCCTCGACGAGCAGCAGTCTCATGGCGTCCCCCACTCCTGTTCCCGACATCCCGGCGTCCGGGCGATCCCGAACGTCCTGACGTCCCGGCATCCTGATCCGGGCCACCATGCATCCACGCCGATGGGGACGCCCACGTCAAGCGGGTTCCGCCGCGGCGCGTCTTCCGTTATGCACCCGGTACGAGCAATGGGGCCGATGCTCCCGTGCCCGTACGGAGCGTATCCGGGCGAGGCCGGATCGTTATGCTCAATTCTCCCTCAGATGTGATGACGGTGTGCGCACCTCGTCACTACTGTCCTCCCAACCGAGGAGGACGGAGCAAGAAGCCGATGAGCGGAGTATCAGTGACCAAGGACGTGCAGGACGCGGCCGGTGCCGCGGACGACCTGGTCGTACTGAGCAACGTCAACAAGCACTTCGGCGCGCTGCACGTGCTTCAGGAGATCGATCTGAGCATTGCCCGCGGTGAGGTCGTCGTGGTGATCGGCCCTTCGGGGTCGGGCAAGTCCACGCTGTGCCGGACCATCAACCGCCTGGAGACGATCGACTCGGGCACCATCACGCTCGACGGTAATCCGCTGCCCTCCGAGGGCAAGGAGCTGGCACGGCTGCGCGCCGATGTCGGGATGGTCTTCCAGTCGTTCAATCTCTTCGCGCACAAGACGGTGCTGCAGAACGTCATGCTGGGCCAGCTCAAGGTCCGCGGGACGGAATCGGGCGTCGCCCACACCAAGGCGATGGCACTCCTGGAGCGGGTCGGGGTCGCCTCGCAGGCGGACAAGTACCCGGCGCAGCTCTCGGGCGGCCAGCAGCAGCGCGTGGCGATCGCCCGCGCGCTGGCGATGGACCCGAAGGTGATGCTGTTCGACGAGCCGACCTCGGCGCTCGACCCCGAGATGATCAACGAGGTGCTGGAAGTCATGCAGCAGCTCGCAGCCGAGGGCATGACGATGGTGGTCGTCACGCACGAGATGGGCTTCGCCCGCTCCGCGGCCAACCGCGTCGTCTTCATGGCCGACGGAAAGATCGTCGAAGAGGCCACGCCCGAGCAGTTCTTCAGCAACCCGCGCAGCGACCGCGCCAAGGACTTCCTGTCGAAGATCCTGCACCACTGACCTTCGTGGTGATAGTGATCCGGTGACGGATCACCAGGTCGGCCCTACGGGCCGGCCCGTCCGGCCGGCGGTGCGTCGCACACGTCGCTCGTCGTTCAACAACGTCTCATCCGAGGGAAGTTCACCATGAAGCTCATCAAGGCCGGTGCGGCCGTGGCCATCGCCGTCACCCTTGCCCTGACCGCGACCGCTTGCGGTGGCAAGGAAGGCTCCGCAGGAGACCCCCAGGCGGTGAAGCCGGGTCAGTCCAACGCTCCGACCCTCCCCACTTATACAGTCGCGAGCAACGTCACGTTGGACTCGCCGGTCTTCGCGGAGGCCAAGAAGCGCGGCAAGGTCATCATCGGGTCCAAGGCGGACCAGCCGTACCTCGGCTTCGAGGACCAGGCCACGAAGAAGCGTTCCGGCTTCGACATCGAGATCGCCAAAATGATCGCCGCGGACCTCGGTTTCGGTGAAGACAAAATCGAGTGGAAGACCGTCGACTCGGGCGTCCGCGAGACGGCCATCTCGACGGGACAGGTCGACCTCTACGTCGGCACCTACACGATCAACGACAAGCGCAAGCAGCTCGTGGGCTTCGCCGGCCCCTACTACAAGGCCGGCGCCGACCTGCTCGTACGCAAGGACGAGACCGCGATCACCGGCCCTGACACCCTCCAGGGCAAGAACGTCTGCTCGATCGTCGGTTCCACGCCCCTGCAGGAGATCAAGAAGCCCCAGTACGGCGCCAAGACCACTGAGCTCGCCAAGTACTCGGACTGCGTACAGCAACTGCTGACGAACCAGGTCGACGCGGTGACGACGGACGACTCGATCCTCAAGGGCTACGCCGCGTCGAACCCCGGCAAGCTGAAGGTGATCGGCAAGCCCTTCACCCAGGAGCCTTACGGCGTCGGCATGAACAAGGACGACAAGGCTCTCCGGGACTTCGTGAACAGCTCCCTCGAGAAGCATGTCTCGGACGGCACCTACCAGAAGATCTACGAGGGCACGCTCGGCCTGTCCGGTTCCGCGTACGTCGCCCCGCCGGCCGTGGTGCGCTACTGACCCGCGCACCAAGGGCGTCCCGCTGATACGCGTGCGGGACGCCCGCCAGGCGCGCTCATTTCGATGAACAAAGACCCTGCCGCCGCGGAGACTTCATGAATGTACTGCTCGATAACTTCCCAGCCTTTCGCGACGGCTTTCTCGGGACGTTGTCGATCACCGCAGTCAGCAGCATCATCGCCTTGCTGCTCGGCTTGCTGATCGCCAGCTTCCGGGTGTCACCTGTACCTCCCTTGAGGTTCATAGGGGCGGCCTGGATCACGCTGCTCCGCAACACCCCGCTGACACTGCTGTTCCTTGTCTCGTTCTTCGTCATTCCAGAGATCCTCGTCCCGGGCATGAGCCCCTTCGTTCTCGGATCGCTCGCCCTGGGCTTCTACACGTCCAGCTTCGTCTGCGAGGCCGTACGGTCGGGAATCAACACCGTTCCGCTCGGGCAGGCAGAAGCCGCTCGGTCACTCGGTCTCACGTTCGTCCAGACGCTGCGGCTCGTCATCCTGCCGCAGGCCACTCGGACCGTGCTCCCGCCCCTCAGCTCCATCTTCATCGCGCTGACCAAGAACTCTGCAATCGCCGGCGCCTTCAGCGTTTCCGAATTGTTCGGATGGCAGAAACTGATGAGCGATCAAGGGTACGACATCGCGCCCGTCTTCATCTGGGTCGCTCTCGGCTACTTGGTGATCACGTTTGCCGTCAGCGCCGTCTTCAAGCTGCTTGAGCGCCGCATGGAGGTGGCCCGATGAGCGCGAACGTCCTCTTCGACGCACCGGGACCGAAAGCGATCCTTCGCAACCGCATCTACGCCGTTGTCGGCACCGTGGTTCTGATCTGCCTGATCGTTGCCAGTGTCGTCCGGCTCTCCGACAAGGGGCACCTGGCCCCCGAGATGTGGGACATCTTCAACTACTCGGGGATCCGCCAGAACATCCTCGACGGCCTGATCGCCACTCTGAAGGCTTTCGGTATCGCCGCGGTGGGCTCGCTCGTCCTCGGCGTGGTCCTGGCCTTGGGAAAGCTCTCCGACATCCGCCCGGTGAGGTGGACCGCGACGGCATTCGTCGAGATCTTCCGATCGATCCCGCTGCTGATCACGATCTACGCGGTGTGGGTCGGCTTCCTCACCGACTACTCGATGTGGGCACTCGCGCTCGGATTGTCGATCTACAACGGCTGCGTCCAAGCTGAGATCCTGCGTGCCGGCGTCAACTCCGTGCCTCGCGGGCAGCGCGAGGCAGCCTATTCACTGGGTATGACGAAAAGTCAGGTCATGGCGTACGTACTGCTTCCTCAGGCAGTGCGTGCGATGCTCCCGACCATCATCAGTCAGCTGGTCGTCACCCTCAAGGACACCTCGCTCGGCTTCATCATCCTCTATCCGGAGCTTCTCCAGACGGCCCGGCTCATCGCCGGCAATACCCAGGTCAACGGGCAGTACCCGTACGTCTCCACCATCGTGGTGATCGGTGCGATCTACATCCTGCTCTGCCTCGCGCTGTCGGGCCTGGCGACCTGGGTCGAGAAGCGCGGTCGCCGCGTGTCCAAGAGCGTCGAGCCGGAGACAGCCGCCCTTACCGCCGCGTGATCCCTCCGGACAGACTGAAGAGGGCTGCTGGTCTATGACCGGCAGCCCTCTTTTCGGCATCATGGCCGCTCACCTCTCGGCCCGTCATGCCCGGCGGATGCGGCGTCCCGTCCGGGAGACCCGATCGGACGCGGCAATCACCGGACCGCCCGCAGACGGTCGGCGTTCGATCCTGCACGTCCGCGGGGGCGCGGGCGAGCGGCTCGGCCCCACCTACAGGGCGGGCTAGTAGGACCGCGTCCAGAAGGAGCCGCCCACGACATCAGTCATCGGCGGGCAGTAGGCGACGGAGTAGCCGCTGCTGTTCCAGGCCACCGCATCGTGCTGGATGACCGGGGAACCGTTCCAGGGTGCGCACTTGGCGGACGCCTTCCACCTCCCGCCATTGCCGTTGTGGCAGATGGCCGTCCAGCCGTTGCCCGCCGGAGCCCTGAAGCTCTGGCAGTCCTCCGGCCAGCCCGTGGGGGACGCGGTGGCCGTGCCCTGGAGTCCGAGACCTGCCATCGCCGTAGCGGCGAGCAGCGTCACAAATGCCTTCTTCATTTTCCATTGGCCTCTCTGAGTCGATTCGACCGCGGTCAGGTGTTGTTGCGGGAGGACGAATCAATTCCCGCAGATGTGGCCCGGAAGGATCCCTGGCAGTATGCGGTGGAGATTCCCCGCTGCTTCCAGGGTCCGTAGAACCACTCCACCGCCCCGGACTCCGCTTCCTTGCATACGGCGACCGCCCGGTAGGAGCCGCCGTTGTGACTACTGCAGCTGGCGACCGACCCCCAACTGCCGGGAACCTCGTACCTGCAGCCGCTGGGGTGCGCCTGGGCGGCCGCCGATGCGGTGGATCCGGCCCCGAGCGAGAAGATGCCGGCCAGCAGGAGTCCAACCGCCGGAGTGGCGACAGCGCGAAGGCGAGTGCGCTTCAGCAACTTTCTTCACCTACTTCATCAGTGGAAAACACTTTATAGCGTCGATCAGAAACCACAGAGATTCCGACACCAGCTCTAGTGCCACGCCTCTCCATGCCCCCCCCTTGCGTACCGAGGACTTCCAACCCCGCCACGTCCATGACAATTCCATGCCCCCTCGACACAGGCAAGCCAATATTAATGTTCTGAGGTTTTTTTGAGGATGGAGATTCAAATAGATTGATCCTGGTCGAACTGACTGAATTTCGAAAGGAGAATTCTGGCCACTCTGACTGGAATTCACGCAATTGCCTGTGGGATCAGGTTCACCCCGGCTGCAATCCGACACCGCGTTCACCTACGGCGTGCCGCCGGCGCCCGGACCGGCCCAGTGCCGCAGCGGCATACCGCGTGGCCGCCGAAGGAGGGAACCGCGTCGGTCGGAGCCGCCCGGCAGCACCGCGGAGCGACCGGGTGGCGTGCGCAATGGCCGAGCCACGGAGATGCCGGCCTACGCCGCGCCGGCGGGCCCCACCCTCATCGACCGCAGCCTCCACCTGGCCGCCGCCCGAACCCGAGGACCGGCCGCGGCACCGACCGGCGGGGCTTCCTCCACCACGAACACCAGTCCCGCACGCTCGCCGCCCCTACGACCTGCCGCTGGTCGGCCCGCCCGGCAGCCCCGCCCCCGGAGCGAAGCCGATGCAGCGCATTGACCACCCGCCAGCGGACTGAGGAGGACGACGACGGCGAAGCAACTCGCCGGTCCACCTGAGCATCACGCTCGAACTCACGTCCAAGACACTGGAAGTGTCCGCCGTTGACCATGAGCCGGAGGCGTGCCGGTGCGCAGCCGACGGGCCGTTCCACGGTTCGGCGGTCCGTGCCTGTGGGGCAGCGCTGGGGGTAGGATCCCCACCAGGAGCCCTGGTTGCCGTCACCTCATAGCGGACCGGCGTCACTTGACGCAGGCACCTCCAGTGGGTTGCATACGTTCTGTGATCACATACCGGACACCGGGAGCCACATCATGGACCCGGTGATCGTCGTCGGCGCGGGGCCCGTGGGACTGTCCATGTCCCTCGCCCTGGCCGGCCAGGGCGTGCCCTGCGTCGTGCTCGACGAGGGACCCGGCAAGGACGAGGCCAGAACCGCCCGGACCGTGGTCCTGCACTCCGACACCGCGGCCATGGTCCAGCGGCTGGGCTGTACGACCCTGCGCTACGAGAGCGCCTACTTCGCGGCCTGGCGCACGATGCGGCGCGGGCGCGAGCACCGGCGGATCACCTTCGAGGACCGGCCCGCCCCCCTCCACCTGCCGCAGCACGCCCTGACGCGCGGGCTGCGCGACGCGGCCGTCGTCCACCCGCTGATCCAGCTCGTCACCGACAGCCGGCTCGACTCCCTGGAGCAGGACGACCACGCGGTCACCGTCCACACCCGCGGCGCCGAAACCACCTGGTGGCGCGGGAGTTACCTGGTCGGCTGCGACGGGGCCCGCTCCACAGTGCGCAAGCTCCTCGGCATCCGCTTCCCCGGCCGCACCGCCGTGGAACGGCACGCCGTGGCCGCCCTGCGCACCGAACTGCCCTGGCCCGGCGAGGCACTGCTGCACCGCGGCCAGGCGGGCGGCGTCGGCGAGGTCACCGCCCGGCCGCTGCCCGACGGCGTGTGGCGGCTGGACTGGCTGCTCCCGCCGCGCGGCGAACTCGTCACCCCCGACGCGCTCGTCGCCCTCATCCGCGACACCCTCGGCCTGTGGTGCGGGGGCACGACTCCCCCGTACGACCTCCTCGACACCGGCGTCCACACCCTGCACCACCGGCTCGCCAGGCGCTGGCGCGAGGGCCGGGCCTTCCTCGCCGGGGACGCGGCGCACCTGCTGGGGGCGCTCGGGACCCAGGGCGTCGAGGAGGGGCTCCGGGACGCGGAGAACCTCGCCTGGAAGCTGGCCCTCGCCTGGCACCAGGGGGCCTCCGAGGCCCTGCTCGACAGCTACGAGGGCGAGCGCCGCAGGGCGGTGGCGTCCCGGCTGCGCGCCGCCGACCAGGCGATGCCCGCGCTGCGCGCCGGCGGGGGCCTGCGCACGTACCTGCCCGGAGCGGCCCGTTCCGGCGAACTCCGGATCACCGACGGGCACTTGGGCCGGGGCCCGCTGGGCGCGGAGCCGACGTACGCCCCGCCCGTGGCCGTACGCGAGGTCCCGACGGACACCGAGCCGGGCGGCCCGGTGGCGAACGTCCCCGTGACCGCGCCCGACGGTGCGACCGTGCCGCTGCGCGACCAGTTGGGGCGGGGCCGGCTGCTGGTCGTCCTCGTCGCCCCCGGCACCGGGGTCTGGGACCGGCGGCACTGGCTGGGCGCCGGCCTGATGCCCCGCCTCGCGGCGGCCGTGAGCGCGCTCCCGGTCCGGACGGACCTGCTGGTCGCGGACGGCTACCCGGGGGCTCCCGCGCACACCGTGCTCCTCGTACGACCGGACGGGCACCTGGCCGCGACCTTCGCGGGGGTCCGTCCGGCGGAGCTGTACGAGGCCGCGGACGCCGTTCGGCACGGCCCGCCGCTGGCGGCCCTCTCGGGCGTGCCGGCGCCGGCTCCGACGCCGACGCCTGCACCAGTGATCGATTGACCCTCCAGTCGAGTCGTGGTTCACTCGCCGACATGACCGGCAACGACGTGCGCCTGTGGCGGAGGGTCCATATGGACCTGCTCCGCTATGCGGGCTGCGTGTGTCGCCCTTCCTGCTGATTCGCCTCCCTCCGCGCTCCGCGCGCACTTTCGCGAACCCCAGGACGGTCATCTCCATGTCTGCATCGACGCATGCCCCTGCGCACGCGCACGCTCCAGCACCTACGTCGGCGCCCACGCCTGCGCCCGCTCCCTCCCCCTCCGCTCCCGTGACGGCCGCCGAGCTCCTCGACTTCACGCGGCGCGTCGCCTCCGACGCCGAGCTCGTCGCCTCCCTCCCCCTCGATCCGGAGGGCCGCACCTGGGTCCGGCTGGACGGGCCGGGCGGCAGTGAGGCCTGGCTGATCGGCTGGCCCCCGGGCACCGGGACCGGCTGGCACGACCACGCCGAGTCGCGGGGCGCGTTCACCACCGCGCGGGGCCGCCTCACCGAACACTCGCTCGCGGTGCGCCTCCCCGCGGAGGGCTGGCAGTCCCTGGAACTGGCCCCCGACGTGGACCGCACGCGCAGCCTGGGAGCGGGCACCGGCCGGGCCTTCGGCGAGCACCACGTGCACGAGGTGCTGAACGCCTCCGGGTCCGAACACGCCGTCTCGGTGCACGCGTACTACCCGCCGCTCCCGCTGATCCGCCGCTTCAGCCGCACCGGCCCGCTGCTCCGGCTGGAGCACGTCGAGCGCCCGGCGGACTGGCAGTGAGCGCCCCGATCGGCATCGACGACCTGCTGGAGCGGATCCGCGCCACCTACACCCGCCTGGAACCGGAGCAGGCCGAGGCGGCCTCCCGGGCGGGCGCGGTCCTGGTGGACATCCGCTACCAGGCCCTGCGCGAGCGCGACGGCCTGATCCCGGGCGCGCTGGTGATCGAGCGCAACGAACTGGAATGGCGCCTCGACCCGCAGGGCTCGCACCGCGTCCCGCAGGCCACCGGCCACGACCTCCAGGTGGTGGTGATCTGCAACGAGGGCTACGCCTCCTCCCTGGCCGCGGTCTCCCTCCACAGCCTGGGTCTGCGCAACGCCACGGACCTCGCGGGCGGTTTCCAGGCCTGGAGGGCCGCGGGCCTCCCGACCACCGCAGCCACCGGAACCGCCGGAACCACCTGAGAGACGGGTACGGGGCACGGAGCCGCGCCCCGTACCCCGTACCCCGCGCCTCCTGCCGGCCCGCCCCTACGCCTTCGACGTCGCGACCTCCACCGGAGGCACCCGCAGCGCGACCCGCCCCGGCAGGGCGGTGGCCACCAGGGCCAGCAGCCCCGCGACCCCGACGACCAGCGCGTACGCGACCGGCATCACGGCCGGCGCGGCCGTCCCCGTCATCCCGACGCTGAAGGCGGTCAGGACCGCCAGCGCGATCCCCGACCCCAGCACCGTGCCCATCAGCAGCACCGACACCGCCTCGGTGCGCAGCATCCCGCGCACCTGGCGCCGCGTCGCACCGGCCAGCCGCAGCATCGCGAACTCCCGGAGACGCTCGGCCGTGGACATGGCCAGCGTGTTGGCCACCGCAATGGCGGTGAACGCGAGCACCAGTCCCATCGCCAGCAGGTTGATCTCCGCCCCAGCGGCCTGGCGTTCGGCCCGCACCCGGTCCGCGTCCTGCGCGCTCAGCACCCGGACCCCGGGGAAGCCCTGCACCGCGGCGGCCAGCTCCTCGCGCCCGGTGCCCGGTTCGGCCGCCACCAGCACGCTGCTCGCCAGCGGATTGTCGACGTGCGCGGCGACCAGGGCGTGCGGCAGGGTCAGGTCACCGAAGCCCAGCCCCCGCGCGTACACGGCCGATACGGTCAGCGTCACCGGAGTCCCGTCGCCCAGGGTCAGCTTCAGCGGGCTGCCGGGCCCGAGCCCCAGCTGGTCGGCGGCGAGCTCGCTCACCGCCGCGCTGCGGTCCCCGAAGTCCGCCAGGCTCCCGCCGGTCACCGCCGGGTCCCACGTCCGGGTCAGGCCGGCCGGGGTCACACCCTGCGCGGCGTACTTGGTCAGCCCCACCCGTACCGAGGTGTGCACGACCTCGGTGGCCGCCGTGACCCCGGGGGTGCGCCGGATCCGCTCGGCGGCGCCCCCGGTCACCCCGGGCCCCTGCCCGGCCAGGACCCAGCCGGCCTTGACCCCCTCGCGGGCCTGCGCCCGGGCCGCGTCGCCGAGCGTCGGCGTGGCGAGGAGCACGGTGCAGGTCATCCCGATCAGCAGCGCGAGCGGGGTGACGGCGGAGGCCATCCGGGTCGCGTTGCCGCGCAGGTTGGCGGTGGCCAGGTGGCCGCCCGTACCGGCCAGCTTCAGCGGCCCGGCGAGCAGCGCGGCAGCGCCGCGTACGACCAGCGGGCCCAGCAGGGAGACCGCCCCGGCCAGGACCACCACGGCCAGGAAGGTCACCGGGGTGGAGGCGGGCTCGGTGCGCAGCGTGCTCAGGACGGCGACCAGCACCGCCCCGGCGGCCAGCAGCAGTACGCCGGTGCCGATCCGGGCCCAGGCGGGCCGGGCCCGCTCGACGGCGGCTTCGGCGAGCGCCTCGGCGGGGCGGATCCGGGCGATCCGGCGGCCGGTGATCCGGGCCGCGGCCCAGGCCCCGAACAGGCTGGCGCCGACGGCGGCGAACATCGGGAAGATCCCGGCGGTGCGCTCCAGGTTGGCGGGCACGACCCCGCCGTCCACGAACCGCCCGTACAGCCAGGCGGCGAGGGGCAGTCCGGCGAACGCTCCGGCGACACCGGCGGCCAGGCCCACGAGCAGCGCCTCGCGGCCGATCATTCGGCGCAGCTGCTTGGGGGTGGCGGCGATGGCCCGCAGGAGGGCGAGCTCGCGGTAGCGCTGCTGGACCGACAGGGCGAAGGTGCCGACGACCACCAGGATCGCCACGAGGAGCGAGGTCCCGCCCATCGCGCCACCCATGGAGACGAGCTTGACCCGGGCGCCGGCCGCGTCGAGGAACTCGGCCGGTCCCCGCTCGTCGCCGGTGTTCACCTGTGCGGTGGTGCCCTTGAGGGCCTGCGCGACCTGCCCGGCCAGGCGGCCCGCGTCGACCCCGGGAGCGGGCAGCACGCCGATGGCGCTGACCTGGCCGTCGCGGGCGGCGAGCCGCTGCGCCTCGGCGTCGCTGAAGAAGAGCGCGCCCTGCCGGACGAGGTCGCCGCCGGGGGTCTTCGCGACGCCTCTGACGGTGTAGCTCTTCGGCTCGCCGGTGGCCTGCACGGTCAGTTCGGAGCCGGTCCTCAGCCCGGCCCGGGCGGCCAGTCCTCGGTCGATGACGACCTCGCCGGCGCCCTGGGGGGCGCGGCCCTCGGCGAGCGTGAAGGGGGTGAGCGCGGCGGAGGTCCAGGAGTGCCCGTACGAGGGGACCTCGGCGGCGCTGCCCTTGACGAGCGGGACGGCCTGGAAGGTGAGCTCGGGCACGGCCCGCTCGACGCCGGGCACGGTCCGGACCGCGTCCACGGTGGAGGCGGGGAGCCAGGCCCGCTCGGCGACGGGCTTGGCCTTGTGCTTCGTCTTGGTCTTCTGCGGATCGCCCTTCTTCTCCTTGACCGTGGTCTGGTGCACGTTCTGGTCGGCGGAGACGAGGACCGGTGTGGCCGCGTAGCGCTCGGTGCCGATCTTTCCGCGCAGGCCTGTTTCCAGGAGCGTGCCGCAGGCGGTGACGAGGGCCGCCGCGCACAGGAGGGCGACGAAGGCGCCGAGGAAACCGGCTTTGCGGTCCCGGACGGTCTGGAGGGCGTAACGCAGCATCATGTGGTCAACTCTGCCGCCGGGCCCGCTCGTTGACATTGGAGCGCCCCGGCGTCACCGCCGGGGGGCTACCCCCACCTCCGGCTACCCCGGGTACCCCAGGTCGTCGGCGTCCTCGCCCTCCGCCTCCAGTGCGCGGCGGACCACCCGCAGGGCCATGCCCTCGGGGTATCCCTTGCGGGCGAGCATCCCGGCGAGCCGCCGGATGCGCTTCTCCCGCTCCAGGCCCCGGGTGGAGCGGAGCTTGCGCTCCACGAGTTCGCGGGCGGTCTGCTCCTCCTGCTCGGAGTCCAGCTGTTCCAGGGCCTCCTCCACGAGGGTGGCGTGCACCCCCTTGGTGCGCAGCTCCTGCGCGAGCGCCCGGCGGGCCAGGCCCCGGCCGCGGTGCCGGGACTCGACCCAGGCCCCGGCGAACGCGGCGTCGTCGATGAGGCCCACCTCCTCGTACCGGGAGAGGACCGCCTGCGACACCTCCTCGGGGATGCCCCGCTTGTGCAGGGCGTCCGCGAGCTGCCGCCGGGTGCGCGGCATCCCGGTGAGCAGGCGCAGGCAGATCGCCCGCGCCTGCTCCTCGGGGCTCTGGGGCGGCAGCTCCTGGCGGCCTTCACGGCCGCCTCCGCCGCCCCGTTCCTGCTCGCGCACGGGTCAGCTCTTGGCCACGGCGGCCTTGGCCGTCGTCTTGGCCTTCGACGCGGGGGCGGGAACTGCTGCGGTCTCGGCGGGCGCAGCGGCGGCGGCCTCGTCCGCGGCGGCGTCCTTGCGGACGCCCACGCCCAGCTTCTCCTTGATCTTCCGCTCGATCTCGTCGGAGAGGGCGGGGTTGTCGCAGAGGAACTTCCGCGCGTTCTCCTTGCCCTGGCCGAGCTGGTCGCCCTCGTACGTGTACCAGGCGCCGGCCTTGCGTACGAAGCCGTGCTCGACGCCCATGTCGATCAGGCCGCCCTCGCGACTGATGCCCTGGCCGTAGAGGATGTCGAACTCGGCCTGCTTGAAGGGCGGCGCGACCTTGTTCTTGACGACTTTGACGCGGGTGCGGTTGCCGACCGCGTCCGTGCCGTCCTTGAGGGTCTCGATGCGGCGGATGTCGAGGCGCACCGAGGCGTAGAACTTCAGCGCGCGGCCACCGGTGGTGGTCTCCGGCGAGCCGAACATCACGCCGATCTTCTCGCGGAGCTGGTTGATGAAGATCGCGGTGGTCTTGGACTGGTTGAGCGCACCGGTGATCTTCCGGAGCGCCTGGCTCATCAGGCGGGCCTGGAGACCCACGTGCGAGTCGCCCATCTCGCCCTCGATCTCCGCGCGCGGCACGAGCGCCGCGACGGAGTCGATGACGATCAGGTCGAGCGCACCGGAGCGGACGAGCATGTCCACGATCTCCAGCGCCTGCTCACCGGTGTCCGGCTGGGACAGGATGAGGTTGTCGGTGTCGACGCCGAGGGCCTTCGCGTACTCGGGGTCGAGCGCGTGCTCGGCGTCCACGAAGGCGACGGTGCCGCCGGCCTTCTGCGCGTTGGCCACGGCGTGCAGGGTCAGGGTCGTCTTACCGGAGGACTCCGGCCCGTACACCTCGATCACGCGGCCGCGGGGCAGCCCGCCGACGCCGAGGGCGATGTCCAGCGCGGTCGACCCGGTGGGGATGACCTCGATGGGGTCGTTCGGCTTGTCGCCGAGGCGCATGACCGCACCCTTGCCGAATTGCCGTTCAATCTGTGCGAGCGCGGCGTCGAGAGCCTTCTCGCGGTCGGTGCCTGCCATGGGTTCCACCCGGTTTGCTTGAGTCGATCGCTTCACGCCATTGACGCTAACGCCTGCCACTGACAATGCGCTCCCACGCCCGGTTTGGCTGTGGATAACCCATAAGAATACGTGTTCGATTTCTGTGTCAAGCGCGCCACGCCAGCCCCAGGAGTTGGCCGGGCCGAGGGTTCGGCGTCAGGCTTCGGGGCGGGTCCAGAGGGTCAGGTCGCTGCTGGTGGCGACGGCGAGGGTGCGTCCGGACGGCGAGAAGCCGGCGGCGCGCAGTTCGGAGTAGTCGGAGTCGAAGACGTGCCACCAGCCTTCGCCGTGCGGTCCGCTGTGGGGGATGCCTCCGTCCACGGACAGCAGAACGCGGTGGTGCGGCCACTCGGGGCTGACGACCTCCAGGGTCCAGCCGTCCTCGGTGGTGGTGTGCAGGCCGCCTCCGAAGAGTCCCGCGATGCGTACTCGGGTCGCGGCGACGGGGCCGAGCCCCGGGCAGGAGAGATCCGGCACTGAGTCCGGGGTGCTGCCGTCGGGGGCAGGGTCGCGGTCCCGGGCGATCTTCTCGCCGGTGACGGCGTCGAAGAGCCCGTGGCCGTCGCGGGAGACCACCATGACCAGGTCGCGGCCGTCGTCGGGAGCGAGGGCGAAACCGATGCCGAGCAGGCCGCCGACGGGGATGCGTTCGCTCAGTACCGGGCGCCACGGGCCGGGCGGCGCAACGACGGGGACGGACAGGAACTGCTCGCGCAGACGCCGCTGGTAATCAGAGAGCAAGGTTCCTTCTCGTCTCGGCCGGGCGTTGACCGCCTTGAGGCGGTGACGGGAATCGTGCCGGATGCGCACGACAGTATGCCTCGCCTCCCGGGGGGGCTTCGTGCGCCTACTCCCCGAGGGCGGCCACTGCCGCCGCGAGACGACTTCTGGACTCGTCCATCCGGGCCCGTCGTGCGTCCTGCTCGGCTTCAGCGCGGCGTGGTGGCGTCCGGGGTGAAGGGGGCGCCGTGGCCGGGCACGATCAGGTCCGCGGCGGCCATCACCCGCAGCCGGGAGGCACGCAGGACCTCGCGGTCCGGGGCCACCGGGTCGTCCGCCGGTCCCGCCGAGTGCCACCACAGGTCGCCGGCGAACGCGACCACGCCCGTGTCCGTGCCGGCAAGCAGCGTGATGTCCTCGGCGCTGTGTCCCGGGGTGCGGATCAGCCGTAGCGACGGGGTGAGTTCGTACCCCTCCGCGTCGCGGTTCTTCCACTGGTCGCCCCGGTACTCCACCTTGTGGTCGTGGACCCGGGCACGGCCGAACAGGCCCACGTTCATGGTGTTGTCCGGGTGGTGGTGGCTGAGCACCACGTCGGTGATGTCGTCGGGACCGAGCCCCAGCTCCGCGAGCGGGCCGAGGATGTCGTCGTGGGCGGCCACCATGCC
The DNA here is from genome assembly GCF_040682455.1 of Streptomyces sp. NPDC051183. NCBI lineage: Bacteria > Bacillati > Actinomycetota > Actinomycetes > Kitasatosporales > Streptomycetaceae > Streptomyces > Streptomyces sp. NPDC051183. The sequence goes on from NZ_JBFBBA010000012.1 coordinate 158,269, forward strand.
CGGGTCGAAGATCACGTGCCGGCCGGCGTCCGAGACGTAGGAGACGGTGGCGGCCACTCCGGGGCCGGTGGAGCCGACGTAGCCGGTGGTCAGGACCCGGTACACGGCGCTGCGGCCGAGCGGCGCGTCCGGCGTGGCCGGAGTCGTGGTCGGGGTCGAAGTCGTGGTCGGGGTCGAAGTCGTGGTCGCTATTGCCGTGTTCGCTGCCGTGTTCGTTGTCATGTCCTCAATACTTCCGGGCGGGGCGGCCACGTACGAGTGGCACTGCTGCCGCTGATCGCAGGATTCGTGCCAGGCGTGCCAGACTGCACGCGTGCCCCCCTTCGAGACCGTCGCCGCGTACGCCCCGCCCGGAGTCGGCATGCTCGCCGTGGGCATCGTCGCCGAGGTGTTCGGCCCGCACGGGGAAGGGCTGCCGGGCTTCGACTTCGCCCTGTGCGCCGACCGGCCCGGGCGGGTCCCCACCGACGTGGGCGTGCCGCTCACGATCGAGCACGGCCTGGACCGACTGGCCGCCGCCGACCTGGTGATCGCCCTGCCCTGGGCCGGTTTCCGTACGCCGCCCGCACCCGCCGTCCTCGACGCGCTGGCGGCCGCGCACGCGCGGGGCGCGCTGGTCGCGGCCCACTGCGTCGGTACGTTCGCGCTCGCCGCCGCCGGGCTGCTCGACGGCCGGCGGGCCACCACGCACTGGCGGTTCGCCGGGCTGCTGGCCGGCCGCCACCCGGACGTCGCAGTCGAGCCCGACGCCCTGTACGTCGACGACGGGCGGATCACCACGGGTGCGGGAGCCGCCGCGGGCTTCGACCTGTGCCTGCACCTGCTGAGGCGGGAGTACGGGGCCGCGATGGCCAACGCCGTCGCCCGCGACATGGTGCTGCCGTCGCACCGCGACGGCGGGCAGGCCCAGTACCTCGCCGCCCCCGTCCCCGAGGACTGCCAGGACGGGCGGCTCGCCGAGGTGCTCGCCTGGGCCCGCGAGCACCTCCACGAGCCGCTTCCCGTCGCGGAACTGGCCCGGCGCGCCGTGATGAGCAAACGGTCCTTCGCCCGCCGCTTCGCCGCCGCGACCGGCACCACCCCGCACGCATGGCTGCGGGGCCTGCGGCTGAGCAGCGCCGAGGAGCTCCTGGAGACCACGGACCTGCCGGTCGAGGAGATCGCCCGCCGGGTGGGGTACGGCAGCGCGGCCGTCCTGCGCGAGCAGTTCGTGCGCCGCCGGGGGGTGCCGCCCCGCTCCTACCGCCGCTCCTTCGCGCGCACTCCGTAGCGTCCGCGCCGACCTGACCATTGCTCCCGCCCCGGGGCGGGAGCCAGACTCGGGGCGTGTGGGTCTTCATATTCACGGGGGCGGGCGTGCCCCTGCTCGGCGTGAGCCTCGCCCGGGTGTGGCTGTACCGGAGGCTCTACCCCCAGGACCGGACGGGCCGGACAGACCGGTCCGGGCACCCCGACAGCGGGCCGATCGGCCTGTACGAGGCCGCGTACCTGGAGCGCGGCCGGCGCGGGGTCGCCGAGGTGGCCCTCTGCGCGCTGCACCTGGGCGGGAGCCTGACGGTCGCCGCCGACGGCCGGGTCACCGCGGTACGGGCCGCCCCCGAGCCGAACGGCGACGGCCCGGGCCGCGACCCCGTCCAGGCGGCCGCGCTGGCCCTGCTGGGCGGGGAAGCGCCGCCGCACGCGGCAACGTTCCGGACCGGGGTCGGCGACTGCCCCGCCGCCGTCGAGGTGGAGCGGTCGCTGGTCGGGCGCGGACTGGCGGTGGACCCCCGGCGGCGCGAACGGGCCGAGAACGCCGAGCTGGCCCAGGCGGTGTGCGTGCTGGTCGCGGTCCTGGCGACCGTCGCGGCATGCATCGTGGACTCCGCCACCGGGCAGGGCACGGGGTTGCGGCCGTTCCTCGCGTTCACGGTACTCGGGACGGTGACGGGGCTGGTCAGCCTGTTCGCGGGCACGGTGCGGTCCGACCGGCACGCGACGGCGGCCGGGCTCCGCCGGAGCCGCGAGGCCGCCGCCGACGAGACCTGGGCCCCGCCGCTGCCCTCCGGGGTCCCCGCCGCGGCCCGGGCCGCCCTGACGGCCGTCGCCCGCAACGGGCCCGGCTCGGGCGGCGTTCACGGCCTGGCTCCCCTCACGGCGCACCTCCGCCCCCGCCCGGCACCCGGGACGGCGTCCCCCGCCACGAGGGAACCCCCGAGCGTCGGCGGCTGCGGAGCCGGCTGCGGCGGCGGGATCTGACGCCGGACACGCGGGCCCGGCACTCACCACGCCTCCTGCGCCACCCGCCTCACCACCAGTACGCCGGGTACGCCACCGCACCCCGCCGCGCCCGGGACGCCGCCATCCCGGCCAGCACCAGCACCACGGCCGCCCCCGTCAGCAGCGGCAGGAAGACCAGCGGCCGCGGCGCCTGGAGGACCACCACCACGGTGGTCGCGGCGGCGGGCGAATGCGGGGTCCGGGCCAGGGTCATCACGCCGACGGCCACGCCCGCCCCGAGCGCCGCCACCCAGGCCGCACCGCCCAGCGCCGCCAGCGCCAGGTAGCCGACGGCCGCGCAGAGCAGGTGCCCGCCGATGACGCTCCGGGGCTGGGCCAGCGGGAGCGCGGGCACCCCGTACACGATCGCCGCGCTGGCCGCGATCGGCGGGATCAGCACCGGCTCGCGCAGCAGCGCACCGGCGCCGACGAGGGTCAGCAGGGCCGCGGCGGCGACGCCCCCGCTGTGCAGCGCGGTGATCGGCGCGGGCGCGGCGGGGGCGGGTGCGCGCCCGCGCAGGACGTGCGTGCGAGGCCGGGGCGCAGGGCTGGTGATCTCGTCGACGCTCATGGACACCAGGTGTACGAAACGCCCGCATTCCCCGCCTATATCGACTGACAACCCAGGGTTGACACCCATCCGACTGTCAACCTACGGTTGCGCTATGACGAACCCTTCGGTGGAACCCGTTCGCATGACCAACCCGGTACGCCTCGACGACCTCATCGAGGCCATCAAGAAGGTCCACACCGACACCCTGGAGCAGCTCAGCGACGCCGTCGTCGCCGCCGAGCACCTCGGCGAGGTCGCGGACCACCTCATCGGCCACTTCGTCGACCAGGCCCGCCGCTCCGGCGCCTCCTGGACCGACATCGGCCGCAGCATGGGCGTCACCCGCCAGGCCGCCCAGAAGCGCTTCGTGCCCAAGGCCGACAAGGAGGGCGACCCCGGCCTCGACCCGAACCAGGGCTTCGGCCGCTTCACCCCCCGCGCCCGCAACGTGGTGATGACCTCGCAGAACGAGGCCCGCGCCGCCGGCGGCACCGAGATCCGCACCGGGCACCTGGTCCTCGGCCTGCTGGCCGAGCCCGAGGGCCTCGCGGCGTTCGCCCTGACCGCCCAGGGGATCGCGGCCGACGACGTACGGGCGGCCGTGGCCGCCACCCTGCCGCCGGCCGCCGCCGAGGTCCCGGACCTCATCCCCTTCGACGCGTCCGCGAAGAAGGTCCTGGAACTCACCTTCCGGGAGGCCCTGCGCCTGGGCCACGGCTACGTCGGCACCGAGCACATCCTGCTCGGCATCCTCGAACTCGAGGACGGCGACGGCCTGCTGACCGGTCTCGGCGTCGACAAGGCCGCCGTCGAGGCGAGCGTCACCGAAGCCTTGGCAGCCGTACTCGGCGCCGACGGGTAGGACCGGGGTCCTCCTCGGCGGCCGCGCTCGTGAGCTCGTACCGCTTCACGTACGCGCCGAGGAAGGCCTGCAGCGTGGCGACGGCCGGGATCGCGATGAGCGCCCCGACCGCGCCCAGCAGGGCGGTGCCCGCGATGACCGATCCGAAGGCGACCGCCGGGTGGATGTCGACGGTCTTCGAGGTGAGCTTGGGCTGGAGCACGTAGTTCTCGAACTGCTGGTAGATCACCACGAATCCGAGCACGTACAGCGCGTACCAGGGATTGACCGTGAAGGCGATCAGAATCGGCAGCGCGCCCGCCAGGTAGGTGCCGATGGTGGGGATGAACTGCGACACCAGCCCCACCCACACGGCGAGCGCGGGCGCGTACGACACGTCGAGCACCACGAAGAGGATGTAGTGCGCGATGCCGGAGATCAGCGCCATCAGCCCGCGCGAGTAGAGGTACCCGCCCGTCTTGGTGACGGCGATCTCCCAGGCGCGCAGCACCTCCGACTGCTTCGCGGGCGGCAGTACGGAGCACAGCGCGCGCCGCAGCCGCGGCCCGTCGGCGGCGAAGTAGAAGGAGAACAGCCCGATCGTCAGCAGCTTGAAGAGCCCGCCGAGCACGGTGGCGGACACGTCGAGCACACCGGTCGCGCTGTTCTGCACGTACTTCTGGAGCCAGTCGGAGTGCAGCAGGCTGTCCTGGATCTCCAGCCGCGACAGCTCGGTGTGGAAGGTCCGGTTGATCGAGTCGATCACCGAGTCGAGCGTCCGCGGGAAGTTCGCCACCATGTCGACGATCTGTCCGGCGAGCATCGAGCCGAGCAAGGTCAGGAATCCGGCGGACGCGGCGAACACCCCGAGGAACACCAGGAAGGTGGCGAGCCCGCGGCGCATGCCGCGGGCCGCCATCCTGGCCACGGCCGGTTCGATCGCGAGCGCGAGGAAGAACGCGATCAGGATGTTGACCAGCAGCCCGATCAGCTGGTGGAAGGCCCAGCTGCCGAGCTGGAAGCAGGCGATCAGGGCCAGTACGAGGACCACCGCGCGCGGCAGCCAGCGCGGCATCCGCGCCGCGTCCCCCGCGGCGCCCCCCGCCGGGACGGTCCCCGGGGGCGGACCCCCGGGCTCGCCGGGCGCTTCTGAGGGCTGGTCGGTCGTCTCTTCGGTGGCTGCCACGCCGCCAAGTCTGGCCCACCGGCGGCCCGGACCACGAGGAGCGGCCCAAGCCGGCCGGTCCCGGCGAAGCGGCGCCCCTGCGGCCCCCTGCGGCCCGGTCAGCGCAGCGAGCCCGGCACGTCCATCGCCGAACACACCGCGCGCCACACGTCCTTGGTCTCCCAGCCCGCGTCGAGCGCCTCGTGGACGGTGCGTCCCCCGAGCTCCGTCATGACATGGTCCCGCGCGAAGGAGTCCGCGTAGCCCTCGCCGAAGTGCTCGGCCATCCGCTCCCAGAAAATCGTCAACCGCATGCCTCCAGTATCCCGCCCCGGAGAGTGCACCCGCCCCGTTCGCCCTGCGTCGGCGCACCACGGCCCCCTACGTTTCTCGCATGCCTGGAGACGAAGCTCCCCCGCCGGCCCCCGCGCCCGCGGTCCTGCCGGCTCCGCTGGCCCGCGCCGAGCAGTTCATCTGGCTCACCGCCCGGGTGCTGGAGCAGCGGCGGTTCGCGTTCCACTTCCTCGGCGGGGACGCCGACCCGGTGGACACCGCCCTCGCCTCGTACCTCAACGGCGACGGCGGCTACGGGCACGCACTCGACCCCGACCTGCGCGGACCGCTGAGCCAGCCCCTGCACACCGCGCACGCCCTGCGGATCCTGGACGGCCTGGGCCGCTGTGCCGGGCAGCGCATCGAGAAGCTCTGCCGCCACCTCACCCGGGTGTCCACCCCGGACGGCGCGCTGCCCGTGGTCTTCCCGGCCCCGCGCGGCTATCCCGCGGCCCCGTACCACCCCGTGCACGACGACCCGCCGAGCGAGCTGCTGACCACCGGCCCGGTCGTCGGGGTGCTGCACCGCAATCGGGTCTGGCACGCGTGGCTGTTCCGGGCGACGGACTTCTGCTGGGACCGGGTCGAGAACCTGCGCCACTCCCATCCGTACGAGGTCCAGAGCGCGGTGGCCTTCCTGGACGGCGTCCCCGACCGGTCGCGGGCCGCGGCGGCCGCGGACCGGCTGGGGCGGCTGGTGCGCGAGCAGCGCCTGGCCGTGCTGGAGCCGGGGCGGCGCGAGGAGTACCCGCTGCCCTCCGGGTACGCCCCCGGCGAGCACCTCTTCCCGCACGATTTCGCCCGGCGGCCGGAGTCCCTGGCCCGCGGCTGGTTCACGGACGCGGAGCTGGGCCGCTCGCTCGACCTCCTGGCCGCCGAGCAGCAGTCGGACGGCGGCTGGCCGGTGCGCCGCCGGGCATGGGCACCGGGCAGCTCCCTGGAGCGGCGGCCGATCGCCACCCTGGAGGCGCTGCTGACCCTGCGCGCGTACGGGCGCCTGCCGGCCGGTACCTGTCCGGCCGGAAGCGGGACCGGGCCCGCTCCCGGGGTCAGCCGCCCAGGGCCCGTACCCCCGCGGTGACCACGACGGCGGCCGCGACCACGAGCAGGAACGGCGCCCGCAGCAGCAGCGCGACCCCGGCGGCGGCGAGCCCGGCGGCGCGGGCGTCGACGACCAGGGCGGACCCGGTGCTGAAGGTCTGCTGGGCGGTGAGCGCGGCGAGCAGCGCGACCGGCAGCAGTGCGGAGAGCTTGCGCACTGCGGGCCGCTCCAGTGCCCCGGCGGGCACGAGCAGCCCGGCGAGCTTGACGGCGTAGCAGCCGAGGACGGTGAGTCCGATGGCGATCCAGACGTTCACGAGCGGCGTCCCTTCATCCACAGCACGACGGGCGCGGCCAGGGCGGCGATCAGCACCGGCACCCCGGCGGGCAGCACGGGCAGGAACCCCAGCCCCAGGACCAGCGCGAGCGCGGCCACGGCCCGCTCGGTGGTGGACTTCAGCATCGGCGCGAGCAGGGCGAGGAAGACGGCGGGCCCGGCGGCGTCCAGCCCCCAGGCGGCGGTGTCCCCGATGGCCTCGGCGCCGAGCGCACCCAGCAGGGTGGTCAGGTTCCACAGGATGTAGAGGCTCAGGCCGGTGACGGTGAAGCCGAGCCGGGCCGACTTCCGGTCGGGCTGGGCGAGGGCCACGGCGGTGGTCTCGTCGATCACCCAGTGCGCGGCGAGGGGGCGCACGGCGCGGGGCAGTGCGAGCAGCTGCGACAGCCGCAGCCCGTAGAAGGCGTTGCGGGTCCCGAGGAAGAAGGCCCCGGCTGCGGCGGTGAAGGGGTTCCCGCCCGCGGCCAGCGCCCCGACCAGCGCGAACTGCGAGGCCCCGGTGAAGACGAGCAGGCTCAGCACGCAGGCCTGCAGCACACTGACCCCGGACCCGGCCGCGGTCACCCCGAACGCGAACCCGGACAGCCCGACGGCCACCCCGACCCCGAGCGCGTCCCGTACGACGGCGGCCCTCGGCCGCCCTGCGACGGCCCCGCCGGGGGCCTGCTGTATCACCATCTGATGTTCTCCCACGCCCCGAAGCTACGCAGGCCGGGGCACCCGGGTCTTGTACGTTCTTGCGCGCCCCGCCGCGGGCGGTCTGGAGGGTCTACAGGGCGGGGGTCCGGCTTGGCGGGCGGGGGTCTGGCTGGCGGGCGGGTCTGGACGGCGGGGGTCTAGACCGCCCGCCCCCGCCGGTAGGCGCCCGGCGGGACCCCCACGATCCGGGTGAAGTGCCGGTTCAGGTGCGGCTGGTCGGTGAAGCCGACCGCGACGGCCGCCTCCGCCGGTGCGGTACCCGCGTCGAGCAGCCGGCGCGCCCGCCGGACCCGGGCGTCGGTCAGCCAGGTGTGCGGCGGCATCCCGTACTGCTCCCGGAAGGCCCGCAGCAGCGCGAACGGGCTCGTGCCCAGCTCCGCCGCGAGCTGCTCCAGCGACGGCGGCTCCGCCATCCGCTCCTCCAGTACGGCCCGGGCCCGCGCGGCGTCGGCGGCGCCCGCGCGCCGCGTCGTACGGGCGGGCAGCGGGCCCGCGTGCCGGCTGAGCATCCGCGCTACCACACCGCGCAGCAGCGTGTCGGCGGCCAGCGCGTTCCCCGCCTCGGCGGCCCGGTGCACCTCGGCTATGGCCCGCGAGCCCTGCGCGTCCGCGACCATGTCGGCGGTGAAGCCGGGGGTCCCGCGCAGGGTGCCGATCTCGGCGGCGACTTCGGTGATCAGCTCCCGGGAGGGGTAGAGGGTGGCGTACGCCCACCCCTCGGGCACCCCGGCGCGCGCGGAGTGCGGCACCTCGGGGTTGATCAGAACCACGCTGCCGGGTCCGGCCCGCACGGTGGTGCCGGGCAGACCGATCTCCTCGATGCCGCCGGTGACGGCCGCGATGACGTACCCGTCGTGCGCGTGGCGCGGGAAGGTGTGGCGTACGTAGTGGGCGCGGAGCAGGTCCAGCCCGGGCAGTTCCGCGTACTGCCAGTGCCGGGCCCACTCCCCGCGCCCCTCGTCCGTCCCCATCCCCCCATTCTGCGCCCCGCCCGGCGGGGGTGTTATCGCAGGTCCGGCCCGTTGTCAGTGGCCGGGTGCACGATGGGGGCATGTCCGGTACCGCGCTCGATTCGTTCTCCCCCGCGACCCGCTCCTGGTTCACGGGGGCCTTCGCCGGGCCCACGACCGCGCAGGAGGGCGCCTGGCTGGCGATCGGGCAGGGCTCGGACGTGCTCGTCGTGGCTCCCACCGGATCCGGCAAGACCCTGGCCGCGTTCCTGGCGGCCCTCGACCAGCTCGCCTCGACCCCGCCCCCGGCCGAGGCGAAGAAGCGCTGCCGCGTGCTGTACGTGTCCCCGCTGAAGGCCCTGGCGGTGGACGTGGAGCGCAATCTGCGCAGCCCGCTGACCGGAATCCGGCAGGAGTCGGTGCGCCTCGGGCTGCCCGAGCCGGAGATCCGGGTCGGGATCCGTTCCGGCGACACCCCGCCCGCCGAGCGCCGGGCGCTGTCCACGCGCCCGCCGGACATCCTGATCACCACGCCCGAGTCGCTGTTCCTGATGCTGACCTCGGCCGCCCGCGAGGCCCTGTCGGGGATCGAGACGGTGATCCTGGACGAGGTGCACGCGGTCGCCGGGACCAAGCGCGGAGCCCATCTGGCCCTCTCCCTGGAGCGGTTGGACGAGCTGCTGCCGCGCCCGGCCCGCCGGATCGGGCTGTCGGCGACGGTCCGTCCGGTCGACGAGGTGGCCCGGTACCTCGCGCCGCGCGGCAAGGTGGAGATCGTCCAGCCGCCGTCGGCCAAGGAGTTCGACCTGTCGGTCGTCGTCCCGGTCCAGGACATGGGCGAGTTGGGCGGCTCCCCCGCCACCGAGGGCCGCGAGGGCGGCGACAAGCCTTCGATCTGGCCGCATGTCGAGGAGCGGATCGCGGACCTCGTACAGGCCCACCGCTCCACCATCGTCTTCGCCAACTCCCGCCGGCTCGCGGAGCGGCTCTGCAACCGGCTGAACGAGATCGCGTACGAGCGGGCGATGGGCGAGAAGCTGCCCGAAGGCTCGCCGCCGGCCGAGATCATGGCCCAGTCGGGCGCCGCCCACGGCGCACCGCCGCTGCTGGCCCGCGCGCACCACGGCTCGGTGTCCAAGGAGCAGCGGGCGCTGGTGGAGGAGGACCTGAAGGCGGGCCGGCTGCCCGCCGTGGTCGCCACCTCCAGTCTCGAACTGGGCATCGACATGGGCGCGGTGGACCTGGTGGTGCAGGTGGAGTCCCCGCCGTCGGTGGCCTCCGGGCTCCAGCGCGTCGGCCGGGCCGGGCACCAGGTGGGCGCGGTCTCCACCGGGGTGGTCTTCCCCAAGTACCGCGGCGACCTCGTCCAGGCCGCCGTGGTCACCGAGCGGATGCGCACCGGCTCGATCGAGTCCCTGCGGATCCCCTCCAATCCCCTCGACGTCCTCGCGCAGCAGCTCGTCGCGATGACCGCGATGGACACCTGGCAGCTGGACGACCTGCTCGCGCTGGTCCGGCGGGCGGCGCCCTTCGCCGCGCTGCCGGAGTCGGCGTTCACTGCGGTGCTGGACATGCTCGCGGGCCGCTATCCGTCGGACGCGTTCGCCGAGCTCAGACCCCGGGTGGTGTGGGACCGCGTGGCCGGCACGATCACCGGCCGGCCGGGCGCCCAGCGCCTCGCGGTCACCTCCGGCGGCACCATCCCGGACCGCGGGCTCTTCGGCGTCTTCCTCGCGGGATCGGACCCGAAGAAGGGCGGCGGCCGCGTCGGGGAGCTCGATGAGGAGATGGTCTACGAGTCCCGCGTGGGCGACGTGTTCACCCTGGGCACCACCTCCTGGCGCATCGAGGACATCACCCGCGACCGGGTCCTGGTCACCCCCGCCCCCGGGGTGCCGGGCCGGCTGCCGTTCTGGAAGGGCGACCAGCTCGGCCGCCCGCTCGAACTGGGCCGCGCGGTCGGCGCGTTCCTGCGCGAGCTCGGCGGCCTCACCGCGGAAGACGCCCGGCTGCGCCTGCTGGCGGCCGGCCTCGACGCCTGGGCCGCGGAGAACGTACTGGCGTACCTCTCCGAGCAGCGCGAGGCCTGCGGGCACGTCCCCGACGACCGGACGATCGTCGTCGAGCGCTTCCGCGACGAGCTCGGCGACTGGCGGGTGGTGGTCCACTCCCCCTTCGGCGCGCAGGTGCACGCGCCGTGGGCGCTGGCGCTGGGCGCCCGACTCGCCGAGAAGTACGGCATGGACGCGCAGGTGATGCATGCGGACGACGGCATCGTGCTGCGCCTGCCGGACGCGGACCTGCTGTCCATGGACCTCCTGGACCACGACCCCGCCCACACGGCCACCTTCGAGTTCGATGACGAACAGGCCCCGCTGGGCGCGGCTGACGTCGCCTTCGACCACGGCGACGTCAGCCAGATCGTCACCGACCAGGTGGGCGGCTCCGCCCTGTTCGCCTCCCGCTTCCGCGAGTGCGCGGCGCGCGCCCTGCTGCTGCCGCGTCGCAATCCGGGCAAGCGCACCCCGCTGTGGCAGCAGCGCCAGCGCGCCTCCCAGCTGCTCCAGGTGGCCTCGGAGTTCGGCTCGTTCCCGATCGTGCTGGAGGCCGTACGCGAATGCCTCCAGGACGTCTTCGACGTGCCCGGCCTGACCGAGCTGATGGGCGACATCGAGGCGCGCCGGATCCGCCTCGTCGAGGTCACCACCGCGGAGCCCTCCCCCTTCGCCCGCTCCCTCCTCTTCGGGTACGTCGCCCAGTTCCTCTACGAGGGCGACTCGCCGCTCGCCGAGCGCAGGGCGGCGGCGCTGTCCCTGGACTCCCGGCTGCTGGCCGAACTGCTCGGCCAGGCGGAGCTGCGCGAACTGCTCGACGCGCAGGTGCTGGAGGACTTGGAGCGGGAGCTCCAGTGGCTGACGGAGGACCGGCGGGCCCGGGACGCCGAGTCGGTGGCCGACCTGCTGCGCCTGCTGGGCCCGCTCACCCCCGGGGAACTGGCCGCGCGCGGCGCGGACCCGTCCTGGGCGGAGGCCCTGTCGGCGGCCCGCCGGGCCATCCGGGTGCGGATCGGCGGCCTCGACCACTGGGCGGCGATCGAGGACGCGGGCCGGCTGCGGGACGCTCTGGGCACCGCCCTGCCCGTGGGGGTCCCGGAGGCGTTCACCGAGCCGGTCAAGGACCCGCTGGGCGACCTCCTCGCCCGGTACGCCCGTACCCACGGGCCGTTCACGACGGCCGCCGTCGCCGCCCGCTTCGGCCTGGGCGCGGCGGTGACGGACGGCGCGCTTCACCGGCTGGCGGCGGCCGGGCGGGTGGTCCAGGGCGAGTTCCACCCGGCGGGCATCGGCCAGGAGTGGTGCGACGCCACCGTGCTGCGCAGGCTGCGCCGGCGCTCGCTGGCCGCGCTGCGCCAGGAGCTGGAGCCGGTCCCGCCGACCTCGCTGGCCACCTTCCTTCCGCAGTGGCAGCACCTGGGCGGGGCGCTGCGCGGCATCGACGGCCTGGCCCGCGCGATCGAGCAGCTCCAGGGCGCCCCGGTGCCGGCGTCGGCGCTGGAGCGGCTGATCCTGCCGTCCCGGGTCGCGGGGTACTCCCCGAACCTGCTGGACGAGCTCACCGCCTCGGGCGAGGTGGTCTGGGCCGGTGCGGGCGCCCTGCCGGGCAAGGACGGCTGGATCTCCCTCTACCTGGCCGAAGCGGCACCGCTGCTGCTGCCGCCGGCGCACCCGCTGGAGCTGAGCCCGCTCCACCAGGCGGTCCTCGACTCCCTCGCCGGCGGTTACGGCCTGTTCTTCCGCCAGATCACCGATTCCGTCCGCGCCCGCCACCCGGAGGCCTCGGACCTGGACCTGTCCTCGGCCCTGTGGGGCCTGGCCTGGTCGGGGCGGCTCACCAACGACACCCTGTCCCCGCTGCGCTCCCTCCTCGGCTCGGGCCGCACCGCGGGCGCCACCGCCCACCGCGCGAGGCGTACGATCCCGCGCGGCCGCTACGGCACGCTCAGCTCGACCGTCTCCCGCACCGGGCCGCCCACGGTCGCCGGGCGGTGGTCCCTCCTCCCGGCCGCTGCCCCCGACCCGACCCATCGCGCGCACGCGCTGGCCCGCACCCTGCTGGACCGCCACGGCGTCGTCACGCGCGGGGCGGTCGCGGCGGAGGGGGTCGAGGGCGGCTTCAGCGCGGTCTACCGGATCCTGTCCGCGTTCGAGGACAGCGGCCAGGCCCGCCGGGGCTATGTGGTCGAGGGGCTGGGTGCGGCCCAGTTCGCGATGGACGGCGCGGTGGACCGGCTCCGGGCCGCGGAGCGGACGCCGCCCCCGCTCGCGGCGGTGGTCCTGGCGGCCGCCGACCCGGCGAACGCGTACGGCGCGGCCCTGCCGTGGCCGGAGCCCCCGGCGGGCGCCACCCACAAGCCGGGCCGCAAGGCGGGCTCCCTCGTCGTCCTGGTGGACGGCGAGCTCACCCTCTACCTGGAGCGCGGCGGCAAAACCCTCCTGGCCTGGCCCGAAGCCGACGACCCCCGCCTGACCGCGGCCGTGGCGGCCCTCGCGACCGCCTCCCGCGCGGGCACCCTCCCCGCCCTCACGGTGGAACGCATCAACGCCGCCCCCTCCCTCACCTCCCCCCTGGGCCCACCCCTGGAATCCGCGGGCTTCCACGCCACCCCCCGCGGCCTCCGCCTCCGCCCGTGACCTCCGGCGGTACCCCCGCCCACACCCTCCCGGCACGGGCACGCAGGGGACGGCACCAGCCGCCCCCGGCCCCACCGGGCCCCAGACCCGGAGACCCGGAGACCCGGGAGGCCCCCGGGGGGCGAGCTCCCCAAACACGGGCACACCAAAGGGCGGCACCAGTCACTTCCCGCCCGAGGCACAAGACTTCGGGCCCCAACCCGGGCAACCACACCCCGCCCCGCACAGAGCAACCCCGGGCCCGGGCACGCCAGGAGACGGCACCAGCCACCTTCGCCCCCGGGGGCCGGCACCACCACGCCGCTCCCGGGGGCGTACCCAAAGGCAGCCGGGTCCCGAGCCGCTGGGCTCCAGGGACGGCACCACCGCACCCCACCCGGGCACCGCCCCGCCCAGCGACCCCACCCCGACGGCCGAGGCACCACCCCGGGACCCGGCCCCAGGCACCCCGCCCGGACACGGCCCCGCCTGAAGACCCCACCCCGACGGCCGAGGCACCAGACCCCGGGACCCGGCCCGGGCGGCCACCCGGCGCGGGCGCGCCCGGAGACGGCCCAGCCGCCGGGGGCCCGAGGCGCCGGGGCGCCGCCGCGCCGCAACCCGGGCCCGAGCGGAGCGACAATGGCGGCATGCCCGAAGGAGACAGCGTCTGGCGCGCAGCGGCCCGGCTCCACGCCGCCCTGGCGGGCCACCGCCTCACCCGCTCGGACCTCCGCACCCCCCGCCTCGCCACGGTCGACCTCACCACCCGCACCACCCTCAACGTGGTCCCCCGCGGCAAACACCTCCTCGCCCGGTTCACGGGCAACGGCAACGGCACCGGCGATGCCGCCGGCGGGCTCACCCTCCACAGCCACCTCCGCATGGACGGCGCCTGGCACGTGTTCCCCGCGGGAGCGAAATGGCGGGGCGGCCCCGCCCACGAGATCCGCGCCATCCTCGGCACCGAGACGCACACCGCCGTCGGCTACCGCCTCCCCGTCCTCGAACTGATCCGCACCTCCGACGAGGCCGAAGTCGTCGGCCACCTCGGCCCCGACCTCCTCGGCCCGGACTGGGACCCCGACACGGCCGCGGCCAACCTCGCCGCCGCCCCCGAGCGCCCCCTCGGCGAGGCCCTCCTGGACCAGCGCAACCTCGCCGGGATCGGCAACATCTACAAGTGCGAGCTCTGCTTCCTCGCCCAGGTCACCCCCTGGACCCCCGTCGGCGCACTCCCGCAGACCACGCTCCCCCGCCTGGCCGCCGCCGCGCACCGGCTGCTCGCCGCGAACACCACCGGCCCGTACCCCCGCCGCAACACCACCGGCAGCCGCCGCCCCGGCCAGGACCTCTTCGTCTACGGCCGCGCCCACCGCCCCTGCCTGCGCTGCGGCACACCCGTCCGCGAAGCTCCCCAGGACGCCCGGCCCACGTACTGGTGCCCCCGCTGCCAGTCCGGGCCCACGCCGTAGTCACGACCCCCCACCCGTTGACGGTCCGTCAGATACGGCCGTACGGTCCCGCCATGCCCACACCCACCGAAGAGCCCACCGAAGAGCCCACCGAAAAGCCCACCGCGAAGCCCGCCGCCTCGTACGACCTCTCCGGCCGTACCGCCCTCGTCACCGGCGCCGCCAGCGGCATCGGCCGTGCCACCGCCGTGCTCCTCGCCGAGGCCGGCGCGCACGTGCACTGCGCCGACCGTGACGAGCAGGGCCTGGCCGAGACGGCGGCCCTGATCACCAAGGCCGGCGGCACCGCCACCGTCCACGCCCTCGACGTGACCGACCGGGCCCGCGTCAGGGAAGCCGTCGCGGCGGCCGGTCCGCTCGACATCGCCGCCGCGATAGCCGGGGTCATGCACACCAGCAGCGTCCTGGAGACCGCCGACGAGGACCTCGACCGGATCCTCGACATCAACTTCAAGGGGGTGCTCCGCACCTGCCAGGAGGCCGCCCGCTCCATGATCGCGGCGGGCCGCCCGGGATCGATCGTCACCATGGCCTCCGGCGCCGTGGACGCCGCCCAGCCCGGCCTGCTCTGCTACAGCGCCGCCAAGGCGGCCGTCGTCCAGCTCACGAAGACCCTGGCCACCGAGGCCGGTCCGCACGGCATCCGCGTCAACGCCGTCGCGCCCGGCTGGATCCGCACTCCGATGACCGGCCGCCACAGCCCCGAGGTCCAGGAGCAGACGGAGGCGGCGATGACCCGGATGTCCCCGCTGCGCCGGGTCGGCGAGCCCGAGGACATCGCCCAGGCCGTGCTCTACCTCGCCTCGGACGCCTCGTCCTTCATGACGGGCCAGATTCTTCGCCCGAACGGTGGAGTGTCGATGCCCTGGTAGCCGCCGCCCCGCCGGCTCCCGTCCCCCGCCCGGTGCCTCCCCGTCCGGTGCCTCTCCGCCCCGAGCCTCCCCAGGCCTGCCCCGACCGCGACCGACGACGCGCCCCCGCCCCCGGCCCCGGCCGGCAGTGCACCGGCAGCACCCCCAGCCCCCACCCGCCGACCGCCACCACGCCCTCCACGGGCCCGGAGTCCGCGGGCTCCAGCACCAGCCGCAGCACGGCCCACCACCACAGGACCCCCACCGCCAGCGCGAGGGCCAGGCCCGCAGGTATACGTTCCAACCGCCGCACGGCCACCTCCAGGGGCCGGGTACCCGGACTGGCCCATCCTCCCGCACCCCCTCGGCCCCCGCACCCAGAACGGCCGGGAGCCCCGGTCGGTGCGTCACGCACCGACCGGGGCTCCGGCCACACTCACACGCTCAGGCAATCGTGCGACTCACGCGGCTACGACATTCACCGCTTCCACGGGCGCCTTGATGGTCACCCGCTCCGGGCCACCCGTGACCGAGGCCACGGATACCGAATTGAGCATCGGGCGGACCGGCGCAGGCACCGGTTCGCTTGCCGCGGCCGACTGTGCCAGCTCCGCCAGCGACAGCTCGTCGCTGACTTCGCGCATCAGCTCGGACATCCGTACGTCAAGCGCGTCGCAGATCGCGGAGAGCAGCTCGGAGGATGCCTCCTTCTGCCCCCGCTCCACCTCGGAGAGATAGCCGAGCGAAACTCGGGCGGACGAGGAGACTTCGCGCAGAGTACGGCCCTGGCGCTGGCGCTGCCGACGCAGCACGTCACCCAGCAGGCGACGGAGCAGAATCATCGGTGGCTCCCTCCTCTGACCGTGTAGCCGTAACCTTCACGCCCCACCGTACCGCCTCGCGCCGCGGCCGTGCGGGGAGCGATGTCGTGTTCACTCAGGGCTGCAAACATCAAATCCCCCCGTTCTGTTCCGTATCCTGCCCCCGCAGATTCTCGCGGAGTTCGCTCGAGAGAAGTTCGAGCACTGTCCGTGCACTCTCCCTACGGATTTCCGCGCGGGAGCCGTTCAACCTCAGCCGGGCCGTTTTCCTGCCTCCCGGACCCGCCACGGCGACGAAAACCGTGCCCACCGGCTGCCCGTCCTGGGGGTCGGGGCCGGCCACTCCGGTCGTCGCGATGCCCCACGAGGCGCCCAGCACGCGGCGCACCCCGGCCGCCATCTCCTCGGCGACCTGCGCGTTCACCGCGCCTTCGGCCGCCAGCAGCGCGGCGTCCACTCCCAGCACCCGGTGCTTGAGCTCCGTCGCGTACGCCGTGACCGAACCCCGGAAGGACCGCGAGGCGCCGGGGACGGACGTGAGCACCGCGGCCACCATCCCGCCGGTCAGCGACTCCGCCACGGCGAGCGTCTCGTCACTCTCCGCAAGGGTCCGCAGGACGTCCGCGGCGACCGCTTCGGCGGCCGCGAGATTCCGCTCCGCCTCACGGGCCACTGCAGAATCCCCCGCCCCGTCCGTCACTACGCGGCTCGCTCCGCGTCCAGGCCCTGGCGCCGGAGCACCACGGCCTGGCGGATGTAGTCCAAACCGGTGACGACGGTCAGCACGACCGCCACCGCCATCACCCAGAAGCGCAGGGTCGCCAGCGGCCCGGTCAGTGCGAGCACGTACATGCCCACCGCCGTCCCCTGCGCCAGGGTCTTGAGCTTGCCGCCCCGGCTGGCCGGAATCACTCCGTACCGGATGACCCAGAAACGCATCAGCGTGATCCCGAGTTCCCGCCCGAGGATCACACCGGTCACCCACCAGGGCAGGTCGCCGAGCCACGACAGACACACCAGAGCCGACCCCATGATCGCCTTGTCGGCGATGGGGTCGGCGATCTTCCCGAAGTCCGTGACCAGGTTGTACGTACGGGCGAGGTGCCCGTCGAAGATGTCCGTGATCATGGCGACGGCGAACGCCGCCCAGGCCAGCGCCCGCCAGACGGGGTCGTAGCCCCCGTCGGCGAGCAGCAGCAGGACGAATCCCGGCACCAGGACGAGCCGGATCATCGTCAGGATGTTGGCGATGTTCCACAGGCTGGCCTGATTGACCGCCGCAGCCCCCAGCTTCGCGCCGGGCGCGGGCCGGCGGCCGGTCCCGCCCGCCGCAGATGCCGGGACTCCGGTCATCCGGCCGCCTCCTCAAATTCCAGGTCCAGGGGCTCGGCCACGAGGTCCACGCCCAGCGTGCCGACCACCTTGGCCGTCACGATACGTCCGGGGACCAGACCGGTGCCGTCGGTGAAGACGACCTGGCCGTCGGTCTCGGGCGCCTGGTGGGCGGCCCGCCCGTAGGCACCCTCGCCCTCGTCGGCCTCGTCAAAGGGGACGACCGTCTCGACGAGTACCTCCAGGGTCTCCCCGATGCGCTCCTCCGCGCGCTGCGAGGTGAGCTCCTCGGCGAGCCGCTGCATGTGCGCGAGCCGCTCGGCGATGGTGTCCTCGTCCAGCTTGTGGTCGTAGGTGACCGCCTCGGTGCCGTCCTCGTCCGAGTAGCCGAAGACGCCGATGGCGTCGAGCCGCGCGTGGGTGAGGAAACGCTCCAGCTCGGCGAAGTCCGACTCCTTCTCGCCGGGGAAGCCGACGATGAAGTTGGACCGGACGCCGGCCTGCGGGGCCTTGCCGCGGATGGTGTCCAGCAGCTCCAGGAACCGGTCGGTGTCCCCGAAGCGGCGCATGGCGCGCAGCACGTCGGGGGCCGAGTGCTGGAAGGAGAGGTCGAAGTACGGCACGACCTTGGGGGTCGAGGTCAGTACGTCGATCAGGCCGGGCCGCATCTCGGCGGGCTGCAGGTAGCTGACGCGGACGCGCTCGATGCCGTCCACCTCGGCCAGCTCGGGCAGCAGGGTCTCCAGCAGGCGGATGTCGCCGAGGTCCTTGCCGTACGAGGTGTTGTTCTCGGAGACCAGCATGATCTCCTTGACGCCCTGCTCCGCGAGCCAGCGCGTCTCGCCCAGCACGTCGCTGGGACGGCGGGAGATGAAGGAGCCGCGGAAGGACGGGATGGCGCAGAAGGAGCAGCGCCGGTCGCAGCCGGAGGCCAGCTTGACCGAGGCGACCGGGCTCTTGTCGAGGCGGCGGCGCAGCGGCGCGCGCGGCCCGGAGGCGGGGGCGAGCCCGTCCGGCAGGTCGGCGGGGGCCTCGGCCGGGGCCTCGGCGGGCTCCTGCGCGTGGCCGGGAAGTGCCACCTCGGCGTCCTGGCGGGCCGCGGGGCTGATCGGCAGCAGCTTGCGCCGGTCGCGCGGGGTGTGGGAGGCGTGGATGCCGCCGTTGAGGATGGTCTGGAGGCGGTCGGAGATGTCGGCGTAGTCGTCGAAGCCGAGGACCCCGTCGGCCTCGGGGAGCGCTTCGGCGAGTTCCTTGCCGTAGCGCTCGGCCATGCAGCCGACGGCGACGACGGCCTGGGTCTTGCCGTGATCCTTGAGATCGTTGGCTTCCAGCAGGGCGTCTACGGAGTCCTTTTTGGCGGCTTCGACGAAGCCACAGGTGTTGACGACGGCTACGTCCGCATCGGCGGCGTCCTCGACGAGCTCCCAGCCATCCGCCGCCAAGCGGCCTGCGAGCTCCTCCGAGTCCACCTCGTTACGGGCGCAGCCAAGAGTGACAAGGGCGACGGTACGGCGTTCGGGCATGGACTCAAGACTACTTCGTCCCGGCGTCGGCCCCTCCCCCAAGTCCGGCCGGAGCACCGGCACAGCAAGATCCCCGGGGTGCGGCGCGGCACCCCGGGGATCCGGAATCACAGCTTCAGCGCTTGCGGGGCGCCCGGGCCAAGGCCAGGTCAGCCCGCCTGGGCCGCTCCCTGACGCGGATCGTCCTTGGTGTATGTGAGGCGTTCCACCTGACCCGGCTGGAATTCGTCCTGGATCTCCTTGCCGTTCACGAAGAGCTTCACGACCCCGGCATCGCCGAGCACCAGGTCGATGGACTCCTTGTCGGTGAAGGTCTTCGACTCGCCCTGCGTGAGGGTTCCGTCGAAGAGCAGCCGGCCGCTGTGGTCCTTCGCCGAGATCCAGCTCTCGCCGGTGTCGGCCGTCAGGACGACCGTGACGAGGTCCTTGGGCGCGGCGGCGATGGCGCTGTCCGAAGGCTCCGGCTTGGGGGCCTGCGGCTGCTGCGGGGTCTGCTGGGGCGGGCCGGACGGCTTGCCGCCGGACTGCTTGGGGGCGGGCTGCGGGGAGACGGAACCTTCCGCCACCGGCCGCTTGGCCTTCTCGTCGCCGCCGCCGAAGGCCGTGAAGCCGACGAAGCCGATCACCGCGACGATGGCGGCGACCATGGCGGCGGTCCAGTTGGGCCGCTGCCGTTCGGGGCGGATCCGCTCGGCATCGAACATGGGCGCGGCTGGTGTGGGTGCCGGCCGGCCGCCGTGGGCCGCGTCGTACCTCTCGATCAGGGGGGCCGGATCGAGGTGCACGGCGCGGGCGATCGTACGGATGTGGCCGCGGGCGTAGACGTCGCCGCCGCACCGCGTGAAATCGTCGTCCTCGATCGCGTGCACGATCGGGATGCGCACGCGGGTGGCGGAACTGACCTCGTCGACGGTGAGCCCGGCGGCGATCCGGGCCTTCTTGAGGGCCGTCCCGATGGACGGCTCTTCGACGGAGCGTTCGACGATGCGGTCCTCGGACCGGTCGTCGGTCGAAGGCCGCTCGTCTTCGGGGGAGTTGGAGTTGCCGATGGACACGTGGGCGCCTTTCGAGCGTGTAGCCACCTGCTGGATGTCCAGTCTAGGGGGGGTACGAAAGGGTGGAGCAACCGGAGGGTGGACTTCCTACGCCATCCGAATGGCGACCGGACGCCCTCACCGGTGCGGCGGCCCGACCCCGCACGTGGTGCCGCGCGTGGTCCCGTACGACGCGGCCGCCCGGGGTCCTGTAGGTCCCCGTACGCCCCGCCGCGGCTGTGCCGCCGCCTTGCTCAACTGGACGCGGGCCCAACGGAAACGGTTGCCCGTCCAACCTTTCCGACACAGCACTACTGGCCGGGAGTCTCCCCACGGATGACGGCGAGCACACCGTCCAGCTCGTCGGCCTTGACCAGGACGTCGCGCGCCTTCGAACCCTCGCTCGGGCCGACGATCCCCCGCGACTCCATCAGGTCCATGAGCCGCCCCGCCTTGGCGAAGCCCACCCGCAGCTTGCGCTGGAGCATCGAGGTCGAGCCGAACTGCGTCGAGACCACCAGCTCGGCCGCCTGGCACAGCAGGTCCAGGTCGTCGCCGATCTCCTCGTCGATCTCCTTCTTCTGCTTCTGCCCGACCGTGACGTCGTCCCGGAAGACGGGCGCCATCTGGTCCTTGCAGTGCTGCACGATCCCGGCGATCTCGTCCTCGGTGACGAAGGCGCCCTGGAGGCGGACGGGCTTGTTCGCACCCATCGGCAGGAACAGTCCGTCACCCTTTCCGATGAGCTTCTCGGCGCCCGGCTGGTCGAGGATGACCCGGCTGTCGGCGAGCGAGGAGGTGGCGAAGGCGAGCCGCGAGGGCACGTTCGCCTTGATCAGACCGGTCACCACGTCCACCGAGGGCCGCTGGGTCGCGAGCACGAGGTGGATGCCGGCCGCGCGGGCCAGCTGGGTGATGCGGACGATGGAGTCCTCCACGTCCCGCGGGGCCACCATCATCAGGTCGGCGAGCTCGTCGACGATCACCAGCAGGTACGGGTACGGGCTGAGCTCGCGCTCGCTGCCCGGCGGCAGTTTGATCTTGCCGTCCCGGATCGCCTGGTTGAAGTCGTCGATGTGCCGGTAGCCGAAGGCGGCCAGGTCGTCGTAGCGCAGGTCCATCTCGCGCACGACCCACTGGAGGGCCTCGGCGGCCCGCTTCGGGTTCGTGATGATCGGCGTGATCAGGTGCGGGATGCCCTCGTACGCCGTCAGCTCGACCCGCTTGGGGTCGACCAGCACCATCCGCACGTCCTCCGGGGTGGCCCGGACCATCACCGAGGTGATCAGGCAGTTGATGCAGGAGGACTTGCCGGAGCCGGTGGCGCCCGCGACCAGCACGTGCGGCATCTTCGCCAGGTTGGCCATCACGTAGCCGCCCTCGACGTCCTTGCCGAGCGCGACGAGCATCGGGTGGTCGTCCTCGGCCGCGTCCGCGAGACGCAGGACGTCGCCCAGGTTGACCATCTCGCGGTCGGTGTTCGGGATCTCGATGCCGACGGCCGACTTGCCCGGGATCGGGCTGATGATCCGCACGTCCGGGGAGGCGACGGCGTAGGCGATGTTCTTCGCCAGCGCCGTGATCCGCTCGACCTTCACCGCCGGGCCCAGCTCCACCTCGTAGCGGGTGACCGTCGGGCCGCGGGTGAAGCCGGTGACCTTCGCGTCGACCTTGAACTCCGTGAAGACGTTCGTCAGCGAGGCGACGACCGCGTCGTTGGCGGCGCTACGGGTCTTCCCGGGCCCGCCGCGCTCCAGCAGGTCCAGCGACGGCAGGGCGTACGTGATGTCCCCGCGCAGCTGGAGCTGCTCGGCGCGGGGCGGCAGCGGCTGGGTCTCCGGCGGCGCCTTGGTCAGGTCGGGCACCGACAGCGTCCCGGAGGCCGCGGCGGTGGTGGCGTGCGGCGGCTCGGCGGCGGCCGGCGCGGCAGGCGCCGACGCGGCGGGGGCCCTGGGGGTCTCCTCCCGGGCGGGCGGCACCGGAGCGGTGATCTCCACGCCGCCGCGCTCGGCGGAGATGCCGTGCGTGAGGTCGGCCACGAGCGGGGAGGGCGGCATTCCGCCGTAGACCACGCCGTCCAGCGCGGCGGCGGCCGCCGCGGCCACGTCGATGGCGTCCATCTCCCGGTCCATGGCCGGCCGGGAGGAGGACCGCCGCGGGCGCCGCCGCCGGGCGAGCGCCTCCTCCTCGGCGGTGTCGGGGTCCCCCGGTCCGCCTCCGCTCGCGGCCCCGGCGCCGGAGCCCGTACGGGCCCGCCACTGCTCGGGATCGTGCCGTTCGGCGCCACCGCTCTCGGCGTCGTCCCCGTAGCCCTCGTCGTACTCGTTCGGCGCGATGATCCCGAGCCGGATGCCGAGCCCGCGCAGCCGCTGCGGGACGGCGTTGACCGGGGTCGCGGTGACGACCAGCAGCCCGAAGACGGTGAGGAGCACCAGCATCGGCACCGCCAGCGGCGCGCCCATGGTGAAGATCAGCGGCTTGGAGGCGCCCCAGCCGATGAGCCCGCCCGCGTTCTGCATGGCGGTGGTGCCCTCGTCGCGCCCGGGGGCGCCGCAGGCGATGTGCACGAGCCCCAGGACTCCGATGACGAGCGCGGAGAGCCCGATGCCGATGCGGCCGTTGGCGTCGGCCTGTTCGGGATGGCGGATGAAACGTACCGCCATGACCCCGAGCAGGATCGGCACGAGCAGGTCGAGGCGTCCGAAGGCGCCGGTGACCAGCATGGTGACCAGATCCCCGACCGGACCGTTCAGATTCGACCAGGTCCCGGCGGCGACGATCAGCGCGAGGGCGAGCAGCAGCAGCGCGACCCCGTCCTTGCGGTGGGCGGGATCGAGGTTCTTCGCGCCCCGGCCGACCCCGCGGAACACCATGCCGACCGCGTGCGCGCAGCCGAGCCACAGGGCGCGCACCAGCCGCAGCACGCCGCCGGTCGGGGACGGCGCGGGCTTGGGCGCGACCTTCTTGACGGGGGCGCGCTTGGCGGCCGCGGCCTTCTTCGCGGGAGGCTTGCGCGCGGCTGCCGCCTTCTTCGCCGGCGCCGGAGTACGGCCGGTGCGGCCCTTCGCGGTGCCCGCGGTGCTCTGGGAACCCTTACCGGACGTACTTGAGGCCATGGGCCCGAGGTTACCGGTGTCCACGCCGGTGGACACGCGTGCCCACCCCTTCACCCGTTCGTGTCGCCCCGCCCGCCCGCGGTTTGACGGATGCTGACGGACCGCCAGACCTGACGTGCCCCCAGCCGGAGCCGGGGGCACGCCTGGAGAAGTGCGGAAGGGATCGGGAGGAGACGCCCGGCCCCGGCCTAACCCTGGGCGGGCAGCACCGGCGCGGCGCCCCCGGTCCCGGGCTCCAGGGCGTCGAGTGCCCGCCGCAGTCCGGTCAGTTTGCGCTCCAAGTGGGCCGCGGTCGCCACGACGGCCCCGTCGGCCGAGTCCTCGCCGAGCTGCTTGGTCAGCGCCTCGGCCTGCTCCTCGACGGCCGCGAGCCGCGCGGAGAGCTCGGCCAGCAGTCCGGCCGTCTCCTTGCTGCCGTCGCCGTTGGAGCCGCCGCCCTCCAGCTGGAGCCGCAGCAGCGCCGCCTGCTCCCGCAGCTGGCAGTTCTTCGTGTACAGCTCGACGAAGACCGAGACCTTGGCCCGCAGCACCCACGGGTCGAAGGGCTTGGAGATGTAGTCGACCGCGCCCGCCGCGTAACCGCGGAAGGTGTGGTGCGGACCGTGGTTGATCGCGGTGAGGAAGATGATCGGGATGTCCCGGGTGCGTTCCCGCCGCTTGATGTGCGCGGCCGTCTCGAACCCGTCCATCCCCGGCATCTGCACATCCAGCAGGATGACCGCGAAATCGTCCGTCAGCAGCGCTTTGAGCGCTTCCTCCCCCGACGACGCCCGGACCAGTGTCTGATCGAGCGCGGAGAGGATGGCCTCCAACGCCAGCAGATTCTCCGGCCGGTCGTCGACCAGGAGGATCTTGGCCTTCTGCACCATGCCCTGTCCTCCTCGCCCCGGCATGGGGCCTCCCCGGCTCCTGGCACCGGCGTGTACGCCGGGCCCCGCCCCAGAGGACGGCATCCTTGCGCCGTCCGCCCTTGTGCCGGTCATCGTAGCCCCAGTCCCGAGATCGCCACACCCTGTCACCAAGATGTCACTGTGCACGAAGCAGAAACGTGGTGGGAGAGCAGAAGGTTCCCTGTGTGGCCCCTCGACCATCCCCCCGTGCTGCCGGATCCGTGCTCACTTACCCCGCATATGCCCTTCCATGACCGACAGTAGGTAGTCAGGATCGACCGGCTTGGTGACGTAGTCCGAGGCACCGGACTCGATCGCCTTCTCCCGGTCGCCCTTCATCGCCTTCGCCGTCAGCGCGATGATCGGAAGCCCCTCGAACTGCGGCATCCGCCGGATCGCCGAGGTCGTCGCGTACCCGTCCATCTCCGGCATCATGATGTCCATCAGCACGACCGCCACGTCGTCGTGCTGCTCCAGCACCTCGATGCCCTCCCGCCCGTTCTCCGCGTAGAGCACGGCCAGCCCGTGCTGCTCCAGCACGCTGGTGAGAGCGAAGACGTTGCGCACGTCGTCGTCCACGATCAGTACCCGCTCGCCGTGGAAGTCGTACGTCCGCGGTACGACCGGGAGTACGTCCTCCAGCGCCCAGGCCTCCGCCTCCGGCTGCCCCGGCACCTCCGCCCGCGGCACCGGCTCGCTCAGCGCCTTGCGCCGCCGCCGGAACAGCGCCGACGACCCCTGCTCCGCACCCCGCGGCAGCGCCACCGGCTGGGAGTTGGCGACCGGCGCCGCCAGGGCCTGCTCGACCGCGGCCACGGCCGGGGCCGGCGGCAGCACGGGCCGCGCCTCCTCGACGTGCCTGCGGTACGGCTCCCCGCGGCCGCCGCCCGGCGTGGGCGGCGCGTACCCCTGCGGGGGCAGCTCGCTCGGGTGCAGCGGCAGGTACAGCGTGAAGGTCGACCCGCGGCCCGGCTCGCTCGCCGCGTGGATCTCCCCGCCCAGCAGCCGGGCGATCTCCCGGCTGATCGACAGCCCGAGGCCCGTGCCGCCGTACTTGCGGCTCGTGGTGCCGTCGGCCTGCTTGAACGCCTCGAAGATCACCAGCATCTTGCTCGCCGCGATCCCGATGCCGGTGTCCGTCACCGAGAAGGCGATCAGGTCCGCGTCCGCCTCGCGCAGCGAACCGGCCTCCAGCAGCTGTTCGCGGATCGCCTGCGGCACATCGGCCCCGGCGGGCCGGATCACCAGCTCCACCGCCCCGCCGTCGGTGAACTTCACCGCGTTCGACAGCAGGTTGCGCAGCACCTGCAACAGCCGCTGCTCGTCCGTGTGCAGGGTCGCGGGCAGCTCCGGGGAGACCCGTACCGAGAAGTCCAGGCCCTTCTCCGCCGTCAGCGGCCGGAAGGTGGCCTCCACGTAGTCGACGAGCTGCACCAGCGCGATCCGGGTCGGCGAGACGTCCATCTTCCCGGCCTCGACCTTCGACAGGTCGAGGATGTCGTTGATCAGCTGGAGCAGGTCGGAACCCGCGCCGTGGATGGTCTCGGCGAACTCCACCTGCTTCGGCGAGAGGTTGCCGTCCGCGTTGTCCGCGAGCAGCTTGGCCAGGATCAGCAGCGAGTTGAGCGGCGTACGCAGCTCGTGCGACATGTTCGCCAGGAACTCGCTCTTGTAGCGCATCGAGACCGCGAGCTGCTCGGCACGCTCCTCCAGGACCTGCCGGGCCTCCTCGATCTCGGTGTTCTTCACCTCGATGTCCCGGTTCTGCTGGGCCAGCAGCTCGGCCTTCTCCTCCAGCTCCGCGTTGGCGGCCTGGAGCGCCTTCTGCCGGTTCTCCAGCTCGTCGGAGCGCTCGCGCAACTCCTCGGTCATCTCCTGCGACTGCTTGAGCAGCATCTCCGTCTTGGAGTTGACGGAGATGGTGTTGACGCTCGTACCGATCATCTCGGCGATCTGGCTGAGGAAGTCCTTCTGGATCTGCGTGAAGGGCTGGAAGGAGGCCAGCTCGATGACGCCGAGCACCTTCCCCTCGAACAGCACCGGCAGCACGATCACATGCGCCGGCGGCGCCTCCCCGAGCCCCGAGGAGATCCTCAGGTAACCGGGCGGGGTGTTCTCGACGAGGATCGTCCGCTTCTCCTCGGCGACCGTCCCGATCAGCCCCTCCCCCGGCCGGAAGGAGGTGGGCATCTGGCCCCCGGCGTACGCGTAGCTCCCGCGCATCCGCAGCTCGTACGCGCCGTCCGCGCCCCCCTCCGTCCCGATCTCGGTGGTCCCGCCGGCCGGCAGCGCCAGGAAGAACGCGCCGTGCTGCGCGGAGACCACCGGGGTGAGCTCGCTCATGATCAGCGAGGCCACGTCGTCGAGCTCGCGGCGGCCCTGCATCAGGGCGGAGATGCGGGCGAGGTTGCCCTTGAGCCAGTCCTGCTCCTTGTTGGCCAGGGTCGTGTCGCGCAGGTTGGCGATCATCGTGTTGAGGTTGTCCTGGAGGACCTGGATCTCGCCCGCGGCGTCCACGTCGATCTTGAGGTTCAGATCGCCGCGGGTCACGGCCGTGGCGACGGCCGCGATGGCACGCACCTGCCGGGTGAGGTTCCCGGCCATCTCGTTCACGGACTCCGTCAGGTCCCGCCAGGTGCCGTCGACGTCACGCACCCGGGCCTGGCCGCCCAGGATGCCCTCCGTACCCACCTCGCGGGCCACGCGGGTCACCTGGTCGGCGAAGGAGGACAGCTGGTCGACCATCGTGTTGATGGTCGTCTTGAGCTCCAGGATCTCGCCGCGCGCATCGATGTCGATCTTCTTGGTCATGTCGCCCTTGGCGATGGCGGTCGTGACCATGGCGATCTGCCGCACCTGGCCGGTGAGGTTGGAGGCCATGAAGTTCACCGAGTCGGTGAGGTCCTTCCACGTCCCGGAAACCCCCGGCACGTGCGCCTGGCCGCCCAGACGGCCCTCCGTACCCACCTCACGGGCCACGCGCGTGACCTCGTCGGCGAAGGACGACAGCGTCTTCACCATCGTGTTGACGGTGTCCGCGAGCTGCGCGACCTCGCCGCGCGCCTCGACCGTGACCTTCTTCGTCAGGTCGCCGTTGGCGACGGCCGCCGAGACCTGGGAGATGTTGCGCACCTGGGAGGTCAGGTTGTTGGCCATCAGATTGACGTTGTCCGTCAGGTCCTTCCAGATGCCCGTGACCCCGCGCACCCGGGCCTGACCGCCCAGGATGCCCTCGGAGCCCACCTCGCGGGCCACCCGCGTCACCTGCTCCGCGAAGGAGGACAGCTGGTCCACCATCGTGTTGACCGTGGTGACCAGTTCGAGGATCTCGCCCTTGGCGTCGACCGTGATCTTCTTGGAGAGGTCGCCCATCGCGACCGCCGTCGTCACCTCGGCGATGTTGCGCACCTGCGAAGTCAGGTTGTTCGCCATGAAGTTGACGGACTGGGTGAGGTCCTTCCAGGTGCCCGAGACACCCTTCACCTCGGCCTGGCCGCCCAGGATGCCCTCGGTACCCACCTCGCGCGCCACCCGGGTGACCTGCTCCGCGAAGTTCGACAGCTGGTCGACCATGGTGTTGAGGGTGTTCTTCAGCTCCAGGATCTCGCCCCGGGCGTCCACGTCGATCTTCTGCGACAGGTCACCGCGCGCCACCGCCGTCGCGACCTGCGCGATGTTGCGCACCTGCGAGGTCAGGTTCCCGGCCATGCCGTTCACCGAGTCCGTCAGGTCGCGCCACACCCCGGCCACCCCGGGCACCTGCGCCTGGCCGCCGAGGCGGCCCTCCGTACCCACGTCCCGGGCCACCCGGGTCACCTGCTCCGCGAAGGCGGAGAGCTGGTCCACCATCGTGTTGATGGTGTTCTTCAGCTCCAGGATCTCGCCGCGGGCGTCCACGTCGATCTTCTGCGACAGGTCACCGCGCGCGACCGCCGTGGTCACCTGGGCGATCTGCCGTACCTGCGAGGTCAGGTTGCCGGCCATGAAGTTGACGGAGTCGGTGAGCTCCTTCCAGGTGCCCGAGACCCCCTCCACCCGGGCCTGACCGCCGAGCCGGCCCTCCGTACCCACGTCCCGGGCCATCCGCGTGACCTGGTCGGCGAAGGACGACAGCTGGTCCACCATCGTGTTCACGGTGTTCTTCAGCTGGAGCATCTCGCCCGAGACGTCCACGGTGACCTTCTGCGACAGATCGCCGTTGGCCACCGCCGTCGTCACCTGCGCGATGTTGCGCACCTGCCCGGTGAGGTTGCGGAAGGCGGTGTTCACCGAGTCGGTGAGGTCCTTCCACGTCCCGGCGGCCCCCGGCACCTGCGCCTGGCCGCCCAGTTCACCCTCGACGCCGACCTCACGGGCCACCCGCGTCACTTCCGCACCGAAGGACTGGAGCTGGTCCACCATCGTGTTGACGGTGTTCTTCAGCTCCAGCATCTCGCCGGCCACATTGACGGTGACCTTCTGCGAGAGATCGCCGTTGGCCACCGCGGTCGTCACCGTCGCGATGTCACGCACCTGCGTGGTCAGGTTGCGGAAGACCGTGTTCACCGAATCGGTGAGGTCCTTCCACGTACCGGCCGCCCCCGGCACCTGCGCCTGGCCGCCGAGCGTTCCCTTGGCCCCGACCTCGCTCGCCACGCGCGTGACCTCGTCCGCGAAGGTCCGCAGCGTCTCCGTCATCTGGTTGATCGTTTCGGCCAGCTGTGCGACCTCGCCGCGCGCGCTCACCCTGACCTTCTGCGACAGGTCACCGTTCGCAACGGCCGTAGTGACCTGCGCGATCCCGCGCACCTGCGCCGTCAGGTTGCCCGCCATCGTGTTGACGGAGTCCGTGAGGTCCTTCCACACGCCCGCGACCCCGGGCACCTTCGCCTGGCCGCCCAGCTCGCCCTCCGTACCCACCTCGCGGGCGACCCGGGTCACCTCGGAGGAGAACGAGGACAGCTGGTCCACCATCGTGTTGACGGTGTTCTTCAGCTGGAGCATCTCGCCGGCCACGTGCACCGTGACCTTGCGCGACAGATCGCCCTTCGCCACCGCCGTCGTGACGAGAGCGATGTCACGCACCTGAGCGGTGAGCCGGTACGCCATCGTGTTGACGGAGTCGGTCAGATCCTTCCAGGAACCCGACATCCCGCGCACCTGCGCCTGGCCGCCGAGCTTGCCCTCGGTACCCACCTCCAGCGCCACGCGCGTCACCTCGTCGGTGAACGCCGACAGCTGGTCGACCAGGTTATTGACCGTCCGCCCGACCTTCAGGAACTCCCCGCGCAGCGGATGCCCGGCCCCGTCCGCCGTCTGGGTCCGCAGGTCCATCCGCTGGTCCAGGTCACCCTCGGCCACCGCCGACAGCACCCGGCCCACCTCGGACACCGGCCGGGCCAGATCGTCCACCAGCTGGTTCGAGGCATCGATCGCGGCCGCCCAGGAGCCCTCACAGGCACCCGTTTCCAGCCGTTCGCTCAGCTTGCCCTCGCGCCCCACCATCCGCCGGACCCGGGACAGCTCCCCGGTCAGGTGGAGATTGCGGTCGGCGACCTCGTTGTAGACGGCGGCGATCTCCGCCATCACGCCCTCGCCGGACACCGTCAGCCGCTTGCGGAAGTTCCCGTCCCGCATCGACACCAGCGCCGTGAGCAGCCGGTTCAGAGCGGCCGCGTCGACTTCCGTCGTGCCGCTCCGCCGGGACCGGCCGCCCTTCGGGCGCGTTCCCGTTCGCCGCACCGCTGCGCCAGACTCCACCGTGTCCCTCCCGAAAGGGTCGACCGCTGTTCCACCGGACATCGAGTGTTCCTGCCCGGCTCTTCAAGCCTGCCCAGTGTTTCACCCTGGCCGAACCCGGCCATAACACTTCGGCACCATCGCACACCGGCCGCACCCTGCGGGTGGAATCCCCGACGACGGCACCATGCCGACCGCGAAGGTAAGTAACCTGGCACCCGATGTCCAACCGCGTCGAAGGAGACTCGTGATCACGGCACGGGCGGCTGCCAGTTTCGATCCCCTAGGGCGCTCCGTCGCCGCCGCCCGCGCGTTCGTCCGCGACACGCTCCAGGGCTGGGGCTTCGCGGACATCGTCGACGACGCCGTGGTCCTCACCAGCGAGCTGGTCACCAACGCCGTGGTCCACGCCGGCACCCGCGCCGAGGTCCTGTGCCTGCGCTCCGGCGACGGGGTCCGCGTCGAGGTCGCCGACCGCTACCCCGAGCGCGAGCTCCCCCTCCAGCACCCCGGCGAGCGCCCGTACGCCGATCCCGACCGCGAGAACGGCCGCGGGCTGATGCTCTGCGCGGCCCTCGCCACCCGCTGGGGCGTCGAGTACACCGCCACCCACAAACACGTGTGGTTCCGGCTCGACCTCCCGGACCGTCCGGTCGGTACCCGCTCCGCCGGCCCCGTCGTCCCCGACCAGCTGCTGCCGCTCGCCGACAGCCGGGTGCGCGTCGCCGTCCTGCAGATCGACGCCACCGACAGCGTCAGCGCCTGGAACGAGGACGCCGAGATCATCTTCGGCCACCCCGCCGCCAAGGCCGTGGGCCGCCCCCTCGCCGAACTCGCCGCCTGGCCGCAGACGCCCGGCACCGGCACCGGCGTCGCCGAGGCCCTGCGCCTGTCCCGCTGGGAGGGCAGCTACGGCATCCGCGGCGCCGACGGCCGGGTCATCCCCGTTTACGCGTCCCACCTCCGGGTACGCGATGCCCACGGGGAGCCCTCCACCGTCTGCCTCCTCGTCCATGACGACGAGCGCGCCCTGCTCCAGACCCCCGTACGAGTGCCGGCCACCGACGGCCAGCACACCGAACCGCGTACCGCCGACCCCTTCGAGATCTTCATCGGCTCCCCCGCCCCCGACGACCTCGACGGCCTCCTCCAGCGCACCGTCGAACGCGCCCGGGACCTCCTCGACGCCGACGCCGCCTTCCTGCTGCTCGCCACCGACGACGAGACCGAGCTGGAGGTCCGCGCCACCACCGGCCTGCCCTCCACCCGCCAGCGCTTCGCCCGCGTCCCCGTCGAGGCCGGCACCAACCGCTACGGCTCCGCCCGCATGCCCGCCGTCCACGACGACCTCTCCGCCGTCCCCGGAGCCGTCCCGCTCCTGGAAGCCACCGGCATGCGCTCCGTGGTCACCGTCCCCCTCAAGGTCGAAGGCCGCCTGACCGGATCCCTCGGCGTCGCCGCCGAAGTCCCCGGCCGCTACTCCAACGACGAGGCCCTGCGCCTCCAGTTCGCCGCCGACCGCATCGCCCTCGCCGTCGAGTCCGCCCGCCTCGGCGAGCTGGAACGACTGCGCCGCGGCTCCCTCTCCTTCCTCGTCGAGGCCTCCGACCTGCTCGCGGGCACCCTCGACCGGGACCAGACCCTGGCCCTCATGGCCCAGATGACCGTCCCGACCCTGGCCACCTGGTGCGCCGTCTACACGATCGCCGACCAGTCCTCCGACCCGTACCTCTCCTACGTCCTGCACGAGGACGAGGAACGCATCGACGGCCTCAAGGCCCTGCTCTCCCGGGTCAGCCCGCCCGAACCGGTCCGCGAGGCCGGCGCCCGCCCCTGGCCGGAGACTGCCCTCGCGGTCGGCGGCGAGACGGTGGTCCTCCCCCTCCTCGCCCGCAACCGCGTGATCGGCATGCTCACCCTCGGCAAGCCCAGCGAGGAGCACTTCCGCCAGGAGATCCTCGAACTGGCCGAGGACCTCTCCCGCCGGGCGGCCCTCGCCCTGGACAACGCCCGCCTCTACTCCGAGCGCACCGCCATCAGCCGCTCGCTCCAGCGCAGCCTGCTGCCGCCCGGCTCCCCCGCCATCCCCGGCATGGAGGTCGAGGTCATCTACCGCGCCGCCGGCGAGGGCAACGAGGTGGGCGGCGACTTCTACGACGTCTTCCCGATCCGCGACGGCGCGTACGGCTTCGCCATCGGGGACGTCTGCGGTACGGGCCCCGAGGCGGCCGCCGTCACGGGCCTCGCCCGGCACGCCCTGCGTCTCCTGGCCCGCGAGGGCCTGGGCGGCCCGGCGGTGCTGGAGCGGCTCAACGCCGCGATCCTCGACGAGGGCGCCCGCAGCCGCTTCCTCACCCTCCTGTACGGCGAGCTCCACCCCCAGCCCGACGGCGGCGCCCTGATGAAGGTCGTCTGCGCCGGCCACCCGCTCCCGCTGCGCCTGCGCCCGAACGGCGAGGTCACCGCGGCGGCGGACCCGCAGCCCCTGCTCGGCGTACTCGACGACCTGGAGCTTTACGAGCAGACCCTCACCCTCGACCCGGGCGACGTCCTGCTGTGCGTCACGGACGGCGTCACCGAACGCCGCGAGGGCACCCGCATGCTCGGCGACGACGGCCTCGCCGAGGTCCTCACCACCTGTACGGGCCTCACCGCGGGCGCCGTGGCCTCCCGCGTCCTGCGGGCGGTGGAGCGCTTCGCCGCCGAACCGGCCTCGGACGACATGGCGATCCTCGCCTTCCGCGTCCCGGAGCAGCGCACGGGCGACTAGGCGGTGTCTGGCGGGGCCGTGGCCAACCTGTGTCCGCCCGTGGTCGACTCGCAGCCGTGGACACAGTCTTCGCCAGCTTGGTGGCCGTCGCCGGCACCTTGATCGGCTCCTTGAGCACTTACGTCTTCCAGCGCCGCACCGCCGAACGCGCCGAGGTCCTTGCCCGGGCGGAGCGCGTCCGCCAGGAACTACTGGCCGCGTACGGCGGCTACGCGGCGGCCGTCACCGACCTCAAACGCACGAAAATCACCATGTGGTTCCGCGGCCGCCACCACGCCCGCGACGAGGAGCCCCTGCGGGAGGCCTTCTTGGAGAGCGACCGGCTGGGGGCCGCCGCCGAAACGGCGGCGTTCCGCCTCCAACTGGTCGCCTCCGACGCGGCTCTGTACCCCCTGATGGACGCGATATCCGGCAAGCTCGACGAGATCTCCCACGCGAGCGACCGGCAGGCGCTGATCGCCATCGAGACCGAGTTCGAAGCCGCGGTCCGTGCCTTCGTCGAGACCGCGGCCGACCGACTCCACTGAGGCCGTGAAAACAAAAAAGGCCCCCGCCAAGAGGCGGGGGCCTTTCTGTCGGAGCCCTTTAACGGAATCGAACCGTTGACCTTCTCCTTACCATGGAGACGCTCTACCGACTGAGCTAAAAGGGCGGGTTGTTCGGCGGCGTCCTACTCTCCCACAGGGTCCCCCCTGCAGTACCATCGGCGCTGAAAGGCTTAGCTTCCGGGTTCGGAATGTAAACCGGGCGTTTCCCTAACGCTATGACCACCGAAACACTATGAAGTTGACCAACCGGACGATGACACGGTTCGTTACTTCAGAACTAACACAGTGGACGCGAGCAACTGAGGACAAGCCCTCGGCCTATTAGTACCAGTCAGCTCCACCCGTTACCGGGCTTCCACATCTG